>JAUVXG010000096.1 GCA_030603685.1 Pleomorphomonas sp.
CGACGCCGTCGCCGCGCACAGCCCGCCCGACGTCGTCTGCGGCGCCTTCGACGCGCGCCGCTATCGCGACAGCGGCGACCCCGGCTGGCAACCCTGGGACCCGGCGCACCGGGCCTGGACCTGGCGCGGGACAAGCGACAACCTCCTGCCGACAACCCCCATCGAAATCGAACGCTACCCCGGCCCGCTCTTCCTCAGCCACGGCACCGCCGACCGGGTATGGTCCGTCGAGATGACGCGGCGACTGGTGGCCCGCCTGGAGCAACACGGCCGAACGCCCGAGGTTCATTACTACGAGGGGCAGGATCATATCCCAGGCAGCGCGGCGGAGAACGAGCACCATGAGAATCTGGTGGGGTTTTTGGAGCGGCATGTTGGGGGGTGATGGGCGACAAGCCGAGTTGTTACAGCAAGAGCCGGTCGCAGGGGACGAGGAACATCGCGGATATAGGTAGGAGCTCAAAAACTGGGCCGATAGATACAACGGCGATCGGCAGGCTCAATCAGCGACATGCAGTCTATCTTCACCTAACTACGCAAGAGACGCTTGCGCGCTTCCGAATCCTCTCGCTGGGCGTCTTCTTCCCATCTTTCCGCCATTGACAGCAGCAACGCTGCTGTTCTGGGCCAAGCTGCTGCCGTCGTAGCGTAACGGCGGTAACGCTCGGCGAGCTCACGCTCTAGCACGCCGCCATCGAGAACGCCCCTTCTTACTACACCGCGCATATTAAACCGCTCTGTTTGCAGGCCGCGCTCAAGATCACTACTTCGCACACGTTCAATCTCGTCGCGCACAACGCGATGAGGCCAAGCTTTGTCTTCATCGTCGTCGGGAGCATGAGCAAGCAGATTGCCGATCTTTAAGTCTGTAATTGACACACGACGGGTCTCTATCCCAAGCTTCCGCACATGATCCACCCACTTGCTGAGGCTAGATTGGTTGAGTACCCCATTTACAAGACCAGGGAGCGTCGAAAAACCTGATAACAATTTATATGCTTGCCGCCATCGAGCTCGCTCATCCTCACTAGAATTACGCCTCTCCTCGCCATCGGCACGAAATACTTCACATAAAACCTGATTATAAACAACGGGTTCCTTGGCCATCAGATCGTAAAATTTGAGCGTTCGATCTTGATACTCTAACAAGGGCAACAGCGCGTACTCCAACTCAGCAATGCGTACCTGTTCAACGTCTTCGCGCTTATCCAGCGACATAAAAGCCTGCTCAAGGTTGTAACCAATCATATTGTCGGGCTGTCCCCCAGAGCTGTTTAGCTCAGGTGCGATGTGTTCGAGAATCCGGAGCAGAAGGCTGCTAGGGAGGTCATCCAGACGGTTAAGTGCAGTTTGAAGAGCAGCAACCGCTCGGCCACGTCGTAGCAAATTCCACACGACCGTAAGCAACAATCGGCGTGAGCCTTCGACCCAGTGGGGCAGCCAACTCCGCCAGTACGCCTCCAGCACATCGCGTCCAAGTCGTCGCGCGGCGGCCCATGTCGCGGCGGCCAGCGGCCAGGCAAAAAGAAGAGCGGCCGTTCTCTCCACGCTTATAGCCGTGCGCTTGTACTCAAGCCACGCTTCCGCTGCCTGGGCTCCTGCGACACGCCAATAGAGACCAGACAATGCAATCGACAGCTGGGGTCGAGTGTCCGCCGTAAAGCTGCCGTCTAGCAGATCAAGAACGTCGCCAGCCGAAAGCTGGGCCTTCTCAACTGCATCCAGCACCAAGTGCTGAACCTCAGCCGACTGCGCCAGCCGAAGTACAGCGTCGATGCCGTGATCTTCTCGAAGCTTACGAACAGCGCTTATGCGCGATTGGTCACTAACTCCGTCGCTGCCTCCTGCTCCTAACGACCAATGATCGAATAAGTCAGCGACTTCGATGACCGGATCAACTGGCGCATATCTAGCTGCCAGGTCACGCAGCGGAGCAATTTCTTCATGGGAAAGAGCCCATTTCGCCGTGGCGAACCGTTCATGCCTGCGGACAATCTCACGCAGAGTTCTCCACATTTTCAGGCGAACGTCGTCTTCGGCGTCGGCCAAAGTAGCATCGATAAGCGCCAGTGCTTTCGCTCGGGTCTCCGCCGAAAACGTCGGCAGGGTCGCGATCATCTGGTCAACTCGAGCAGCATCTCCGACCGCAAGGGAAACAAAGCGCGACATTATGTCGGCTTGAGCCTTCCATAACGTGGCGTAGGTCATCGACACCGGCGGGTTGATGCCGCCTTCACGTAGCCTCGGTCTCGCCGTACCAATCGAAACGCCGTGCTCATCAGGAAGAAGCTGTTTCAGAAGCTCCCAAGCTATGGTCGGTTGTTTCTGTATAATCTCATCTAGCACGTTAAGCCGGCTCTCCGGCGGAGCGTTGGTTCCGGGTTTCCAGAGGAGAAAAATCTCAGCAAGGCTTGCGATCGGTCGGTTCGCAAGTCTTCCGCCGGGATCAACCGCTGCCAAGTGGGCAAGGATAAGAGCCACCCGCCGAAAATAAGCCGGATCCCACGCCAAGGTCTCAAGCGCCCACAACACTCCTGTGTGGTGAGCAACTGGTGCGAACAGTCCCTCAGTTTCTTCAAAGATCGGGCGAATTGCTGCGCCGTCACCCTCGAGCATACGCTCGAGGGCTGCCAACAAAGGGTCAGGTGCGGCCTCCGCAAGTAATGGCAGCTCGTCTTTCAGGCTGCTCAGCAACCGGGGATCAGTACCAAGTCCGGGTAAAGCGGAGACAACCTCATTGACAAAAGCTTGCCCGTCTCCCAATCCGATTGCGAGTCGGGCTTGCCGAGACCAAGCAGCGATTAGGAGAAGGGTTGTGGCAAGACCTTCACGCAGCCAATCACTGTGCCGACTAGATTTGGCCGGCGCGAAGTCAATCAGGTCATTGGGATCAGGTTCCGCTCGAACCTGCCCAAACACTTCTACTAGTACTGGTCGCAGCGCCTCCAAACTATCTTTGCCTATCAGGTGTCCGATATGAATGAACGCATCCATCGGCGCGCGAACCTTCCACACCGACCCTTCCCTATCCAGCGGCGGATCCGGATCATTGGCAAATTTCCGCAATCGCCTCTCATAGGAATCATAATCGGAAGCCCCCGAAAGTCTTTGAAGGATCTCCCTGTCGAGTTCATTTGATGCGTCCCATGCGCCAGTTAGCACTGCGGGAAGCACAAGTTCGGCGTCGGTCATCCAAACAGGTTCATCGCTCGCACCGCCGGGAATCTGCCGAGCCAAGGCCGCCAGACTGCGCCCTGAACCACGCGCCAAGGTCTCTGCTTGCGACTGCGAGTAGCCCATTGTCATCAACGCGCGTGCCATTGCGAATCCGGTTGGCCGGTCCAGGCGGATGCCACTGCTGACACGTTGCTGCCGTCCCAGCGGAACTAAGGTCGGAACGCTGACAGCAAACTGGCCCGGCGACATGGCTGCTTCGCCCCGCACAAGAAAACTGAGACTCGGCTTTCCTCGAAGTGCACGCCCTGCCGAAATCGTGTCGATAACAAGCGTCCGCGCTTCTAGAAACAGCCGTACTTCGGGCTTCGCTTTGCGTATTGACGCGACAGCAAACGCCAAGACTTCGTCAGGTGAGTCAGCGATAAAGCTGGTTTGCTGCGCCGTCCCCATCAGCGCCTTCAGCAGTTGCTCAGTCGCCAGTTCCCGCTCGCACAACAATACTTCTTCGGTGAGCCGGGGTTTAAATCGGTTAGAAAACTCTTCCCAAAACTCGTCTGTGCTACGAGCACCATCCTGCGGGGCAACTTTGAGTGTGTTCTTGGCGTGCCAGGCAGCCACTGCTGGACAACACGCCAACCAGTCCTCAAGCTGAACGCCATCAATAAAACAGACGTCCTTCCATTCCGAATTTTCTCGACGAGCGCGAACCCAGTCCTCAATCTTGTTGTCGGGCCTTGATGAGTCCCAGGTAAAGGGTGTCAGGAATATCCAACTTGTCTGCCTTTGCTCAGCAGGCGAAACCTCCCTGCTACGTTTATCAAAATCCCGCTGCGCCTTGCTCTTGTAGTCTGGCTCGGTCCCAAACTCCCAAAGTGATCTTCCTTCGGGAACGTTCATTACCTTAACCGAGCTCTCGAGGTGCCCGTCGAACCCACGAATCTGACCCTTCTCCCCGCTGGGAAATCGCATCGCGGTAATGTCCGGAACCGTCGCACGGATAAGATCAGCTACCAGCCCGGGGAGCTCGGTTTCCGAAGTTCTCGCCCGCCCCCAGACGTCGAGATCCTCGGTCTTGATCCATTGCATTGCTCTCCCCCAACAAGCTTACGCTCTTGCCCGCCATGAGACTACTATCTCGATCCTGTAGTATTGGCGATAGCACAAGAGTCTGCAATGTAGCGGCAACATTCAGCCAGTTCCAAGGTACGTGGCGGAATCGATGCAGCACATCCCAACGAGAACGGGCGACGACACTAGCGGAATAGGCGGCTGTTATCAGGTAAGACAAAGGGGCACATCGCCGCACAAGGTCAGAACAAAAAGTATGTTCAAACGGCTCTCCTGAAGGGAACCAATTGGAGACGCCCCCAATGCGCCGGAGCGTATGTCGAGACACTAAATCCCTGGCAGAAAAGAAGCCTCCTACGCCCCCTCCACTTCCCTCTCTCTCCACCTTCCCGCTCGCCGCGCTGAACGACGCGATCACCGCCTCCGCCAGCGCCACGAACCGTGCCGACGCCCCATTCGGCCCCGCACTCCGCCGGTTCACCCTCGCGCCTTCCAGCAGCAGCCCCAGCGTGTCGGCCAGCTTCTCCGCCTCCTCGATCCCCGCCTTGCGGTAAAGCGCGACCAGCTTCTGGCGCTGCTCATGCTTGAAGGTCTCCACCACCTGGCGGGCGGGGTGGTTGGGTTCGGGGAGTTCTAAGGCGGCGGTGACGAGGTCGCAGCCGCCCGTTTCCAGTCGCCCAAGCTACGCAACCGCCTTCGCCACCATGTCCGGATGAAGTCCAATCACCCTCACATAGGCGATGGCGAAGTCCGGCGCGGTCGCCCTGGCCTGTTCCCAGTCGCGCAGGGTGCCAACGGGTACGCGGAAGCGGGTGGCGAATTCGGCTTGGGTGAGGCCGAGGCCGGTGCGCGTCTTGCGGATCAGGCGCGCGCGCTGGGCCCTGTCCAAGGCCTCGATCGTCACGTCGAAATCCTCGGCGTCGGTGGGATCAGCAGGCAGCGCGATAGGATCGTTCTTCACCTTTGTTGCTCCTTCTCACCGAGATGAAACGCGGCAGGTCGTCCCGCCAGACAAAGACGCCGGTGAACAGCTTTCCCTCGACGATCCCCACCACCTTGAACCGCTCCTCACCGTCGATCTCGCGGATGGAAGGGATAATCAGGTGGTCGTCGTCCTCGAAGATGCGATCGCCAAAGGCCAACGGCAACTGATGCTTCGCGCGGTTGGTCGCGTCTTTGGCTGGATCGAACCGCTCTGACGTCATGGTGGGTAGTTATACGGGATTTCCGTATAGGCCGCAATGGGAGTTGGTGGGAGCGTGATATCGGCGTTGCGCTCTTTCCGGCCCGAGATCCTCTGCCTTCGCAGAGGAGGACAGTTTGATGGGGGCGGGGTGCTGGCGCGCTGGAGATTGATACTCGCGTTGCGCCTCTTTCGGCCTGAGGTCCTCGCCTGCGCGAGGATGACAGCGTGATAGGAACGGGAGACCGGGCGTCGAACGAAGGGCTCTACGCTAACCTACTGTTTTATATCAATTTCCTGTCATCCTTGCGCAGGCCGCTTGCATTCGCTCGCGACTGCAAGGTGGACCTCAGGCAGGAAAGGGCGCAACGCCGATATACGGCGACATTGGAGGCGGTTGGCACTTCCGCGCCTCACGCCCCCTCCGTCTCCCCCACCCTCTCCACCTTCCCGCTCGCCGCGCTGAACGACGCGATCACCGCTTCCGCCAGCGCCACGAACCTCGCCGACGGCCCGTCCGGCCCCACTGACCTCCGGTTCACCCTCGCGCCTTCCAGCAGCAGCCCCAGCGTGTCGGCCAGTTTCTCCGCCTCGGCGATCCCCGCCTTCCTGCACAGCCCCACCAGCTTCTGGCGCTGCTCGTGCTTGAAGGCTTCCACCACCTGGCGGGCGGGGTGGTCGGGTTCGGGGAGTTCGAAGGCGGCGGTGACGAGGTCGCAGCCGCCGGCTTCCATGCTGGCGTAGGAGGCGACGGCGCGCACCCACTCGTGCAGCTGGGCCAGGGGATCGCCGGGGAAGTTCTGTTCCAGGTCGCGCCAGAAGGGGTCGGCGGTGCGCGCCGTTTCGCGCAGGCACTCGGCGATCAACTCGTCCTTGGAGCCGAAGTGGCGGTAGAGCGTCATCTTGTTGGTGCCCGCTTCCTCGGCGATGGCGTCCACGCCGACGCCGCGGATGCCATGCTTGCGGAACAGAAGCTGCGCCATCTCGATAATCCGCTCTCGCGGCCTCTTCACGCAGCAGCTCACCAATTCGTCATTGCCCATGATGCCAAGGCGCCTTGACGCCCATGTTACCGATCTGTAACGTCCGGAATGTTACTGACGGGTAACACCCCCTTTCCAACGCGTCAAGGCCAGTTCCCCCGGGAGCGGCAACGACACCCTGCACACTTAGTCTAGGCATCAGGCCGAAAAGTGGCTTGCCGGTTTTCGGAAAAACCTGATGCCAAACCAATAACCAAGCATCGGGCCGAAAAGTGGCCCCCGGTTTTCGGAAAAACCCGATGCCCATCAAAGCTCTACCTCCTCCACCATCCGCCCGCCGCGCAGGAGACCCGCCATGAAGCACGAACTCACCCTGGACGAACTCCTCCGCGATCCCCTGGTGCTCACCGTCATGCGGGCCGACCGGGTTCACCCAGAGCGCCTGCGCCGCGAGCTGCGTGAGGTGGGCGATCGCTTCAACAACGGCCTCGGCGGCGAGGCGGTTCCCTGCTGGATGGCGGCCTCCACCGGTCGCGGCGAGGGCTGCACATGGTAAACTTCTTCACCGAACGACCGATCTTCGCCTCGGCCATCGCCATCATCATGGTGCTGGCCGGCGCCATTTGCTACGTGCTGCTGCCGGTCGCCCAGTTTCCCGAGATATCGCCGCCGCAGGTGGTGGTCTCGGCCCACTACCCCGGCGCCAGCGCGCAGGTGGTGGCAGACACGGTGACCACGCCGCTGGAACAGCAGATCAACGGCGTCGAGGGCATGACCTACATGTCCTCGTCGAGTTCCAACGACGGCTCGTCGACCATCACCGTCACCTTCGACGTCGGCTACCCCATCAACACCGCCGCCGTCGACGTGCAGAACCGCGTGTCGCAGGCCGCCTCCTCGCTGCCGGCCATCGTCAACCAGACGGGCGTGTCGGTCAGGAAGCAGAACCCCAACTTCGTCCTCATCGTCAACCTCACCTCGCCCGACGGCTCGGTCGACCCGGTGGCGCTCAGCAACTACGCAGCGCTGCAGATCCTCGATCCGCTCAAGCGCGTGCCCGGCGTCGGCGACGTGCAGGTGTTCGGCGAGCGGCGCTATTCCATGCGCGTCTGGCTCGACCCCGACAAGCTCGCCAACCTCGGGCTGACGGCCGTGGATGCGCAAGCGGCCATCGCCGAGCAGAACGTGCAGGTCGCCGCCGGCAAGATCGGCCAGGCGCCGGCCCCCGCCGGCACCGCCTTCGAAATGCAGGTCAACGCCGTCGGCCGCCTTTCCAGCCCCGAGGAGTTCGGCGACATCGTGCTGCGCGCCGATGCGGCGAGCGGCGCCGTGGTGCGCCTGAAAGACGTCGCCCGCATCGAGCTGGGCGCGCTGCAATATTCCTCCTCCGCCTTCTTCGGCAAGGACCCCACGGTGGTGCTCGGCGTGTTCCAGATGCCCGGCTCCAACGCGCTCGACCTTCAGGCCGGCGTCAAGGCCAAGATGGAGGAGCTGTCCAAGCGCTTCCCGCCCGGCATCTCCTACGCCATGCATTACGACACCACCCGCTTCGTGCAGGCGTCGATGGACGACGTGTTGAAGACGCTGGGCGAAGCGCTGGTGTTGGTCATCGCCGTGGTCTTCATCTTCCTGCAAAGCTGGCGCACCACCGTCATCCCGGCCATCGCCATCCCCGTGTCGCTGGTCGGCACGCTGGTGGTGATGGAGCTTCTCGGCTTCTCGCTCAACATGCTCAGTCTGCTCGGCATGGTGCTCGCCATCGGCCTCGTGGTCGACGACGCCATCGTGGTGGTGGAGAATGTCGAGCGGCAGATCGAGGCCGGCCTCAAGCCGCTGGCCGCCACGCGCAAGGCCATGGCCGAGGTCACCGGCCCCATCATCGCCACCACGGCGGTGCTGATGGCGGTGTTCATCCCCGTCGCCTTCATTCCCGGCGTCACCGGCCAGCTCTACAACCAGTTCGCGCTCACCGTGGCGATCTCCGTCGGCATCTCCGCCTTCAACTCGTTGACGCTGAGCCCGGCCCTGTCGGCCGCCTTCCTGCGCCACCAGGGGGCGGTGCGCTTTGCCCCCTTCCGCTGGTTCAATTCGGCCTTCGGCGCCATGTCGCATGCCTATGCGGCCAGCGTCGGCGGGCTGGTGAAGCTGCGCTATCTGGTGCTCGCCCTGTTCGTCGTCACCATCGGCGCCACCTACTGGCTGTGGAGCCGCACCCCCTCCACCTTCCTGCCGGTGGAAGACGAGGGCTACTTCTTCGTCGTGGTCCAGCTGCCCGACGGCGCCTCGCTGGAGCGCACCAACGCCGTGGCCGAACAGGTGCGCGACATCCTGGAGGCGACGCCCGGCATCGAAACCGTCGGCGCCATCTCCGGCCTCAACTTCCTGACCTCGGCGGCGCAGTCCAATTCGGCGGTGGAGTTCGC
This sequence comes from Pleomorphomonas sp., assembly GCA_030603685.1. Taxonomy (GTDB): domain Bacteria; phylum Pseudomonadota; class Alphaproteobacteria; order Rhizobiales; family Pleomorphomonadaceae; genus Pleomorphomonas. The sequence goes on from JAUVXG010000096.1 coordinate 8,835, forward strand.
CATCCTCAAGCCCTGGGAGGAACGCGGGCCGGAGCAGCACGCCTCGCGCATCGTCGAAGAGGTGCGGCCCAAGCTGATGGCCATCCCCGACGCCTTCGCCCTGTCGTTCGATCCGCCGTCCATCCCCGGTCTCGGCGCCACCGGCGGCTTCGAGTTCCAGGTGAAGGACCTTTCCGGCCAGGGCAGCCAGGCGCTGAACGACGCCACGCAAGGCTTGCTCGCCGCCGCCCGCCAGCAGCCCGAGCTCAACGCCCAGCAGCTGTTCTCGTCCTTCGGCACCTCGACGCCGCAGTTCGTCTACGACCTCGACCGCAACAAGGCCAAGCTCCTGGGGCTCAGCCTGCCGGATATCTTCAACACCTTGCAGATCTATCTCGGCTCGCTCTACGTCAACGACTTCAACCTGTTCGGCCGCACCTTCCGCGTCACCTTGCAGGCCGACCAGGACGCCCGCTCCACGGCCACCGATCTGACGCGCCTCTACGTCCGCAACGACAGCGGCGGCATGGTGCCGCTCTCCACCCTCGGCGAGCTGAAGCCCACCGTGGGGCCGGAAACCGTGCCGCACTACAACTCCAACGCCTCGGCGCTGATCAACGGCGGCCCGGCCCCCGGCTTCTCCTCCGGCCAGGCCATCGCCGCCATGGAGCGGGTGGCCAACGAGACGCTGCCGCGCGACTTCGGCTACGAGTGGACGGGCATCACCTTCCAGGAGCTGAAGGCGGGTTCGGCGGCCACCGCCGTGTTCGCGCTCGCCATCGTCTTCGTGTTCCTCATCCTCGCCGCCCAGTACGAGAGCTGGACCATGCCCTTCGTGGTGCTGCTCACCGTGCCCCTGGCGCTGTTCGGCGCGCTCGGAGCCATCCAGTGGCGCGGCATGCAGATCGACGTCTACTCGCAGATCGGCTTCGTCATGCTGATCGGCCTCGCCGCCAAGAACGCCATCCTGATCGTCGAGTTCGCCCGAAAGCGGCGCGACGACGGGCTCGGCATCGTCGAGGCGGCGACCGAGGCGGCCCGCCTGCGCCTGCGCCCCATCCTGATGACGGCGCTGGCCTTCATCCTCGGCGCGGTGCCGCTGATGCTCGCCACCGGGGCGGGCGCTGCCAGCCGGCAGTCGCTCGGCACCACGGTGGTGGGCGGCATGCTGGCGGCCACCGTGCTCACCATGGTCTTCACCCCCGTGTTCTACGTGGTGATCGAGCGCCTGCGCGAGCGGTGGAACCCCGCCGCCGTCGAGCGCGACGCCGCCCTCTTCCATCACGCCCATCATCCCGTGGCCGCCAACGAGGTCGACGACGACCTCGCCAAGGCCGCCGAGTGACCGGAGTTTCCGCCATGTCATTCCTCGCCAAACGCCCCATCGCCTCCCTGTTCACGCTGGCCGTCGTGGCCGGCGGCGCCAGCCTGTTCCACCCGGCGGTGCGCGACTATGTGGAGGCGCACCTGCCCATCGGCGATCTCTTCGCCACCCCGGCGGCGGCCACCCCCGCCCAGCAGGCGCCGCAGGCCATGCCCGTGCCCGTCGAGAAGGTGGAAAAGCGCACGCTGCCCGTCTATCTCGACTATCCCGCCCGCACCGAGGCGATCCAGTCCGTCTCGCTGCAAGCCAAGGTCACCGGCTATCTGCGCGAGCGCGTGGTGGCCGACGGCGCCGACGTCAAGGCGGGCGACGTGCTCTACGTGATCGACGACCGCGACGCCCAGACGGCGCTCGACCAGGCCAAGGCCCAGCTTCAGCGCGACACCGCCCAGGTCGACTATCTCCGTTCCAACCTGCAGCGCGGCGAGGAGCTGTCGCAGAAGGGCTTCCTCGCCAAGGACGGCTTCGACCAGCGCACCAGCTCGCTGCTGCAGGCCGAGGCGGGCATCGCCATCGACAAGGCGGCGGTGGCGGCGGCCGAGCTCGACATCGAACGCTCCACCATCCGCGCGCCCTTCGCCGGCCGCGTCGGCCGCGGCGCCGCGTCGGTCGGCACGCTGGTCACCTCCGGCCAGACGGTGCTCAACACGCTGGTGCAGCTCGACCCCATCTACGTCACCTTCAACCCGGCCGAAAAGGACCTCACCGCCATCAAGGCCGCCCTCGAAAAGGGCGAGGTGACGGCCGAGATCACCCTGCCCGGACAAGAAGGCAGCAAGGCCTACGCCGGCAAGCTCACCTTCATCGACAACCGCCTCGACGCCTCCACCGGCACCGTCGCCGCCCGCGCCACCATCGCCAACTCCGCCTTCGACCTCCTGCCCGGCCAATACGTCCACCTCCGCCTCTCGGTCGGCGAACAGCCGGACGTGCTGATGGCCCCGCAAGTGGCCCTCGGCTCCAGCCAGCTCGGCAAATACGTCTACGTCATCGGCAAGGACAGCACGGTGGAACAGCGCATGGTCGAAACCGGCCGCACCGACGGCCCCGACATCGCCATCCTCTCCGGCCTCACCGAAAACGACCTCGTCATCTCCGGCAACCTCCAGAAGATCTGGCCGGGCGTGCCCGTCCAACCCCTCCCCGAAAAGGAAAACCTCGCCTCGCGGTAATCCCGCCGACACCCCGCGAGCGACATCCGCCGCCGGTTCGAGAGAGCTGGCGGCGGTGGCGTTGTTGGGGGGGTGGGAGCCTTCAGCAGCGTTGCAAGAGCGGCCGATAGTGCCCGCGCGCCCTTTCCGGCCCGAGGTCCTCTGCCTACGCAGAGGAGGACAATTTATATATATGTTTCAGATGTATAGCGCGCCGATCGCTGGATGCAGCCTCGCCATCCACTTCGGCTCGCCGCCCTATCCAGCTGTCTCCCGCTTCCATCACGCTGTCATCCTTGCGCAGGCGAGGACCTCAGGCAGGAAGAGGCTCGCCGCCGCTATAGGTCTCCCCTCCCTCCATATAGTTCCGTCATCCTGGCGAAGGCCAGGACCTCGGGCAGGAAGTGGCTCGCCGCCGATATAGCGCGCCCCCTTCCCCACCACCCGCATTGCTGGCGCACCATCCGTCAAGCGTGCTACGCCTTTGCCAAGGGATTGAGTGACGCCACCATCCGGAGTGGACGCTTGACGATGACGACGGTGACAGGGCCCGCGACGAAGCTTCCTGCCTATTGCACGTGGCTCGGCCTCTATTACGCTCTCGTCGGGACCCTGATGGTTCTCCCCGTCTTCCTGAACTCCACCCACATCCAATGGCTGCCCTCTCCATCTTTTGCCATCAAGATAAGAGTGGTCGCTCTCGTTGTAGCCCTTGCGACCTCGCTGTCCTGCTGGCTGATGTTCCGGGATATCAACAGAATCCGGCAAGTCGACAAGGATGGCCAAAGCACACCAGCCGTCCTTCTATCGTGCCTTTTCCTTGCGGTTTGCGGATACTACTCGACAATCACGACAGTTCCCCTGGCTGCCGCCGTGCTCGCTGGCGACGACATTGAAATGACGTTCGTGGTCAAGGACGTAAAACCCTACCCGATCAAGCATTGCGGACATGCCATAGAACTTGAGTACCTGTCTCCGCACTACGGCACGCTCTGCAACTTCCCTCCCGAGTTTACCGACAGCCTCAGCCCCGGCACGCAGATCGTCGTGACCGGGCGCGGAACCTCTTGGGGCCTGTTCGTTGAAAGCGCCCGTGTCATGCCTCCGGCGGTGCTGCCGTGAGCCAGTTGTTCACAACCTCCGACAACCGCCTCGGCTATTGGCTGGTCGGCTCCGCCCTCCTGTGGCTGCAGCTGCCGGCCAAGTTCGGTGACATGATGTTCTCATCCGAGCTGTACGCGCCGAACCCGGTGTGCGACAGCGGGGGCCCTTTGTTCTTGGGTTTCTACGTCGTGTTGCTGCCTTGGGCAGTCCTTGCCGCGGCCTTTTCGGCGATCGTCATGTTTGCCGTGGTGCGCAAGAGAGAAGCGGGAGTTCCGGTTCTCAGCGCTTTCCTGGGAAGCAAGCCCAAGAACCTGGCCGTCTCCACCGTCATCGCGCTGGCTATACTGCCGCTTTTGTTCGACGTCGCTCAGTCCCTGTGGGAGACCGTCATACCACAGACCGTCGCGAGCGATTGCGGCGGCACGGCTGACCTCGTCACCCTCCATGTACGCCGCTCGCTCTTTCAGGTCTGCCCGTTCATAGACCTGATGCTGGTGCTCTGGTTCCTGCACATCAGGGCACTCCTCCTCTCGAAGCGCTCATCCTGACGCGCCCGGTATCAGTCCGCTCTCCCCTCCCTCAAGAACGCCACGAACCGCCCTCTGAACGCCCCCACCGCCTCATCCCCGCACCTCAGCGCCGCCTCGATCTCGATCCGCGCCTTCTTCCGGCTCTCCAGCGTCTTCAGGAACCCCGGCCAATCGGCTTCGGCGCTCACCGATCCAGTCGCCACGAACTCTCCTCGTATCGGCCGCAGATACTCCATCGTGTTGGTGTGGATGACGATTTCGGACGGCAGGCCGGCGTCGGTGAGGCGGGCATACAGCGTCGACCAGGCCGCGAGGATGCAGAGGGTCGAGGCGCTGCCGCCGAAGCCGGTGCCCTTGGGGTTGATGTTGGGCGCGAGCGGGGCGGCAAGAGTGACGGCGCCCGATGTGACCGAGCGCACCGACACGCCCATCGCCTTGGTAAGCGGGATCTGCTCGTGCAGATAGGTTTCCAGATCGTCTCGTTCCATCGCGGCGGTCGGCTCCAGCATCGAGCCCTCACGGGGCAAGGCGAGGGGCAAGCTAACGCAACGCCACGCCGGGGCAAATGCGGCCGATATGTCCGGCGGCACCTCTTCCTGCCCGAGATCCTCTGCCTGCGCAGAGGAGGACAGCTTTATGTATAGGAAACAGCGGGATAGTGCGTCGTTCGCTGGATAGAGCGTCGCGCATCGGATGGCGCAACGCTCTCCGGCTGGTCTCCTGTTCCCATCATACTGTCCTCCTCTGCGCAGGCAGAGGATCTCAGGCAGGAAGAGGCAAAAGGCCGATATGGGGCTCCCTTCGCCCCTTGCCACCACATGCCGCCACCCAACGCCGTTGACATTCCCACCCTCCGCGCTAACCTCGCCCCATGACCACGATGCTCTTCCTCTCGACGTCCTCGACCACCGCCGCGCGGCGGTTGGTTGCGTCATGAGCTAGAGCCGCTTCAGACGAAACCGATCGACCCGCCGGATGCGAGCGGGTTTTTTTGTGCCTGCCGCGTCCCGCCTGATGGAGGACGACAGCATGCAGCCGCGCATCGAAGCCGCATTGGCGGCCGCCCGCAAATGCCTTGCCACCCGCTTCAGGGACGCCTCGCACCTGTTCGTGGCGGGCTCGATCCTGCGCGGCGACGGCAACGCCTTCTCCGACATCGACATGGTGGTCCTCCACCCCAAGCTCGAGCGGGCCTGGCGAGAGTCCTTCGTGCTCGACGGCTTTCCCATCGAGGCCTTCGTGCAAGACCCGGAAACGCTCGCCTACTTCTTCGAGAACGACGCGGAGCGCGGCGTCCCCGTCATCATCGACATGGTGGCGAACGGCGTGATCCTCGGCGACGCGCCGGCCGAGGCTGACGCCCTGCAGCAACGGGCGCGGCAGATCCTTGCTGCGGGACCGAAACCGCTTGCCGGAGCGCCGCTCGATGCCTTGCGCTACATCCTGACCGACCTCGCCGACGACCTGCGCGCCGAGCGGCCGGCCGACGAGATCGCCGCCACCGCCGCGCAGCTCTACCCGCGCCTCATCGATCTGATGCTGCTCGGGCGCAACCATTGGACCGGCAACGGAAAGTGGGGGCCGCGCCTGCTGCGGCGGCTCGATCCCGCGCTCGCGTCCCTCACGGCTGATGCGTTCAGAGACGCCGTGCAAGGCAACCCGGCCGCGCTCCTGTCGCTGACGGATCGGGAACTGACCCGTCACGGCGGCCCCTGCTTCGACGGCTACCGCTCCGACGCGGCCGAGAGCGCGCGGCTGTCCTCCTCTGCCAAGGCAAAGGATCCCGCGCAAGCCGCGCCATGAGGCTCCACCCCACACGCAGAAGACCGCATTCGTCCAGCCCTGCAACTCTGCTAAAATGTCGCCGAAGGGACCGGCGCCATGACACTGACACTGGGGCAGTTGCAGGACACGCTCGCCACCGTGCTCGATCTGGTGGAGCGGGAGGGGAGCTTCGACTACCGGCTGGTCGGCACCGCCGCCGATCTGTTGCGCGGGGCGCCGATCGAGGCGGCCGATGTCGACTTTCTGGTGCGCACGCGCGCCGAGATCGACATCTTCGCCCGGGCGCTCGCCGGCTTCCGCTGCCTCACCCCGCCCACCTGGATGGAGTGCTGCGGCCAGTATTACGCCGCCTACGAGGTGGACGGCGTTCAGGTCGACGCCAGCACCGTCGAAACGCCCACCGAGTCCGCCTTCATCGAGGCGCGGGGCGACGGCCCCTGGACGCATTTTGCCGAGATCGAAGCGGGCGAGCGCAGCATCAAGGCGGTGGCGCCCGAACTCCGCCTCGCCACCGAACTCGTCCGCGACCGCAAGGACAAGGCCGAGACCATCGCCCGCTGGCTGCGCGATCACGGCTGCGACGCCGCGCTTCTGAAGAACGCGCTGGATGCCCAGGACATCGGCGAAGACGCCCGCGCGCCGGTGATGGCGATCATCGCCGGTTGAGTGGGCGCGCTGGATTCTAATTAAATTATTGTTTCATATCAATAAATTGTCATCCTGCGCTTTAGGCGCAGGACCTCGGGCCGAAAGAGGCAAGCGGCCCATATCGCGCCCCCTCTTCACCCCCTCCCCCGCCGCAGCCGCCCGCTCAGCCTCAGGCCGTCGCGCAGGCTGAGGGACAGGAGGGCGAGGTTGGCGGCGCCGGCGACCAGCTCGATCGCCTGCACGGCGTAGAAGCTGCCGTCGAAGGCGCCGTCGCGCGCCTTCATGGCCAGGAACAGCGCGGCGGGGACCAGGATCAGCACCCCGTTGGCGGCGATGATCGGCATGCGCCGGAGCTTGACGCCGATCAGCCCGCCGCGCCGCCCCCTTGCCAGCGACAGGCCCGTGCCGCCCGTCGCCATCAGCGCCGGGATCAGCAGCAGGAAGCCCCAGGGAATGGCGGTCTTTACCAGGGTCACGGTCTCGGGCGCGCCGATGAGTTCGGAGACGGCCGTCGACAGCCAGAAGACGGCGATGGTCGCAAGGGCCAGCACCCCGGCCACGGGATGGATCAACTTCTTCATGGTCGGAAACTCCGGACTGCCGGCGCCACCTTGCATCGGCGACACCCTGATAGTATCGTCATCAAGATGCATATTTGACATCATGGTGTCAATAAAGATTGATGGTGACAATGACCGATGACGGCCGCGCGCCCGCCGGAGACGCCCTGACCGGGCTGATCCTCACCCTGTTCCGGGCCAACAACCTGACGCTGACCTGGGGCGACCGCATGGTGGCGCCGCTGGGGCTGACCAGCGCCCGCTGGCAGATGCTGGGCGCCATCGCCTTTGCCCGCCGGCCGCGCCCCGTCGCCTGGCTGGCGCGCGACCTCGGCGCCAACCGGCAGAACGTGCAGCGCATCGTCAACGAGCTGGAAAAGGACGGCCTCGTCGCCTTCGAGCCCAACCCCCACCACAAGCGCGCCCACCTCGTGGTGCTCACCGACCGGGGCCGGCAGACCTACGAGGAAGCGCTGCGCCTCTACGCGCCCCGCGCCGCCGCCCTGACCGACGGCCTCGCCGCCGAGGACATCGCCACCGCCCGCCGGGTGCTGGACACGCTGAGGGCAAGGCTGGAAGCGGAGGACGCGGCCTGATCGCATCCGCCCCATATCCCCCATGGACGGGGCGGGCTTTCATCACGATACGGTCGGGGCGGAAATCATGGCGAACACCGCCAGAGAAGAAACAAGGAGCCGACCGTGAGCCAACCGACCGTCGCAGACGCCATCGAGCGGGTTTATGACTCTCTTCAGGCCGACAACGCCGATCTCGACCTGCACATCGCCACGCTCAAGGCCGCGCTGGCCGAGGCCGGCCAGAAGGAAGCCGTCTTCGACCCGGCCCGCCTCGCGCAGGGCAACCGCTCCGGCCGCAAGCTGATGCAGGCCTATTTCCGCCAGCGCGGCGTGAAGGTGACGTTCTCCGGCGCCTGACGACGTCGGGGAGCATCGCGGCCGGCGCCCGAAATCACGCGCCCTCTCCCCGGCGCCCGATATCACCCTCCCTACCCCTTTCTGCCTGAGATCCACCTTGAATTCGCTCGCGAATTCAAGCCGCCTTCGCAGAGGAGGACAGCTGGATGGAGGCGGGAGTTAGCTGGATGGACGGAGAGGCAGCTGGATGGAGGCGGGAGACAGTTCGGCAGCGGCGAGCACCACGAGCTGCGAACCGCCATACACATAAGCTATTGTTTTATATCATTTTCCTGTCATCCCCGCGAAGGCGGGGACCTCAGGAAGGTGGATCTCCCTGGCCCCTATCACGCACCTTTCCCCGGCGCCCGATATCACCTCAGCGCCCTTTCCTGCCCGAGATCCTCTGCGTTCGCAGAGGAGGACAGCCTGATGGGGGCGGGAGATCGCTGGATGGATGCAGAGGCAGCCTGATAGGGGCGGGAGACAGTTCGGCGGCGACGAGCACCCCGAGCCCCGAGCCCCGAGCCCCGAGCCCCGAGCCCCGAGCCGGAAGCCACGAACCGGAATCCATACAAGTTATTGTTTTATATCACTTTCCTGTCATCCCCGCGAAGGCGGGGACCTCAGGAAGGTGGAGTTCCCCGGCCCCTATCACACGCCTTTTCCCCGGCGCCCGATATCACCCTCGGGACCCCTTCCTGCCTGAGATCCTCTGCTTTCGAGAAAGGAGGACAACTTGATGGAGGCGGGAGATAGCTGGATGGATGCGGCGGGCCGTTTCTCCCGCGGCGCGTTACCCCCTACCCCTGCCGCACCACCGTGCCGATGGCGTTCGTCACCAGCCGGGCGGCGGTGAGCGCCGAGAGGTTGCCGACGTCGGCATCCGGAGCAAGCTCCACGATGTCGAAGCCGACGATCCAGGCGCGCCGTCCCACCCCGGCGATCAGGTCGATGGTTTCGGTGTAGGTGAGGCCGCCGGGGCTTCGCGCCGCCTCGATCTCCTCGGCCCGCGCACTGCCGACGCCGCGCATGCCCACCTGCACGATGCCCTCTACGTGGCCCATCTCGCTCGCCCGCCGCATCGGCTTCCGCTTAGCGGTGCAAACCGTCCATCCGACCGCCGAGCGGGGGCATTCTGTAGCTGGCAACAGGAGGGTGCCCGCAACAGCCCCCCGCTGGCTAGGCTGGCGCAGGCTCTGCGTGGAGGAACAACTTGGCATCGTTATGACTTCCGCTCATTGCGCAGCGACAAACAAGCTCTTTCAGCCCCTAGAAAACATCGCCGAAAACACAATGGCTATTCCTTGGGAATAGCGGCACACTGGCATCCAAAATGGGGGCATAAGATGTTGCACAATAATGCTGTGAACCGCGCCGGGTTTGCCGGAGGCTCCAACTCTTGAGAGGATGGAGCCATGACGAGCAAGACGACGAACAAGTTTGCCCCCGAAGTGCGTAGCCGCGCGGTCCGGATGGTTCTCGAGCACGAGAG
>JAUVXG010000231.1 GCA_030603685.1 Pleomorphomonas sp.
ATATCCCAAATGTCGCTTACTCTTGCTCAACGACTTGACCGCCTGAAAGTCCGCGTCGCCGAATTGGAGTCCTGGAAGGTTCGCTCGACGGCGCCGTTGGCCGCCATCGCCTTCGAGGGGGCCGCGATCGAAGTTGGCGCCCCTTGGCCCCGCAAGGATGGCCTCGTCCACTTCACGCTTGAAGGCCGCGTTCCTGCCGACTGGCCGCTCGATGACACCCGTCTCAGCCTGGACCTTGGCGGCGAAAGCCTGATCGCCATCACCTGCGACGGTGGCGAGCCGGTCTCCTACGGTCTCGATCCCTACCACCAGAGCTTCCCGCTTTCGGGGCGCAGCTTCAAGGTGACGACGGAAACCGTCGCCCGTCTGCCCTTCGGCGAGCCGGTTCGGCGGCCGCATGTCAACCGCGCCGAGCTCCGATTGTCCGAGCCGTCCGTCGAGGCGCTGTGGCTGCTGGTCACCCAGGTCATCGAGGCGGTGAGCGTGCTCGATGGCCATGACGTGGTGCCGCATCTGATCGCGGCCGCCGAGGACACCTTGCGCGGCCTCGACTGGCCGTCCTCGACGGCCGACTACATTGCCCGTACGGCCGGGAGCGAAAGCCAACAGAAGATCTGGCAGCTACCGGAGCTGATCGAAGCGCCGGCCGGTCTTAACCAGGCCGAGCAGGCGAGCGTTGCCGCCGCCCATGATGCGCTGATCAAGCGGCTCGAAGCCCTGCAGCAGCGCTTCCCGCCGGAAGGCGAGATCGGCCTCACCGGTCATGCCCACATCGACCTCGCCTGGCTCTGGCCCTATGGCGAAACGCGGCGCAAGACCCGCCGCACCTTCTCGACCGCCATCTCGTTGATGGAATCGTCGGAAGACTTCCGCTTCAACCAGTCGACGGCCCATTACTACGCCCAGGTGGCCGAGGACGATCCTGCCTTGTTCGAGAAGATCGCGTCGCGGGTTCGCTCCGGCGAATGGGAAACGCTGGGCGGCAGCTGGGTCGAGCCGGACACCAACATGCCCACCGGCGAAAGCCTGACGCGCCAATATCTCTACGGCCAGCGCTTCTTTCAGAAGACCTTCGGTATCCGCCACGATATCTGCTGGCAGCCGGATTGCTTTGGCTTCACCGGTGCGCTGCCGCAGCTTCTGAAGCAGGCCGGTATCCGCAGCTTCTTCACCATCAAGGTCAACTGGTCGGAGACCAACCATATCCCGTCCGACCTGTTCTGGTGGGAAGGTCTCGACGGCAGCCGGGTGCTCGCCCACACCTTCGACAATCCCATGCAGGGCTACAACGGCTTCGTCCGTCCCGATTGCCATGTGCCGACCTGGCGGAACTTCCGCGAGAAGGCGCTGCACCCCGAGACGTTGCTTTGCGTCGGCTACGGCGATGGCGGTGGTGGTCCGACTCCGGAAATGGTGGCCCGCGAAAAGCAGCTGCGCGTCTTCCCGACATTGCCCAAGGCGCGCTGGACGCGCGTCAAGGACTTCTTCGATCGTGCGCATCGAACGGCCGCGGAGAAGAAGCTGTCGGTCTGGCAGGGCGAAATCTATCTCGAACTCCATCGCGGCACCCTAACCAGCCAGAGCGTGGTCAAGCGCCTGCACCGCAAGGCCGAGCGAGCGCTGATCACCGCCGAGACGACCGCTTCGCTCGCCCACCTCCTCGGGGCGCCGAAGCCGGAAAGCCTTGAGCCGGCATGGCGCGTCGTGCTGAAGAACGAGTTCCACGACATCCTGCCCGGCTCCTCGATCCGCGAGGTCTATGAAGACGCCGCCGAGGAACTGGGCGAGGTGATCGACACCGGCCTCAAGGCGCAGGCGGCGGCCCTTGATGCCATCGCCGGAACGCTGCCCAAAGCCAAGGGCGAGCGCCTCCTTGTGGTCAACCCGTCGTTCGACGCCCGGCCGATCCGTCTGACGCTCGAAGACGGGACCTTCGTCTCGTCGGCCGAAGTTTTGGCGCCGCTTGCCGTCGCGGTGGTCGAGGCGAGCAGCCTAAAGCCCGACGGTTCGCTGTCGGTCAGCCGCACCCATCTCGAGAACGACGTGTTGCGGGTGACGCTGGCCGCCGATGGCTCCATCGCCTCGATCCTGCACAAGCCGACCGGCCGTGAGGCGCTCGACGGCTACGGCAACCGCCTGATGGTCTATCCCGTCGACAAGCCGCGCAACTGGGACGCCTGGGACATTGAAGGCGATTATGCCGAGCGGGGCGAGGAAATCACCGATCTCGAAAGCCTGGAGGTGATCGAAGAGGGGCCGCACCGCGTCGCCGTCAAGCTCGTCCGTCGCTTCCGGTCGTCGACCATCACCCAGGTTCTGAGCCTTGCTGCCGGTGCTCGTCGCCTCGACATGAGGACGACGCTCGACTGGCACGACCGCCGCGTCTTCTTGAGGACGCTCACCGCCGTCAACGCCAAGAGCCGCAATGCCACGGCCGAATGCGCCTATGGCGTCGTCACCCGTCCGACCCACAGCAACACGTCCTGGGATGCGGCGATGTTCGAGGCGGCAGCCCATCGCTTCCTCGACCTTTCGGAGCCCGATTTCGGCGTGGCCCTCCTCAACGACGCCAAGTACGGGCACAGCGTTCGTGAGAACGTGCTCGGTCTCAGCCTTCTGCGCTCACCCGTTTATCCCGACCCGATGGCCGACGAGGGAGAGCAGACCTTCACCTACGCGCTGATGCCGCATGCCGGCGCCTGGCACGACGGCGGCGTCCGCGAGGAGGCCGACGATCTCAACCAGCCTCTGCTCGCGCGGTCGGTCGTCGATGTGGCGGCGGGCGTCTTCCAGCCGGTCGTGGCCGAGGGCATCCCGGCGGCGCTGTCGGTGCTCAAGCCAAGCGAGGAAGGCGACGGTCTGGTTCTGCGCGTCTGGGAGCCGGCTGGCCGCCGGGGCGATTTCGGTCTGTCGCTCAAGGACGGCTGGAGAGTCGGGGAGCCGGTGACCATTCTCGAAGAGCCGATGGACGTGCCGGCGCGCGGCCTCAAGCCGTTCGAGGTGAAAAGCTGGCGCCTTTGCAAGGCGTGAGACCTCGGGCTAATCTCTTTCTGTCCGCCGGTCGTCCGGCGGGCGGGGAGGGAGCGCCGGTGTATTTTCTCGGATCGAACGCCGAACAGGCCGCCGCGAAGAACCGTCAGCTTGTGCTGGCGACGATCCATCGTGGCGCGCCGATTTCGCGTACCGAGCTCGCCGAGCGCTGCGGCCTGACCAAGCAGGCCATCGCCCGTATCGTCGATCGTCTGGTCGATGAGGGCCTCGTCATGGAAGCGCGGCGCCGGCACGGCCTTCGCGGGCAGCCGGCCATCGAGCTGGAGATCGACCCGGAGGGCATGTTCTCGGTCGGCGCCAACATCGATCGCGATCATTTGACGGTGGTGGTGGTCGACGCCACCGGCACGGTGCGCGGCCGCGTCCATCACGAGAAAAGCTTCTTTCTTCCCGACGAATTCATGGCGCTGTTCTCGGACGCGCTCTCTACCTTCCGCCGCCGCAAGCTGGTGGACGAGGGGCGCCTCGCCGGTGTCGGGCTCGCCATTCCCGACTGGCTGGGCGAAATTGACGTGATCGGTCGTCCGGATGCCTACGCCGCCTGGACCGAGTTCGATCTGCGTGGAGCCGTCGAGGCGGTGACGCCCCATCCGGTGTTCATCGATAACGATGCCAACGCTGCCGCCCTCGGCGAGATCGACTATGGTCTCGGAACGGAGATCGGCTCCTTCTTCTACATCTTGGCCAATGCCTGCGTCGGCGGCGCCCTGGTGATTGACGGCGTCCGTCACAAGGGGGCGGGGGGCATCAACGGCGAGATCGGTTGCCTGCCGGTGCATGAGCTGGATCCGAACGGCAACGGCCGCATTCGCCAGCTTGGTGAGCTGTTTTCGGTGTTCCTTCTCTACGATCATCTTCATGCCCATGGCATCGTCGTCAACACCCCGACCGAGCTCGCCGCTTTGGACGGACGTGGTCGAGCGTTGGTGTCCGATTGGATCGGCCGCGCCGCCGGCTGGCTGGCCGAAGCGGTGTCGCACATTGCCTTGATCGCCGATCCCGAGGCGGTGCTGATTGGCGGACGCATGCCGGTGCGCCTGATCGACGAACTGATCGTCCAGGCGCAAAGGGAGTGCCTGCGCGCCGGCCTGCCACGGGTGACGTTGCACAGAGCCGTATGCTCGGAAGATGCCGCCGCTCTGGGCGCGGCAGCCATGCCGCTCGCCCATCGCCTGGGTTTGCCGTCGGCCGATGCCGGGCAGCTCCAGCGCGTGCCCCTTAGAACCGATCACGCCCGCGCGCCGACGCCTTCCGTCTGAGCGGGAGAGTCCCGGAGCCGCCTGGGATCCGGCAACAGGAACTCGACGACCGGCAGCAGTGCCGCACCGAGAGCGACACCGGCGGCGGGCAGCGGCGAGCGGCGGAGTGGCGGCATCCAGGACGTCGTCGTCGGGCGACCGCCGATCGCCACCGGCGCGGCCAGGATTTCGGCAACGACCGCGTCGATCGCTTCGTCCGGCAGGTCGCCTCCAATGACGATGAGGCCGGGCACCACCACGCCGGAGATCGCCACCACCGCGTCGAGCAGATGGTCGGCTGCCTCGCGGGCCCAGTCGGCGATTGCCGAAGCACGGTCGTCGCCGTCGGTGACGGCCGCATCGAGCCGATCCGGTGACAGTCCCTCTGCCAGCGGTGCGCGATCCTGGCCGGTGCGCATGGCGCCGATGCCGCCGGCAAAGCCGTGCATGCCATGGAAAGGCCGACCGCCGATCGACAGCCCGGCCCGAACGCCCGAACGGGTGACGAGTATGCTCACGAAGCCGCCGTCCCGGTCACCGGCGCCAATCAGGCGTTCGGCCGTGGCGGCGGTGGCACTGTCGGCATTGGCCAGCACGGTCAATGGCGCGAAGGCGGAGCGTACCTCCTCGAGGCCGACACCATCGTCCGGAGACAGGGCGACGCCAACCCCCAGCACTTCGGCTTCGGCCGGCTTTCGTTCGAGCAGCATTCTCCCGGCGGCGATCAGCTTGTCCGGTGAAAGGTCGCATTGTTCGGCGATGACGCCACCGGCCGCATCGACGAGGACGGCCGTTGCCGCCCGTCGGGCGAGCCTCAGGCCGAGCGACACACACCCCTCAGGCCGCATCATGAATTCGGTGACGGGATAGCGGCTCGCACCGGTCTGTCGTCGCGACGTGACGAGACCGCGCCCCTCCAGGCGCCGGAGTATGCCGGTGATGGCCGGTTCGGTCAGTCCGAGACGCTGGGACAGCTCACGGCGCGTGAGGACGCCGAAGACGCGCAGGAGCTCGAGAACGATGCGGGAATTGTGGTCGGCAATGTCGCCGTGGTTGATGCCCGGCCCATCCTTGATCGAAGACGGCGTCCGCCGAAGGCGCGTCGTCGTCGACCGAAGATTTCCCGTCATCGCCCCGTCCCTGCAATCGCTCTCCAGCCCGTCCGAAATGTTGCTTTCCGGGTGGAAGTCCTAGCGATACAACGATGCCGTCCGAAAGCAAAGTTCCGCCAAACCCTGACGGTGGCATGTGTTCCGGCGTGTGTGTTCCTGCCGCTTCCGTGGCCCGAATGGAGATCGTTGTGTCCGTCATCGTCATCGGCTCGGTCAACGTGGACATCGTCACCTATGCCGACCGGGCACCGCGCCCGGGTGAGTCGCTCACCGGCCATCGCTATTCCATGGTGCTCGGCGGCAAGGGGGCCAACCAGTCGGTGGCCGTAGCGCGGCTGGGTGCGCCCGTGCGCTTCATCGGCCGCATCGGCGCCGACTCCTTCGGCGATTTCATCCGCTCCAGGCTTGCCGGCCTCGGCGTCGATCCCGGCTCTCTGGCCATCGATGCGTCGTTGCCGACCGGCATCGCCGTCATCGGCGTCGATGGCCGGGGAGAGAATGCCATCACCGTCGTGCCCGGCGCCAATACTGCCCTCGCGGTTGATCAGGTCGCGGCGGCAGCGCCGTCGTTCTCCAGCGTGAAAGTACTGCTCGCTCAGCTCGAACACCCATTTCCGGCCACGCTGAAAGCCGTCGAACTGGCGCGCCAGGCCGGCGCGCTCGCGATTCTCGATCCGGCGCCGGTGCC
>JAUVXG010000093.1 GCA_030603685.1 Pleomorphomonas sp.
ATCATGGGCGCCCTCCCCGTCATAAAAGCCAATCCTCATCGTGCAAAACTGTCCGCCAAGGCTTGAAGCCGACAGGCGGAACACGCCAAGATTGCCTGAGCGACCGCGCCACACGGCCGGCGCCGCATGAACGGGGAGACAGGAGCATGACGAAAAGACTGGCCATCGGCATTCTTTCGGCGGGCGCACTGGCGCTTTCGGCCGGTACGGCGCTGGCCGACTTCCAGCTCACCATCCTGCATATCAACGACCTTCACTCCCGCATCGAGCCGATCAACAAGTACGATTCCACCTGCTCGGCCAAGGAGAGCGACGCCGGCGAGTGCTTCGGCGGCATCGCCCGCGTGAAGAGCGCCATCGACGCCAAGCGCCAGGAGCTGGCGGACGCCAATCTCCTGGTGCTCGATGCCGGCGACCAGTTCCAGGGCTCGCTCTACTACAGCAAGTTCAAGAGCGCCCCGGTCGCTGAGTTCATGAACGGCATCGGCTTCGACGCCATGGCCATCGGCAACCACGAGTTCGACGACGGTCCGGCCGAGCTCGACAAGCTGATCGGCGCCGTGAAGTTCCCGATCATTTCCGGCAACACCATCTCGGCGAAGGGCTCGCTGCTCGACGGCAAGTACAAGGGCTACGTCATCAAGGACTTCGGTGGCGAGAAGGTCGCCGTCGTCTCGGTGCTGGCGACCGACACCGCCGAGACCTCCTCGCCCGGCAAGGACATCACCTTCGAGGACGAGATCGCATATCTTCAGAAGGCGGTGAAGGAGATCGAGGCCGAGGGCGTCAACAAGATCGTCGCCCTCACCCACGTCGGCTACGTCAAGGACCAGGAAATCGCATCGAAGGTCGACGGCATCGACGTCATCGTCGGCGGCCACAGCCACACCTACCTTTCGTCCACCGACGAGAAGGCGTCCGGCCCCTATCCGACGCTGGTCAAGAACCCGTCGGGCGTCGCGGTACCCATCGTCACCGCCTACGCCTACTCCAAGTATCTCGGCGACCTCACCGTCAACTTCAACGACCAGGGCGTCGTCACCGCCACCAAGGGCGCGCCAGTCCTGCTCGACGCTTCGGTAACGCCGGACGAGGGATATGCCGCGCGCGTCAAGGAGCTGGGCAAGCCGCTGGAGGAACTGAAGGCCAAGGTCGTCGGTTCGGCCGCTGAAACCATCGATGGCGATCGCAAGTCCTGCCGCGCCGTCGAGTGCTCCATGGGCAACCTCGTCGCCGACGCGGCGCTCGACCGCGTCGCCAGCCAGGGCATCACCATCTCCATCGCCAACGGCGGCGGCCTCCGGGCGTCGATCGATGCCGGCGACGTCACCATGGGCGAGGTGCTGACGGTGCTGCCGTTCCAGAACACCATCGCCACCTTCCAGATCGACGGCGCCGGCATCAAGGAAGCGCTGGAAAACGGCGTCAGCCAGGTTGACGAAGGCGCCGGCCGCTTCCCGCAGGTCTCGGGCCTGAAGTACACCTTCGACCGCTCGAAGCCGGTCGGCAGCCGGATCACCTCCGTCGAGGTGAAGGAGGGCGACGCCTTCGTGCCGCTCGACCCGGCCAAGACCTATGGCGTCGTCACCAACAACTACGTGCGCGGCGGCGGCGATGGTTTCAAGACCTTCGCCACCACGGCGGTCAACGCCTCGGACGACGGCCCGAACCTCGAGGACGTGGTGGCCGAGTACCTGACCACCCACAATCCCTACAAGCCCTACACCGACGGCCGCATCACCGACGCGACCCCGGCCGACTACGTGCCGCCGAAGAAATAAAGGGCACGCAATCGATGCGACGGGCGGAGCTTCCGGCTTCGCCCGTCGTTGCGTTTGCAGGGCGGGCCAGGCGCTCGAAACGGCCGACCATCAGCCGCGCGGCAATGACAGCCCGAAGCCGACGATGGCCGCCCCGCGCAGCAAGAGGTCGACGCGAAGCACAAGGTCGAGCGCTATCAGGCGATCGAACCCGCTGAGCGCGTGGGTCGCGCCCACCAGCCACAGCAGCAGGAAGAAACCCATCAGGCCGCTGGTTCCGAGCCAGGTGAAGGCGCTGCCTGTTGCAAGGGTGAGGCCGACCCAGATCCGGACAAGCGACGACGCGGAAAGCAGCAGCGTAAACAAGGCCGGCGAAGTCCAGAGGGCCAGGCCGGGATCGAACGTGAGCAACATGCCGAGGCAGGCATCCAGCATGCCCAGCGAGACCCAATCGCCGTAAACGTCCGGGCTTCCTATCCGCAGGATGAGCAGGATCTGGAGGAGCCCGCCGACGATGGAGGCTAGCCCGGTCAGGTAGTCGCCGGTCAGGTAGTCGCCGGTCAGGCCGCCAACCAGGAAAGAGGCAACCGGGAGCCCCGCGAGACCCGAGAGCATCGCCCCAAGGGCACAGAGCCGCCGCCAGTCACCGGGGGCGCCGAAGCGGCCCGAGGACCGGTCGTGATGGGTCGTGACGGCCCTCACGACATGCGCGGCGATCCCGGAGGTCGCCCCGCGGGCCAGGAGGCACCGCAGGGAAACCCGGCCGATCCGAACCTTTCTCGTCATCGCATCGTCCCCCACTCCCTAAGCGGGCCCGCGCCTCAGCCCGGCAAGGCGCCGGCCGGCTGGATCCGGAACCAAGCCACATAGAGCGCCGGCAGGAACAGCAGCGTCAGCGCCGTCGCCACCGCGAGACCGCCGATGATGGCGTAGGCCATAGGTCCCCAGAAGATGGTGGGGGCGATGGGGATCATGCCGAGGATCGCCGCCGAGGCGGTGAGCAGGATCGGCCGGAAGCGAACCACCGCCGCCTCGATCACCGCGTTCCAGGGATCGAGCCCCGCCCGCTTTTCCTGCTCGATCTGGTCGATCAGGATCACCGAGTTGCGCGCGATCATGCCAACCAGCGCCAGAATGCCCAGCATGGCCACGAAGCCCAGGGGCTTCTGGGCGACGACCAGCGCCATCACCACGCCGATCACCCCGAGCGGCGCCACGCTCAGCACCATGAACACGCCGTTGAACGAGCGCAGCTGCACCATCAGGATGGTGACCATCATCAGCAGCATCACGGGCACCACCGCCATCACCGACGCCTGCGACTTGGCGCTTTCCTCGACGGCACCGCCGACGTCGATGCGATAGCCGTAGGGAAGGCTGGCGGAAATTCCCCGGATCGGGCCGCTCAGCGCCTCGACGATGGAGGCCGGCATGGCGCCGGGCGCCGTATCGGCCTCGATGGTCAGGGTCGGACTGCGGTCGCGCCGCCACATCAGCGGGCTTTCGAGGCCGTAGTCCACCTGGGCCACCTGGCTGAGCGGCACCGACTTGCCGCTCGGGAGCGGCAATTGCAGGGTGCGGATGGTCGACAGCGACATGCGCTCCTCGGCCTTCGCCCGGATCACCACGTTGACGAGATAGATGTCGTCGCGCACCTGCGTGACCGTTCCACCGGAAACGATGGCGTTGACCGCCTGCGACACCTGCAGCGAGCTGAGGCCCAGAAGCCGCGCCTGATCCTGATCGACGTGGATCTTGATCGTCCTCACCGGCTCCATCCAGTCGTAGTTGATCTTCTGAACGCGCCCGTCGTCGTTCATGGACGCCGCGACGCGATAGGCGATCTCGCGCACCTTGTCCTCGGACGGGCCGCTGACGCGATACTGGATCGGCCAGCCGACCGGCGGGCCGAGCTCCAGCGGATAGACGCGACCGATGACATTGGGGAACTCCTCGGTCAGCGCCCGCTCAAGCCTTGCCTTGACGCGGTCGCGCTCGGCGAGGCCCCTGGTCACCACCACCGACTGGGCGAAGAAGTCGTTGGGCAGTTGCAGGTCCATCGGCAGGTAGAAGCGCACGGCGCCGCGGCCGACATAGGTGCTCCAGTGATCGACGTCGGCATCATCGGCCAGCATCTTGTCGATCCGGGCCGAGATGTCCCGCGAGGCCTCGATGGAGGCGTTCTGCGGCAGCTTCAGGTCGACCAGCAGTTCGGGGCGGTCCGAGGAGGGGAAGAACTGCTGCGGCACGAAGCGCATGCCGTAGATGGCGACGGCGAGCACGGCTAGTGTGAGGCCGATGGTCGCCCAGCGCCAGCGCATGACGGTGGAGAGGACGGCGCGGAAGGCCCGGAGGATCGGCCCGTTGCCGACCTCGTGGTGTTCGCCCTTCGGTTTCTTCAGGATCCATACACCGAGCAGCGGCGAGAACAGGGCCGCCACGAACCACGAGGCGACGAGGGCGATGCCGACCACCGCGAAGATCGAGAAGGTGTATTCGCCGGCCATGGACTTGGCAAAGCCGATCGGCACAAAGCCCGCGATGGTCACCAGCGTACCGGCAAGGCGCGGATAGGCGGTGGACCTGTAGGCGAAGGACGCCGCATCTTCCTTGCTTTCGCCCCGTTCGAGCCGGGTGATCATGCTTTCGATGGTGATCATGGCATCGTCGACCAGGAGGCCGAGGGCGATGATCAGCGCGCCGAGCGAGATGCGCTGCAGATCGATGCCCAGGATCTGCATGGCGACGAAGACGATGGCGAGAACCAGGGGGATCGACAGCGCCACGATCGAGCCGGCCCGGAAGCCCAGGCTGACCACGCTGACGATGAGAACGATGCCGATGGCTTCCCACAGCGCCTCGGTGAATTCGCCCACCGCGTGCTCGACGGTGGCTGCCTGATCGGCCACCTCGTGCGTCTCGATGCCCAGCGGCAGGTCCGCGGTGATGGCGGCCATCGCCTTGCGGATGTTCTCGCCGAGCACCAGCACGTCGCCGCCGTCGCGCATCGCAACGGCGAGGCCGATCGCCTCCTCTCCGTTGACGCGGAACAGCGGCTGCGGCGGATCGGACGGTCCGCGCGTGACCCTGGCGATGTCGCCGAGGCGGATCAGTCGACCGTTGGCGGCGAAGTTGACGGCGAGGATGTCCTTCTCCGACTTGAAGCCGCCGGACGTGCGCACCAGGATCTTCTCGTTCTCGGTTTCCACCACGCCGGCCGGCGCGATGGCGTTCTGGGCCATCAGGGCGGCGATCAGCGACGTCTTGTCGAGGCCGAGCCCGGCGATCTGGTCGGAGGAGAACTCGATGTAGATGCGCTCGTCCTGCACGCCGAGCATGTCGATCTTCGACACGTCGGGGATCTGCAGCAGGCGCGAGCGGATGTCCTCGACGTAATCGCGCAGCTCCCGGCTGGAAAAGCCGTCCGAGGTGAAGCCGTAGACGATGCCGTATGTGTCGCCGAACTCGTCGTTGAACCACGGGCCGAGGGTGCCCTGCGGCAGCGTGTCCTTGATGTCGCCGACCTTCTTGCGGACCTGGTACCAGATGTCCGGCACCTCGGCCTTGGGCGCCGAGCCCTCCAGCGTCACGAAAATGGTGGTCACGCCGGCCTGGGTGTAGCTCTTGATATAGTCGAGGTGCGGCGTTTCCTGCAGCTTGCGCTCGATGCGCTCGGTGACCTGCTTCAGCGTCTCCTCGATGGTCGCGCCCGGCCACTGCGCCACGACGACCATGGTCTTGATGGTGAAGGATGGGTCCTCGCCGCGCCCGAGGCCGGTGTAGCACCAGGCGCCGGCCATGGAGATCACCAGCATGAAATAGAGGATCAGCGACCGGTTGCCGATCGCCCAGGAGGTGAGATTGAAGCCCTTCATGACGAGCTCCCCAGAAGGCGCACCGTCTGACCGGGATGCAGCGACTGCACGCCGGCGGTGACGATGATCTCGCCCGGCTGCACGCCGCCGGACAGGATGACGCTGGCCGGCTCGTAGCGGGCGACCGTCACGTCGCGCAGCGACACGGTCAGCGCCTTGGGATCGACCACCCAGACGGCGCTGGCGGTCCCGCCGTGGACGATGGCCGACGATGGCACCTCCATGCCCTCGGGCGCATCGAGCAGCGTGGTGCCGGAAACGGTCGATCCCAGCTGCATGGCCTCGGGCGGGTTATCGAGCGCCACCTTCACCGTGTAGGTGCGGGTGACTGGATCGGCCTGCGGGGCGATCTCGCGAATGTGGCCGGACGCGCCGATGGTCGCATCCTCGGTGAGGGCGACGCTGAAGGCCGGCTTCTCCGGCAGGGCGCGCATGACCGGGCCGGACACGGCGAACACCGCGTCGCGGCCGCCGTCGCTGGCAATCTGTACCACCGGCTGGCCGGCGGCCACCACCTCGCCGGCTTCCGCGCCCGTGGCGATCACCGTGCCGGCGGCGTCGGCGGTCAGGATCGTGTAGCTCAACTGCTCCCTGGCACTCTTCACCTGCGCCTCGGCGGAGACGACCTGGGCCTCGGCCGACTCCAGCGCCTGCCGGGCCTGATCGAACTGCGCATTGCTGGCAAAGCCCTTGCTCAAAAGGCCGTTCTGCCGCGCGTAGGTGTTGCGTGCCTCGACGAGCTGCGCTCGGGCCGCCGACAGCAGCGCCTCGGCTTGCAGCAGAGTGTTCTTCTGGATCTGGTCGTCGAGATGGGCGATCACCTGCCCCGGCGCCACCTGATCTCCGATGCGAACCGTGCGATCGATCATGTGCCCGCTCAGGCGGAAGGCGAGGTTGATTTCGGTGCGCGCCCGCACCTGCCCGGTCAGCACCACCGGCTCGCCGGCCGGCCGCTGGCCGACCACCACGGACTTGACCGGACGGGCCTCCGGTACCGGCGGCTTGTCCTGATCGCATCCACCCAGCAGGCCGGCGATCATTGCCGCCGCGACGCCCGCCGCCATAGACCATCCACGCATCGTCGCACCTCTCGTGTGGCGGGTGACACCCGCCGGAAAACAAAGCTCCGCCTGCCGGGGAAAGGCCCTTGCGGCCCGCCCCGGGGAGGCAACTCACCGAAACTGCAAGAAAAGGATCCCTAGATGCCGTGCAGGAAGAGCTCCGTCACGGACATGGACAGGTAGAGATAGGCATCATCCCTGGGTATCTCGGGCGCCAGCTTCGACAGGGTGTCCGAGAACCCGTGCGGCTGACTGAGCGCACTGGTCAGGATGAGGAAGAACAGCGCCGGATGGCGGCTGCGAATGCACCCGGCCGCGATGGCCTCCTCGAAGGTTGCCTTGCCGGCGGCATAGGCGGGCGCCAGAAGGTTGTCGGTGATAAAGTCGGCCCGCTCGCCGCCGTCGGCGATCGACCTGAACACGAAGTCGCGGATCTCAGGGTTGTCCTTGTAGAAGTCCGCCGTTTTCCGGATGATGATCGCCAGTCGCTCTTCGATCTTCAAGCCGTGATCGCCGGAGATCTGCGCCACCGTTTCCATGATCGGCACGGCGCGCGACAGCACGCGCTCGGCAGCGGCCGTCCAGAGCTCAGCCTTGCCGCCGAAATGCACCCGGACGAGGTTGGCGCCGACACCGGCCGCCGAGGCGACGCTGCGAATGTCGGTACCCTCGTAGCCCTGCGTGGCGAACAGCCGAACGGCCGCCGCCAGCAGCGCCTCGCGCCCGCTCGGCATGTCCTTGGTCCGTCGCCCGCGCGGTACTGTCGGTTTGTCCATGGTCGGTACTCATCTGTTATATGTTCGTCTGTACATATAACAGATGAGGGCGGTTTGCAAGACGGCACTGCCGCACGGAAATCCGCAGGCGCTTTGACAAGACCGAGGGTACCGACTAAAGCCCAGGAACCCTGCCCCGGAACCCTTCTCAGGACCAGCCATGCGCCAGTACCAGCTCCACATCCCCGCCGCCGACGCGGCGGCCGCCGAGACGATTGCCGATGCGGTCGAGGCCGCCTTCGTCGAAGCCGGCCCCGTGAGCTGGTACGAGACCGATGGCGGCTGGGCGGTGGATGGCTTCTTCTTTGCCGAGGATGGCGACGAGATTCTGGAGCCCGCTCGCGCTGCCCTTGGCGGCATCGTCGATGCCGCGCTGGTGACGGTCGAGCCGGTTCCCGAGGATGTCGACTGGGTGGCGCAGAGTCTCGAAGGCCTGAGCCCGGTGGTCGCCGGCCGCTTCGTGGTGCATGGCGCCCATGATCGCGACCGCATTCCCAAAGGGCTGATCGGCCTGCAGATCGAGGCCAACCAGGCCTTCGGCACCGGTCACCATCCGACGACCTGGGGCTGCCTCACGGCGCTGACCCGCCTGCTCGCCGTCTACCGCTTCGACAGCGTGTTCGACCTGGGCACCGGCTCGGGCGTGCTGGCCATCGGCATCGCGCTCGCCACCAAGCGACCGGTGCTCGCCTCAGACATAGATCCGCTGGCGGTCGAAATCGCGCTGGAGAACGCCGAGATCAACGGCGCCGCCAACCTCGTCACCGCCGTCACCGCCGCCGGTTTCGCCCATCCGGCCATCGTCGGCCGTAAGTTCGACCTGATCGTCGCCAACATCCTGGCCGACCCGCTGAAGATGCTGTCGCCGCAGTTCCGCGCTCACGCCCTGCCGGGCGCCGCCGTCGTTCTCTCCGGCATCCTGAGGACGCAGGCAGAGAGCGTGCTGGCCGCCTTCCGCGCGCAGGGCTTCGTGCGCGAGCGCCACCTCGTCAAGGATGTCTGGAGCACGCTGGTGCTGCGTTACGCCGGCTAGACCCGACAGGCAGCGCGTTCGTCAGGGGTGGCAAAGGTGGTCGGTCGTCTGCTAGCGTCCAGCCGACCGAATGGAGACGCGCCGCCAATGCCCACCGCCCGTGAACGCATGACGATCCGCGGCAGCCTTGGCGCCGACAGCTTTCTGCCATGGATCGCCCGTCACGCGGCCCGGCTCGGGCTTACCGGTGAGGTACGCCACGCCGACGCGGCGCGGGTGGACATCGACATCGCCGGCCCCGCCGATCTGATCGACGCCATGGAAATGGGCTGCCTGCTCGGCCCGATCGACGTCTGGATCGAAACCATCGATCGCGCGCCAGTCCCCTCCGGCTGACGTAGCGAGCTGAAAAGCCACCGCGAAGGCAGCCGCCTTATTGGCAGGCTGAACGCCCTCATTGTCGGCACGCACTCATCAAGAATGCTCAAATTTTGACCTCACCTGCAGATGCAATAATATTATGCATAGGATATCTACTTAGGTGAGGTGAGGCGGACGTCGCTCGACAGATTCCCCTCGCCGGCATTCTTGATTTGAGACCTATCCATGCCTGTTG
Organism: Pleomorphomonas sp.; assembly: GCA_030603685.1. Lineage (GTDB taxonomy): Bacteria > Pseudomonadota > Alphaproteobacteria > Rhizobiales > Pleomorphomonadaceae > Pleomorphomonas. The sequence goes on from JAUVXG010000093.1 coordinate 9,062, forward strand.
AGTTGCACCGCGACTGGATCCCGGTGGCCCTTTCGGCTGACCTGCCGGCCGCGACCGTCGTTCCCGCGCACACGCCGTCCGGCATCCTGGCGCTGTGGCGCAGCGAAAGTGGCAAGCTCACCGCCCTGGCAGACCGCTGCCCGCACCGCGGAATGCGCCTGTCCTACGGTTTTGTCCGCGGCGAGGCCCTGTCCTGCATCTATCACGGCTGGAGCTACGGCCGGACCGGTCAGTGCCAGCGCATTCCCGCCCACCCCGACCTGACCCCGCCGGCCGCGATCAAGGCCGCGAGCTACGCGACCGAAGAGCGAAACGGCGTGATCTGGATCGCGCAGAACGAACCCCAAGAGCCACCGCCGACGCTGGACGGTTTCAAGCCGCTCCGCTCGATGCCCCTCGCCGTCGACGCCGACCGCCTCTCTCCGACCGGCGAGGTACGGACCGAATTCGCTGGCATCGACATGCTCCTCCTGATCGTCGCCACCGGAAACGGCGAAGCGGTCGCGCACATCATGATCGCCGCGTCGGCCTCCAAAGACGACTGCGTCGCCGCATCGAGAGCCGCCGAGGGGTGGCGACGCGACTGCGAACGGCTCGCCCTCGAGGACCGCGCGTCATGACAACGTCCAGCCAACCGATGATCGACCAGTGGTACCCGGTGGCGCTCGCCAGCCAACTGCCGCCCGAAGGCCGTGCCACGCAGCTGATGGGCGCGCCCATTGTCGTCCTGCCCGGCGAGCCGATCCGCGTCGTCGCGGGCGGCGGTCGCGATCTTCCCGTCACCGTCCGCTATGGCCACGTGTGGACCTCGCTGGGCGAACCGTCAAAGGAGCTGTTCGACATTCCCGAAGCCGACCAGCCGGGCCGTCGTCTGGTCGAGGTCGGTGTCGTGCGGGTCAGGTGCTCGCCGCTCCGCGCCGTCGAGAACTTCCTCGATATCGCCCATTTCCCCTTCGTCCACACCGACATTCTCGGCGCAGAACCTCATACGGAAGTCGGCAAATACGACGTCGAGATCCGCGAGGAGGAAGACGAGGTCTGGGCGACCAAGGTGCAGTTCTACCAGCCGCAGGCCGCTAAGTCGGCGACCGGCGGCATCACCACCGATTACATGTATCGCGTGCCCGCCCCTACCTCGTCGGTACTCTACAAGACCTGCCCGGCGCGCCCCGGCGACTGGGACGTGATCACGCTGTTCGTCCAGCCGCTCACCGAGGAACTCTGCGACGTCTGGCCGTGGATGGCGCTGTTCGATGACGAGACGCCAACGACCGATCTCATCCACTTCCAGCAGATGATCTTCCTGCAGGACCGCTCGATCCTGGAAAACCAGATTCCGCGCCTGTTGCCGCTCGATCCCGGACGCGAGATCCCCACCCGCGCCGACCTCACCTCGGTCGCCTATCGCCGCTGGCTGAAGCGACATCTGTTCACCTACGGCGCGCAGCTGGTGGCCCAATGATCCTCTACGACTACATACTCTCGCCCGACGCCTACAAGGTTCGCCTGATGGCGGCGCTGGCCGGCGTGAAGCTGGATCTCAGGGCCGTCGATGTGCACCCCGGCCGCGAGCACGAGTCCGAGCCGCTGCGCGCACTCAATCCGGCCGGCTCGATCCCGATCCTGATCGATGGCGACCTGATCCTCACCGAAAGCGCGGCCATGCTGGTCTATCTGGCAAGGCTGGCGGCGCCCGAATGGCTGGGCGACGGCGATGCGGCGGGCGGCGCTCGCATCCAGCAATGGCTTTCCTTCTCCCCCAGGCTGACCGACCACCTGGGCGGCGCACGCGCAACGGAAATGCTGGCGGAGCCCGGCGACCTCCCGGCCTTGCAACAAGCCGGCATCATCGATCTCCGCCAGCTTGAAGCAGCCCTCATCGAGCGCCGCATCGAAGGGCAGTGCTTCCTGGCAGCCGACCGGCCGACCGTTGCCGATATCGCCTGTTTCCCCTACGCGGCCCTCGCCCCCGATGGCGGCGTATCGCTCGACCCCTACCCCTCGATCCGCCTGTGGATGCGGGCCATCCGCATGCTGCCCGGCTTCATCGAGATGCCGGGCATCCACCGCCTGCACGAGCTCAAGCCGGAGCCGCTTTCAACCGAAACGCCGGAGACGGTTTGACATGACCAGTTATCTTCTCAAGAACTGCGCGGCGGTGATGGTGGACGACGGCACCGGCCCGAGCGTTCGGCGCGATGTCGACATCCTGACCGCCGGCTCGGCGATCCGCGCCATCGGATCAGGCCTTGGCGCGACGCCGGAGGCCGAGGGCGCCGAGGTGATCGACGCCTCGGGCTGGTTCGTCTATCCGGGCCTCGTCAACACCCATCACCATTTCTTCCAGACCTTCGTGCGCAATCGCGCCGAGCTCGACTGGACGAAGCTGTCGGTGCTCGAATGGCTTGATAGAATCTACCCCATCTTCTCGCAGCTCACCGAGGATTGCTTCTATCATTCGTCGCTGACGGCGATGGCCGAACTGATCAAGCATGGCTGCACCACGGCACTCGACCATCAGTACTGCTATCCGCGCCACGCCGGCAAATATCTGGTCGACCGGCAGTTCGAGGCGGCCGAGCGGCTGGGCATCCGCTATCACGCCGGACGCGGCGGCAACACGCTGCCGAAATCGGAAGGCTCCACCATCCCCGATGCGATGCTGGAGACGACGGACGAGTTCCTGGCCGACTGCGAGCGGCTGATCGACCGCTATCACGACAGCTCGCCCTTCAGCTTGCGGCAGGTGGTGATCTCTCCCTGCCAGCCGGTCAACAGCTACCGCGAGACCTTCGTGGAATCGGCGGCGCTGGCGCGCGACAAGGGCGTCTTCCTTCACACCCATGTCGGCGAGGGCGAGAGCCCGGTGATCGAAGCCCGTCACGGCAAGCGAACGGTCGACTATCTCGAAGAGATGGGCTTCGCCGGTCCGGACGTGTTCTACGCCCACTGCTGGGAACTCACCCACGGCGAGCTGGCCAAGATGGCGGCGTCGCGCACCGGCGTCTCGCATTGTCCGGAGCCGGTCTACCTCGTCGGCGCCGAAGTGACCGACATCCCGGCCATGGTGGCGCTCGGCGTGCGTGTCGGTCTCGGCTGTGACGGATCGGCCTCCAACGACAACTCCAACCTGATGCACTGCATCCACTCGGCCTACATGCTGCAGTGCCTTGTCGCCTCGTCGCGCCGCCATCCGGTGCCGGCGCCCGCCGACTTCCTTCGCTTCGCCACGACGGGCGGCGGCGCTCTTCTGGGCCGTACCGACATCGGTCGTATCGCGCCCGGCATGGCGGCCGATCTCTTCGCCATCGACACCCGGCGCATGGACTACGTCGGCACCCGCCATGATCCCCTGAGCCTTCCGGCCAAGCTCGGCGTCGGCACGACCGCCGACCTGACGATGATCAACGGTCGCATCGTCTGGGCCAACGGAGAATTCCCCGGCATCGACGAGGCGGAAATGGCCGCCGACGCCGAAGCAACGCTTGCAACCATCGACTTCTGATCCAGCCGAGAGAGGGCGAACCACAATGACCAGAGGCATTACCCGTCGCAACCTGATCAAGACGGCGGCGCTCGCCGGCGTCGCCACCACGGTCGGAGGCCGCTTCGCCTTGGCTACCGAGCCGCTTGGCATCGCCCTCGTCGTGCCCTCGCCCATCGGCGACGTCGGTTGGGGCCATGCGCTGAAGGCCGGGCTGGAGCCGCTGAAGGCCGCCTATGGCGACGCCGTCAAGATCACGGTGCTGGAGAACATCCCCGAGGGCCCCGACGCCGACCGCATCATGAACAAGACCGTCGCCGACGGGAACAAGTTCCTGGTCGCCGGGTCCTTCGGCTACCAGAACGGCGCGATGCAGATTGCCAGGCGCAACCCCGGCGTTTCCGTGCTGCACGCCTCCGGCTACATGGTGGCGCCGAACTTCTCGCCCTTTGCCGCGCGCTACTATCAGGGCACCTACCTGATGGGCATGGCCGCCGCCGCCCTGTCCAAGACCGGCAAGCTCGGCTCGGTCTCCGCCTTCGCCATCCCCGAGCTGATCACCTCGATCAACGCCTTCACGCTGGGCGCCCAGGCGGTCAACCCGGACATCGAGGTGTCCGTGGTCTGGGTGAACTCCTGGTTCGACCCCGCCAAGGAGCAGGAGGCCGCCAAGGCGCTGATCGCGCAAGGCTGCGACGTCGTCTTCTCCAATGCGCAGGACACCCCCTCGGTGATCTCGGTTTGCGAGGAAGCGGGCGTCTATGCCTTCAACCTCAACTCCTCGATGAAGAGCTACGCGCCGAAGTCCTATCTTGGCTGCGTCGCAACCGACTGGTCGCCCTATTTCAAGGCCCAGGTGGACGCCCATCTGGCCGGCAACTTCACCGGCGCCAGTGCCTTCCTCGGCGTGACCGACAAGGTGGTGCAGACGGTCGACTGGAACCCGGCGATACCCTCGGAAACCATGGCGAAGATCAAGGACACCGAGGCCAAGATCGCCGATGGCAGCTTCTCGCCCTTTGCCGGGCCGATTGCCAAGGCCGACGGCAGCGAAGGCGTGGCGTCCGGCGCCGCGATGGACGACGCCGCCATCGTCGCCATGGACTGGCACGTGAAGGGCGTCTCCACCCCGCTGCCGAAGTAACGCCACCCATGGCAGCGCCCCTCCTGTCCCTGCGCGGCATCTCCAAACGCTACGGCGAGATCAGGGCCAATCAGGCCGTCGATCTCGACGTCGCCCCGCGCTCGATCCACGCCATCCTGGGCGAAAACGGCGCGGGCAAATCCACGCTGATGAAGCTCATCTATGGCGTGGAAACGCCGGACGGCGGGGAGATGCTTTGGGAGGGCGAGCCGCTGACACTGGCCTCGCCGGCGGCGGCCCGCCGACGAGGCATCGGCATGGTGTTCCAGCACTTCTCGCTGTTCGAAACGCTGACGGTCATCGAAAACATCCGCCTCGTCGTTCCCGGACAAACCAGGGCGCTGATCGCGCGTATTCTGGAACTCGGCGCCGAGTTCGGCCTTGAGGTCGACCCTCATGCCCATGTCCACGAACTGTCGGTGGGCGAGCGCCAGCGGGTCGAAATCATCCGCTGCCTGATGACAGATCCGAAGCTGCTGATCCTCGACGAGCCGACGTCCGTGCTGCCGCCGCAATCGGTCGACAGGCTGTTCGAGACGCTGAGAAGGCTGCGCGACGGCGGCGTCTCCGTGCTGTTCATTTCCCACAAGCTCGAGGAAATCCGCGCCATCTGCGATCGCGCGACCATCCTGCGCGCCGGCCAGGTGACCGGCAACGTCGCCCCCCGCGAGCACGATGCCCATGATCTGGCCCGGATGATGATCGGGCGCGACATGCCCGAGCCACCGCCGATGAAGCCGGCGGAACCGGGCGAGACCATGCTGGAGCTGATCGGGCTGAGCTACACGCCCGATGATCCCTTTGGCATGCCGCTCAAGGACATGGCCCTGACCCTCAGGTCCGGCGAGATCCTCGGCATCGCCGGTATCTCCGGCAACGGACAGGCCGAACTGTCCGAACTGATTTCCGGCGAAATTCGCCTGCCCTTCGAGACCCGCGAGCAGGTGCAGATGATGGGCGAGCCGGCCGGCCACCTCGGCCCGGCCGAACGGCGGAAGCTCGGGTTTGCCTTCGTGCCGGAAGACCGCCTGGGTCGCGGCGCGGTGCCGGGAATGTCGCTCGCGCGCAACAGCCTCCTCACCGCCCACCCGCTCGGTCTGGCTCGGCGCGGCCTGATCGCCGTGAAGCAGGCCACCGAGTTCACCCGGCGCTGCATCGCCGATCACGACGTGCGCACCTCCGGCCCGGATGTCGAGGCGGGCGGCTTGTCCGGTGGCAACCTGCAGAAATTCATCGTCGGCCGCGAGATGATGCTGGCGCCGAAGCTGTTCTTTCTGGCCCAGCCCACCTGGGGCGTCGACATCGGCGCAGCAACCGCCATTCGCCAGAAGCTGGTGGCCCTCAGGAACCAGGGCGTTGCCATCCTGGTGATTTCCGAGGAGATCGACGAGTTGTTCGACATCTGCGATCGCATTCAGGTCCTGAGCCACGGACGGCTGAGCCCGTCACTGGAAACGCGCCAGACCCGCCCCGAAGATATCGGCCGCTACATGATCGGCGCGGGAGCTGCCGCATGAGCGCGCCCCGCATCCGGCCCATGCTCGTCAAGCGCGACCGGCCGTCATTGTCCCTGAAAATCCTCGCCCCGCTTCTGGCGCTGGTGGCGGCGACGCTCATCAACCTGCTGCTCTACCTTTTCATGGGCAAGGACCCGGTGGCGGTGTTTCACGCCATGATCCTTGAGCCGTTCATCTCCTTCCCGTCCTTCTCCGAGGTCCTCCTCAAGACCGGGCCGCTGCTCCTGATCGCCGAGGGGTTGGCGATCGGCTATCGCGCCAAGGTGTTCAACATCGGTGCCGAGGGTCAGTTCATCATCGGCGCCATCTTCGCCTCGGCGTTGCCGGTCTGGTACCCGATGGCGACGGGACAATGGATCTGGCCGACGATGCTGCTAGCCGGCGCTCTTGGCGGCGCGCTGTGGGCGGGGATCACCGCCTTCTGGCGGGTTCGGCTCAGAGCCAACGAGATCCTTGTATCGCTGATGCTGAGCCTGGTGGCGATCCAGGTTCTCAACTACCTGCTTCTCGGCCCGTGGAAAGACCCGAACGGCTTCAATTTTCCGCAGTCGGTCATGTTCCAGTACGACGCCATGGTGCCGCTCATCATCCCAGGAACACGAGTCAACGCGTCGCTGCTCATCGCCCTCGCCCTGGCGCTGGCAGCCTATGTGTTCATGCAGAAGAGCTTCATGGGCTACAAGCTGGAGGTTGGCGGGCTCGCGCCGCGCGCCGCCGGTTACGCCGGCTTTTCCGAGGGGCGCGCCATCTGGCTGTCGCTGCTGATCGGCGGCTTTGCAGCGGGTCTTGCCGGCGCGGCTGAAGTCGCCGGCCCGATCGGGCAGCTGCAACGCTCGATCTCCACCGGCTACGGCTACGCGGCGATCATCGTCGCCTATCTCGGTGGCTTGCACCCCATCGGCATCATCTTCTCATCCATCGTGATGGCGGCGATCTATATCGGCGGCGACAACGCCCTGGTGTCGGCCGATCTGCCGATCGCCGCCGTCCGGGTGTTCCAGGGCAGCCTGCTCCTGTCCTACCTGATGGCGGTGACCTTCGTGCGCTACCGGCTCGCCTTTGCGCGCCCCGTCAGCGAGGTGCCGGCATGATCGCGCTGGAGTTCATCCTGTCCGGCATGCTGGCGGCGGCGACGCCCTTCCTTCTGGCGGCGCTCGGCGAACTCGTCGGCGAGCGGGCGGGCGTACTCAATCTGGGCGTCGAAGGGCTGATGGCGCTCGGCGCGGCGATCGCCTTCATCATCGTCTATCACGGCGGCGGGCATGTTTTCGCCTTCGCCGGCGCCGGCCTCGCCGCTGCGCTGCTGTCGCTGCTGTTCGCCTTCGCGGCGCTGGGCCTGCAGGCCAATCAGGTGGCGGCGGGCCTTGCCATCGGCATTCTGGGCCAGGGTCTGTCGGCGCTGGTCGGCAAGACCTACGAGAGCCTGACGGTCAAGGGCCTCCCCAAGCTCGCGGTGCCCGGTCTCTCCGACCTGCCGGTGGTGGGTGGACTGTTTGTCCAGGATCCGGTCGTCTGGCTGTCGCTGGCCGCGACCCTGGCCATCTGGGCCACCTTCGCCTTCACCAAAACAGGCCTTTTGCTGAGGGCCGTCGGCGAGAACCCAAAGGCGGCCCATTCCATCGGCTATCCTGTGATCGCCATCCGCGTCGCCGCCGTGGCATTCGGCGGGCTGATGGCCGGCTTTGCCGGCGCCTATGCCGCCACGGTCTACACGCCGCTCTGGGCCGACGGCATGATCGCCGGGCGAGGCTGGATCGCGCTCGCCCTCGTCGTGTTCGGCACCTGGCTGACAGCCCGCATCTTCTGGGGCGCCTGCCTGTTCGGCGCCGTCTCGCTGGCCGGCCTTGCCGCCCAGGCCGGCGGCGTCGAGCTGCCGTCGCAGCTGCTGGCCAGCATGCCCTATCTGGTGACGATCGTCGTCCTCGGTATCATTTCCTCGAACCGACGCCTTCTCAAGCTCAACGGCGTCGCTTCGCTCGGGGAGCCTTTCAAGCCTTGAACCGCGACGGCTACGGCTTAAAGCGCGGCATCAATGGCGCGCGACCGCATGATGCCGGTCGAGCTGCGGCCGGAGCCCTGCTCGCGCCCGACCTGATCGTCGAGCGAGGCGAGATAGGGCGCGACATAGCGCTGCGCCTGCCGCTCGCGCGTGCCGAGCGTGGTCTCGTAGGTCCTGCGGAAAACGCCACTTCGGTAGGATGTGGCGGTAGTCGGGGCAAATCGGCTCATTTTAGCACCTCTTGAATGTCATCGGCTTCCGCCGAAGGTTCTCAAAAGCGCCGTTATCCTCATGGGACGCGAAACCAGCCCTCCGAACTGTGCTTATAGTAGCAGACTAAGACTTTAGTATGAACGAGCGACAATGCAGGCCACCCTTGCAGGTGACTCATGGCTGCCGCCTCCCTTTCGCCGCAACCCTCCCTTGCCGCCGGATTCCCGCCAAAAGGATAAACGCGGCATAAACGCCCCACCTTGCCTGAAGCCGAACGAAAGCCGCCGGGCGGGACAACAGCGTCACGGACGCAGCCAACGGGGAAGTGATCGGCAATGGCCGGGCCACCGACGATCAAGGCCGGCAGCCGCCTTGACGGCACCCGAAAGCAGGGGCCACAACTCACGCTCTCAAGAGCATGGCGGAGTGACAGAGGTGTTCCAGACATTCGATAACGTCAGCGATCCCAGCCACGGCAAGGCGCGGATCGCCGCACTGAGGGCCGAGCTGAAGCGGCGTGGCCTCAAGGGTTTCCTGGTGCCGCTCGCCGACGAGCACCAGGGCGAGGACATTCCCGCCTCAGCCCGCCGCCTGCTCTGGCTGACCGGATTTGCCGGCTCGGCCGGCCTCGCCATCATTCTGGAAGATCGCGCTGCCATCTTCGTCGATGGCCGCTATACGCTGCAGGTGCGCGAACAAGTCGATCTCCAGGTCATCGAGCCGCACCATCTCATCGAGGAGCCGCCGCACGACTGGCTGAAAAGCGTGGTGCAAAAGGGCGATCGCATCGGTTTCGATCCCTGGCTGATGACCGCCGCCGAAGTCGGCCGCTTCGAGACGGCGCTCGCCGCCGTCGGTGCCGAATTCGTCGCCGTCGATGGCAATCCGATTGATGCGGTCTGGACCGACCGTCCCGAACCGCCCAAGGGTCGGGTGTCGCTGTTCCCAGAGAGCCTTGCCGGCGAAAGCGCCGAGTCCAAGCTCGCCCGCCTCGGCGAGACGATCGGCAAGGCCGGGGCCGACGCCGCCGTGCTGACGCGCCCCGATTCCATCGCCTGGGCCTTCAACATCCGCGGCGCCGACATTCCGCGCACGCCGGAGGCGCTGTCCTTTGCCATCCTGCGCAAGGAGGGGCGCCCATCGCTCTTCATCGACGGCGCCAAGCTCGACAACGTCGTTCGCGACCGGTTGGAGCAGATCGCCTCCGTCGAGCCCCCCGCCGCCTTCG
>JAUVXG010000011.1 GCA_030603685.1 Pleomorphomonas sp.
GAGATCGTCGCGCGCAGCACTTCCTCGTCGGCCCTGAGGCGCGTCAGGCGGCGGTTGAGGATGGCGCAGTAGACGATGGTGAGCGCGAGAAGGATGGCAACGACGATCTCGATCGCCACGCCAAGATTGAGGCCGGAAATCATGTGTTCTGCATCTCCTTCTGAACCGCGCGCTCGAAAGCGGCCAGCGTCATGCGCGGGCGCCTCAGATTCCTGTTGACCTTGACCGATACCTTGTCGCCGAGACGGCCGATATTGCCCGAGGTGATATGCACGTCGCCACACTTGATCGCCACCGGGTCCTCCGGCGACACCCCGAACAGCAGCGTCTGCCCCACCTCGAGGTCCATGACCATGGACAGCGGCAGTTCTTCCTCGACCAGAACGGCGTCGACCTCGATGTCGGCGTTGTAGATCTCGGTGGCGAGATGGCCTTCCCAGATGTTGTCGCGGCCGAACTTCTCGCCCATGATCATCTGCAACAGAAGATTGCGGATGGGCTCGATGGTCGCGTAGGGCAGCAGCATTTCGACGATGCCGCCGCGATCTTCCATATCGACGCGGAACTGGATCAGGATACAGGCGTTGGCCGGACGCGAGATCGGGGCGAAGCGCGGATTGGTCTCGAGGCGCTCCAGCGTGAAGTTGATCTGGGTGAGCGGCGCGAAGGCCTTCTCGCAGTCGGCGAGCAGCAGGTCGATCATGCGACGGACGAGGTTCATCTCGATCGTCGTGTAGGGCCGCCCCTCGACGCGGATCGCCGAGGTGCCGCGGCCACCACCGAGCAACACGTCGATGATCGAATAGATGAGCGAGGAATCGACCGTCATCAGGCCGTAGTTGTCCCACTGCTCGGCCTTGACCACCGCGAGGATGGCCGGCAGCGGGATGGAGTTGAGATAATCGCCGAAACGCACCGACGAGATGCCGTCGAGCGACACTTCGACGTTGTCGGAGGTGAAATTGCGCAGCGTCGTCGTCGTTTCCCGCACAAAGCGGTCGAAGACGATTTCCAGCATCGGCAGGCGTTCGTAGGAAACGAGCGCCGAGTTGACCAGCGACCGGATGCCGCTCTGGTCGTTGGAGACGTGATCCTCGACGTTGAAGCCGAGGAGGTTGTCGATTTCTTCCTGGTTGAGGACGCGGTCGGCGCCACGGCTCGACGCATCGAGCTCGGCATCGTTGTCGTCGATCATCGCCGCCCACTGGGCAGCCACCGCGTCGGCGTTCTCGACGCCCTGCTCTTCGAGCGCCGCGCCCCACTCGGCGGCGAGGTCGTCCATGTCGTCGCCGCTGTCAGCCCGTTGCTCGGCCAGTGCCGCGCCCCAGTCCGCCGAAAGGTCGTCGTCGTCAGCCATGCTCGACATCCTTATTGCACGATGACGTTCTTGAAGAGCACGTCGTCGACACGGGCCGGATAGACCGCGATGTTGACGCGCCGCTGCAGCTCTTCCTTCAGGCGGAACAGTCCGGCCGAACCCTGCAGATCGGAGGCCCTGAGCTCGCGCATGTAGGTCTGGAAGGCATCGAGCACGCGCGGCAGATTGGGCTTGATCACCTCCAGCATCTTCTCGTCGCTGACCTCGAGGGCGATCTCCATCTTGACGAAGGTCGGCCGTTCGTCGGCCGTCGACAGATTGAGGATCATCATCGGCAGGTCATAATAGTAGGCATGCGGCTGGGAAGCCGCTTCGACGGCGGCGACATCGCTCACCGCCGGGGTCGCGGGCGTGCCGCCCATCAGAAAGAAGGCCGCGCCGCCACCGACCAGAACCACCGCTGCGGCCGCACCGCCGATGATGAACAGCTTCTTCTTGGAAGAACCGCCACCGGCCTCGCCGCCATCCTGTTCACCGTCTGCTTTCGGGGTTTTGGCCATGGCCCTTGGCGCCTGCTCCGGAATCGGGGAAGCCGAACGCCTCCACCTCAAAGCTATGGGTCGGCCCCTTCCCAGCGACAACGATTCTTTGCCGGTGCCCACAGCCCTTTCATTGGCCTTCAGGATAGTTAACGATTGGTTGATAATTGGTTAACGGCCCGGCAAAAGTTACCGCCCAGGCATGGCGTTTCTTGCCGGGCGGCAAGCTCGATGCAGCGGTGACAATACGATAACTCATTGAAATACATGTAAACTCAAGTTGGCACGTTCCCTGCGATACAGGTTTCGGGCAGCGGCGCTGGGGAGCGTGACGCCGCCCGACTGGGACTTGGGAACGATTTGCCATGCAGAATGCAACTCTGGTGGCGCTGTCGAGTCAGGTTGCGCTGAGGCGCAAGCTGGACGTCATCGCCAACAACGTGGCCAACATGGACACCGCCGGCTTCAAGCGCGTTTCGCTCGACTTCGAGGAAACGACGATGCCGAAGGCGTCGGCAACGCTCTTTCCTCGCCGCGACCGCGACAACCGCTTCGTCCGCGAGCTGGCCACCGTGCACGATTTCTCGGCCGGTTCGGTCGAGATGACCGGCAACGACCTCGACGTGGCCATCGAGAGCGACAACAGCTTCTTCGTTGTCAACACGCCGGCCGGCGAGCGCTACACCCGCGCCGGCGACTTCGCCATCGACAACACCGGCCGCCTCGTCACCGCCGACGGCAAGCCGGTGCTCGGCGACGGCGGCGAAATCGTCTTCGGCAACGAAGAAACCAACATCGCCATCGCCCGCGACGGCACGATTTCCTCCAGCGCCGGCCTCAAGGGCGCCCTCCGCATCGCCTCCTTTCCGGACACCACGGTACTCTCCAAGGACGGCGAGAACCTCTATTCGGCCAGCGCGGTGCCCCAGGCGCCCGCCAGCATCCGCGTCCGCCAGGGCGCCCTCGAGAAGTCCAACGTCTCGGGCGTCGAGGAACTCACCGCCATGCTGGACGTCCAGCGCGCCAACGAGCGCATCTCCAACATGGTGAAACAGCAGAACGACCTCAGTGCCAAGGCGATCGAGCGCCTCGGCTCCGTCAACGCCTGATCCGGGAACGACCGCACATGAAAGCCCTGACCATCGCCGCCACCGGCATGAAGGCCCAGGAGACCAACGTCTCGGTCATCTCCAACAACATCGCCAACATGCGCACCACCGGCTACAAGAGCCAGCGCGCCAACTTCCAGGATCTGCTCTACCAGACCCTGCGCCGGCAGGGCTCCACCACGTCGGACGCCGGCACCCAGGTGCCCGCGGGTGTGCAGCTCGGCTCGGGCGTCCGCGTGGTCGCCACGCCACGCAACATGACGCAGGGCGACCCCGAGTCCACCGGCAACGACAAGGACATCGCCATCCGTGGCGAGGGCTTCTTCCAGATCAACCTGCCCGACGGCCGCACCGCCTACACCCGCGATGGCGCCTTCGAACTCGATTCCACCGGCACGCTGGTGACCGCCGACGGCTACACCGTGCAGCCGGCCATCACCGTGCCGCAGAACGCCAGCGACCTCACCATTTCCAACACCGGCCAGGTGCAGGCCAAGATCGGCAACGCCACCACGGCCACGGTGCTCGGCCAGATCGAACTCGCCCGCTTCGTCAACAAGAACGGTCTCGAGCCCATGGGCGACAACCTGTTCCTCGAGACGGCGTCGAGCGGCGCGGCCCAGACTGGTAACCCCGGGGACGCCGGCTACGGCACCCTGCTGCAGAGCTACCTCGAGTCCTCCAACGTCGAGGCGGTGAACGAACTGTCGTCGCTCATCTCGGCCCAGCGGGCCTACGAGATGAACTCCCGCATCATCACGGCCGCCGACGAGATGTCCCAGACGACATCCAACCTTGGCAAGTAAGGCAAACCATGATGCCCGCCATCGTCCTTAGGATCGTCCTTGCCGCCGCACTTGCCACGCTGGCAGCCGGCTTCATTGCCACCCACCAGGCCGCGGCGGCCGAACTCCGCCCGCGCGTCGAGATCGACGCCGCCATCGTCACGCTCGGCGATCTGTTCGACGGAGCGGGCGAGCTTGCGGACCGCGCCGTGTTCCGGGCGCCCGAGCTCGGCGTCACCGGCGCCCTGCCTGCCAACGAGGCGGTCAAGGCCGCCGTCGCCGCTGGCCTCGCCGTCGACCGTCTGCCGACCTTCGCCAGCGTCACCGTCGTGCGCCGCGCCGTCACCATCGACGACGCCACGCTCAAGGCCCAGGTCGCCGACGCCGCTGCCGGCCGGCTGGGCGCTGCCGTCGACACCATCGACGTGACCCTGGACGAGCCGGTTGCCCCGATCATTGCCGCCACGACCGCCTCGACGCCGATCGCACTTGCCGATTTCGTTCTGCAGCCGGCGTCCGGCCGCTTCAGTGCCACCTTCACCGTCGATGTGGGCAACGGCAACCACTCCGTCATGCTGACCGGCCGCGCCGTCGAGACCCTGGCCATTCCCGTGCTCAACCGGCCGATCGACCGCCGCGCCGTCATCCATGCCTCCGACGTGACGACCGTCCGCATCGACAAGCGTCGCGTGCCGGGTTCGGCCGTCATCGACGCCGACGAAATCGTCGACATGGCTGCAAAGCGGCCGCTCCGGGCCGGCGAAGTGATCGCCAACTCCGATATCGAGCCACCTCGCATCATCATGCGCGGCGACCTCGTCACGCTCCAGTACACCCGGCCCGGCCTGACCCTCTCCGCTCGCGGCCGCGCCCTCGCCGACGGCGCCAAGGGCGACATCGTCTCCGTGCTGAACGAGCAGTCCAAGCGCACCATTCAGGGCATCGTCACCGGCGCCGGCATCGTCTCGGTCACCGCGTCGAGCGCCCCGGTCGTCGTCAAGACGGCAATGAACTGAGCCAAACCGAGGATATTCAGATGCGTTTGTCCACCACCCTCGCCATCGCCCTCCTCGGCATCGGCCTTTCCGCTTGCGGCAGCACGATCGATCGCCTCTCTCAGGTCGGTCAGACGCCCAAGCTGACCGCCATCGAGAACCCCACCGCCCAGCCCGGCTACAAGCCGGTGCAGATGCCGATGCCCACCGTGCAGCCCGTCGCCTACAGCCCCAACTCGCTGTGGCAGTCGGGCTCGCGCACCTTCTTCAAGGATCAGCGCGCTCGCAACGTCGGCGACATTCTCACCGTCAAGGTGGCCATCTCCGACAAGGCGGCCTTCGACAACTCCTCGGAGCGCTCGCGCGCCTCAAGCGACTCGACCGGCGTCGGCGGCGCGCTTGGCACGGCGATCGACAACATCATCATGCCGGCGGGCATGGCGGCCAGCGACATCGCCTCGACCACCGGCGCCTCGTCCTACAAGGGAACCGGCACCATCGACCGGTCGGAAAGCCTGTCGACCAACGTCGCCGCCGTGGTGACCCAGCTGCTGCCCAACGGAAACCTCGTCATCGAGGGCCGTCAGGAAGTGCGCGTCAACTACGAGATCCGCGAACTGGTTGTGGCCGGCGTCGTGCGGCCCGAGGACATCGCCGCCGACAACACCATCGAGAGCACCAAGATCGCCGAGGCCCGCATCTCCTACGGCGGCCGGGGCCAGATCTCCGACGTGCAGCAGCCACGCACCGGCCAGCAGGTTCTCGACATCCTCCTGCCGTTCTGACGGCACGCCCATCGGCTCGCGCTCCCCAAGCATCCCAAGCGAGCCGTATCGCCGAAGGACCGCTCCCCAATTGGTCCGAGGCGATCCCGCCGGCCCCTTCCCAAATCCGGGCCGGCTTTCCCCGAGCGGCGCGACCTCCCTTCCCAAGTCATCACGGAGGTCGCGCCCAGGCGGCATCATCCGATCAAGAGATCGTGGAACCATTTCTCAGAGCGACAACAAGAAAAGGGGCACCCGCGAGGACGCCCCTTCGTCTTGTTCCCGGAAGGCGACAGCCTTCATTCGTCGCGGTAGACTTTCTCGCGTCGCTCGTGGCGCTCCTGCGCCTCGATCGACAGCGTGGCGATCGGGCGGGCGTCGAGGCGCTTCAGCGAAATCGGTTCGCCGGTTTCCTCGCAGTAGCCATAGGAGCCATCCTCGATCCGCTTGATGGCCGCCTCAATCTTGGAGATCAGCTTGCGCTGACGGTCGCGCGCCCGAAGCTCGATCGACCGGTCGGTTTCCGACGATGCCCGGTCGGCAATGTCGGGAAGGTTGGTGTTCTCGTTCTGAAGGTTCTGGAGGGTCTCCTTGCTTTCGCGCAGGATGTCCTCCTTCCACTGAAGCAGTTTGCGCCGGAAGTATTCGCGCTGGCGATCATTCATGAACGGCTCGTCGTCGGACGGCCGGTAGTCATCCGCAAGCTCAATCGACATCGACGGTCCTCACACACCACGAAGGCGGGCGGAATATAGCTATCTGACCTCCGCCCTACAACGGCAAATGCAAGAAAATCACCAAACCTTGTAGGGATGGCGTTTACCATTACATATCAATCGATTAAGCCAAACGCACCGTTAGCACCGCCCGTCGCGGCGCCTCAGCTTCGGAAGTAGCCGAGCTTTGCAAGCTCCACTTCGGCCCTGAGAGCGATGTCCTCCATCAGCTCGTCGAGGCGCGGATCGCCGGTCGGTTCGGTCTCGTCGAGAAGGCTCAGGATCCGGGCGATCGCCTCGCCCGAGAGCTGCCCCGATAGCAGTCCGATGCGAATTTCATCGAGACGATCAAGAAGGTCGCGCCCTCGCTTCACCGCCTTCCGCTTCTTGCGCGGCGCGTCGGCATCGACCGCCTGCAGGGCGATGAGAGCGTCGAGCCCGGCCAACGCGTGGGTCGCCGTAGCGGTGGCCGTCTTCGGAGCCCCACCTTCGGACTCCGACGGCAGCGCGAACCCCGACCCATCGGTTCGCTTTGTCTGCGACCCCGAGGAAACACCCCCGAGGCGGTTCGGACCCTGAATGCGCATCGATCGTCCTTTGAAGCTGACCCGGCAGTTTCGACCTGCCAAGGTTACCGCTTCCCCACTCGCCCGGCAAGAAATGCCGGTTCGAAAACGCGAGCTGCCTTCCAGAGCCTTGATGGCTCCGATAATTCATATTCAAAATCAGCTACTTAACCAGACGTCGCGTCAAGTTGAGAGTCTGGCACGACCATTGCGATTTCCCCATCGGGAAGCCGTGTCGGGAAACACGGGGATGATGACAATGCGGATTAGGATTCTCGGCGCACTGGGCGCCCTCATGATTGGCCTGATGAGCGCCGAAGCGGCGATGGCTGCCTCGCGCATCAAGGACATCGTCGATGTCGAGGGCGTTCGTGAGAACCAGCTCATCGGCTACGGCCTTGTCGTCGGCCTGCAAGGCACGGGCGATAGCCTCAACAACTCGCCCTTCACCAAACAGAGCCTGCAGGCCATGCTGGAGCGCCTCGGCGTCAACGTGCGCGACTCCACCATGCGCACCGCCAACACGGCCGCCGTCATGGTCACAGCCAAGCTGCCGGCCTTCGCGGCCCAGGGTACGGCCATCGACGTGACCGTCAGCGCGCTCGGCGACGCCAAGAACCTTCAGGGCGGCCAGTTGCTGGTCACGCCGCTGATGGGCGCGGACGGTGAAGTCTACGCCATCGGACAAGGCGCCATCGCCGTCGGCGGCTTCGACATCCAGGGCGAGGGAGCCAAGATTTCCCGTGGCGTCCCGACGCAGGGGCGCATCAGCAACGGCGCCGTCATCGAGCGCGAGCTGCCATTCAAGCTAGCCGACCTCGGCGCCGTCCGCCTGTCGCTGCGCAACCCCGACTTCACCACGTCGCGCCGCATCGCGCTGGCCATCAACGACCTCTACGGCGCACCGGTCGCCGAGCCGACCGACCCGTCCACGGTTCGCCTGTCGATGCCCCCGAAGTTCAAGGGCAACATCGTTGACCTCCTCACCGACGTCGAACAGTTGATCGTCGAGCCGGACCTGCCGGCCAAGGTGGTGGTCGACGAGGCCACCGGCATCATCGTCATGGGCCAGGAAGTGCGCGTGTCGACGGTCGCCGTCGCCCAGGGCAATCTCACCGTGATGATCACCGAGGACCCGCAGGTGTCGCAACCAGAGCCGCTGTCGGACGGGGAAACCACCGTGACGCCCAGCACCCAGATCCAGGTCGCCGACGGCAAGGAACACCAGCTCGCCGTCGTCCGCTCCGGCGTGACGCTGCAGGAACTGGTCGACGGCCTCAACGCACTCGGCCTCGGCCCGCGCGACCTCATCTCCATCCTCCAGGCCATCAAGGCGGCCGGCGCGCTGCAAGCCGACGTGGAGGTGATGTGATGGAAGCGAACAACCTTTCGTCCGTCGCCACCGCCTTCGCCTCGAAGACCTACTCGGGCATGGACAAGAGCGCCGTGGCCAAGAAGGCCCATGAGGTCGCCGCCGACTTCGAGTCCGTCTACGTCGCCGATGCCTTCAAGGCGATGTTCAAGGATATCTCCGTCGATCCGCTGACCGGCACCTCCAACAACTCCAACGAGACCTGGCGCGACATGCTGATCGACGAATACGCCAAGGATTTCGTCAAGAAGGGCGGCATCGGTATTGCCGACGGCATTGCCGCGCAGCTGATCAAGATACAGGAAGGGCACCTCGGATGAGCCTAGCGTTGCAGGAGAACCGCCCGAAGCTCGTCACCAGCCCGGAAATCGCAGGCAAGCTGGTCGAGAAGCTCGGCTCCGCCATGGAAGACCTTCTCGTGCTGCTCCGCCAGGAGACTGCCCTGGTCAAGGACGGCAAGCTCCGCCAGGCCGGCGAGCTCGCCATGGACAAGGAAGAGAAGGCTGCCCTCTACACCCGCCTGATGCTCGCCGCCCGCGACGAGATCGAAACGCTCAAGGCCTACGTGCCGGTCGAGACGGCGGCGCTCCTCAAGCGCCACGAGCTGTTCCGCTCCGAGGTGCAGATCAACCTCGCCGTGCTCGACACGGCCCGCGACGTCGCCGAGGACATCCTGCGCACGGTGGCAAACGAGGTCGGTCGGGCCGAGACACCTTCGGTCTACGGCCGCAGCGGCCACCCCCAGGCCGCCTACGCCGTGAGCGCGCGCGGGGTCGCCATCAATCGCAGCCTCTGACGGCTTGAGGGTTGGGCCAGGCCCGTCCACGCGCTTCATCCTGGGCCCTGCCCTTCCGGTGCGGGCGGCGAACAGCACCACCACTACGTGTTGTTGCGAATTGTCAGTCTTTCCATGGCTGCGCCGCCGTTTCTTTCGCTCTTTGTTAAGACTTGGGCCCTTATCTGGACCGGCCGGAGGAGCGACAGCCCGTACTCTCCCACACAACTCGACCATCTTAAAAACCTGCGGAAAACGCCGGATCGATAAAACTTTACCGATTTCCTAAACGCCGCCTTTATTTCTCGATGCTAACGTCCTTTCCAGGCGAACCCTATGGGATTCGCGCGAAAGGACTTAGGTCATGGATATCGGCAGCGTGAGACCGGTCATACCCGGCATGAACGCGCCGGTGCCGAGAGCGCCGGCGGCGGCGGAACAGGCGGCAAGCACCGACCTTCCGGTCGGGTCGGCTGTCGTCAAGACCGACGAAACGGCCCGCCCCGGCAATGACACGCGCGGCGGCGCCAATCAATCTCAATCCTCCGTCTATTCGTCAAACCTCAAGTCCACGGTCACCCGGGACGAGGAAGCCGATATCATCGTCTATCGCCAGATCGACAAGACGACGGGCGACGTCGTCGACCAGATTCCCGACGAAAGCCGGCTGCGCCTCAGGGCGATGATCAACGCCTGGACCGAGGCGGTGCAGAGCCCGACGACGTCGGCGGCGAGCACCTTCGTCTGAAGAGAGACGACGTGCGCCTACGCGAACAGCAGAGCCCATAAACGACAAAAGGCGCCTCCTGGGCGCCTTTCTCAGTTCCAGGGATCTCCCCCCCCCCTCGCCTATTCCTCGTCGGCCTGCCCACGCAGCCCCTGAGCCAGCGAGCGGTTGATGGAGATCAGCGCCGACAGCTTCTCGGGCGACGGATCGTCCATGATCTCCAGCGTACGCTTCAGGACGAACACGGTGAGATTGCCGATGTTCTCCTTGATGGCATCCGGCAGCGGATTGCTTTCGTCTGTCGCCGACGTGCCGAGAATGGTCCAGAGCTTGCGGTTCAGCATCAGGGCTTCCGCAACGGCACTCTCGTCATATGACCAGTTGTCCTTGAACGACTGCAACTGAGCCGCCGCCTTGAGCAGCAAGTGCGCTTCCAGCTGGCGCGGACCCAGTGTCGTCTGGACCCGCTGGTACGCCGACGCTCCATACCCGTTCATCGAACAAACACTCCCCGGTGTTTTCGGGCCTGTTGGCCTGCCGGCCAGGGCCTGTTATCAGTCCACCCCGCCATGCAGCAGCCATCGGCCCTCATGATGGGCGGCTTCGTTCGCCGCGATCCGGTGTCCGGAGACCCGGTTCGAACCGGCTCCTCCATTGTCACAACTAGACACCCATCACGGTTAACAACTAGTTTCCCCAAAGAAACTTAAAAACAAACGAAGTTAACGACTCGCAAATCTGCTTCACTCCAGAAACAAAGCAAGCATTTCTTCAACCAGCAAAAGAAAAAGGCGGACCTTTCGGCCCGCCCTTGTACTTCTCTTGCGCTTTCAGCCCAGCCTCAACGGAGAAGCTGCAGCACGTTCTGGTCGGCCTGGTTGGCCATGGAGAGCGAAGACGTCGCCAGCGACTGCCGGGTCTGCAATGCCACCATATTGGCCGCCTCTTCGTTCATGTCGGCCAGCGTCAGGTTGCTGGCGCCACCCTGCAGGGTGTTCATCATCTTCTTGGTGAAGTCCTGGCGGTTCTCGACGACCGACAGGTTGGAGCCGAAGGTCGACGCCTGGGCGCGGACCTGGGTGATCGCAGCCTTCACATCGTCCAGAAGCGAGTCGATGCCGCTGTCGGTATCAAGATCCTTGGCGACCATGGTGGTCGGCAGGCCGAGCTCGGTGGAGTCCACCGACTTGCCATCCTTCACCTGGATGTCGATTGAGGACGTTCCGGTCTCGTTGAAGGTGATCTTCAGCTTGTCGCCGCGCAAAAGGTTGACACCGTTGAACGAAGCGTCGTCGGCCATCTTGTCGAGCTGGTCACGCAGAACGTTGAACTGGTCCGCAAGCCCGGAACGAACAGAGTTTCCGTCCACCACCGAACTGTCGCTGCTGTCGCCCGTAGCCTTGCCGGACGTGTCGGTGCCCTGCACGGTCAAATCCTGAGTCGACAGGTTCTGAATGCGCAGCTTACCGTCGTCGTTGGAGGCCTTGATGATCCCCTTGGTCGTGGCGTTGTTGTTGATTTCGGCAACGAGCGTGTCGATGGTCTTCATCACGACGAGCGCCGCATCCGTCGTACCGGCGACGCTGGTGACATCCGGCGTCGCCGAGAAGATATCGGCGTCGGCGCCGGTAACCTGAAGAGCGCCGGCATTGGTCGTGGCGCCCTGAATCTGCAGCGTCGAGCCGGGTCCGATGACCGCCTTGAACTTCGAGCCAGCCGATGCAAGCTGGCTGTTGACGTTCTCGACCGCCGTCGTCACGTCAGAACCGGTCGTGGAGTCGAGCGTGATAGCGACACCGTTCACCGAGAACTCATACTTGCCGGACGCGCCGCTCACGTCAGCCGCGCCACCCGTCAGGAAGTTCGCGATGTTGCCGGTCGTGGTGATATCGCTGTTCACGGTGTCCTTGGCCTGCAACTGCAGGGTACCACCGACCAGCTTGGCCTCCAGCTTGCCATTGAGATCGCTGCCGGCGATCGCCTGGTTGATCGTGGTAACGACGTCGGTCGCATCCGTGTTGGCCGCATAGTCGCTGAGCGTGACGGAGACCGATTTGCCCTGATAGGTGATCGTCGACACGCCGTTACCGGTAATGGTCGCGGCTCGGGCATTGGTCAGATCGACGGCGCTGTTCAACGTCGCCTTGGCCGCCGTCGCAGCCGGTGCCGTGTAGGCGGCATTCGAAACTACTTTCTGGCCGGACGCGGTCGTGGTCAGATCGATGGTCGGGGTGGATGTTCCGAATGCGCCACCGACCAGGGTCAGCTTCGCCGCACCGGCGGTCAGCGAAACGTTGGCCGGAGACAGGGAGTAGGATGCCGTCTCGAAGGTCTTGTCCTGGCGGGCCTGGCGCAGCGTCGACTGCATCGACTCCAGCGTCTTGGTGATCGAGGTCAAGCCGTTATCCGCCGCTTCCAGTGTCTTCACGCCGTTGTTCATCGAGTCCAGCAGGGCATCGAGTTCGCCGGCTCGCGAGTTGAGCGAGGACGCGGTGAAGAAGTTGGTCGGATTGTCGAGGGCCGTGTTGACCTTGTTGCCGGTTGCCAGACGATTTTGCGTCGTCGCCATCAGCTTGGCGGTGTTCTGCAGAGACAGAAGATTCTGGCGAACTGCCTTGGTCAGATTGATGTCGCTCATTTCTGCATCCCACTTCCTTGGGGCTGACGGGTTTCTTTCACCCCGAAAACGAACCGGACCTGACCGTCGACCATCCATGTTGGGAGGACGCGGCGGTGCCTTTCACGTGGGAGTTAACACCCGACATGGTTAACAAAAAGTTTCTCAGTCGCGTTTTGCAACGAAGCGGAATTAATTCCGATAAACTCTTGTTAACCGGCGCAAAACCGAACGGCGCCTGCCGGCAGGGCGCGGGACCACACCCCACCTGCCCGGCAACCGGCGAATCCAGATGGACAGCCGGCTCCTGGAGTCGGGGCGGACCAAAACGACGTTGATTTTATTGAATTTCTCGCACAATCGCAGACCAATCCGGCCAACGCGGGCGCCAACGCCGTGAGATCTCCTGCACGGGGGAGCGAAACAACTCGTTAAGAAAGCAGAAAGGAACGTTTCCCACCCAGCCAGACGCGTGGGCGCAAAAAGAAGGGGCGGGCCTTCTGGCCCGCCCCAACTTCTGTCGTATGATTCGGCCAGACTTGGCGTCAGCGGAGAAGCTGCAGCACGTTCTGGTCGGCCGAGTTGGCCATGGAGAGCGAGGAGGTCGCCAGGGACTGGCGGGTCTGCAGCGCAACCATGTTGGCCGCTTCCTCGTTCATGTCGGCGAGCGTCAGGTTGCCGGCGCCCGTCTGCAGGGTGTTGATCATGTTCTTCGAGAAGTCCTGACGGTTCTCGACGACCGACAGGTTCGAGCCGAAGGCCGAGGACTGCGAACGGACCGTGTTGAGGGCCGTCTTCACCTTGGCCAGGGTGGCGTCGATGTCGCTATCGGAGTCCAGGTCCTTGGCGGTCAGCGTGGTGGGCACGCCAAGTTCGGTCGAGTCGACCGACTTGCCATCCTTGGCCAGGATGTCGATGGACGAGGTACCGGTCTCGTTGAACGTGATCGTCAGCTTGTCGCCACGCAGCAGGTTGATACCGTTGAACGAGGCGTCGTCGGCCAGCTTGTCGAGCTGGTCGCGAAGTTCGTTGAACTGGTCAGCGAGGCCCGAACGAACCGAGTTGCCATCGATCGTCGCGCTGGAGCTGTTGCTGCCGGTGATTTGACCCGAAGCGTCGGTGCCCTGAACCTGCAGGTCCTGGGTCGACAGGTTCTGGATGCGCAGCTTGCCATTGTCATTGGAAGCCTTGATCAGTCCCTTGGTCTCGCTGCCGTTGTTGATTTCGGCGACGAGCGTGTCGACGGTCTTGAGCAGGGTCAGCGCGCTGTCCTGCGTGCCGGCGACGCTGGTGACGTCGGCGGTGGACGAGAACAGGTCTGCATCGGTTCCGGTGATCTGAAGGGCACCGGCATCGGTGGTGGCGCCCTGGATCTGGATCTTGCTGCCGTTCGCAACCGCCTTGAACTTCGAGCCAGCCGTCTCGAGCGTATCGTTGATGGTCTTGAGGGCAGACGTCAGAGTGGTGTCGGTCGAGTCGAGGGTAATCGCCGTGCCGTTAACGGAGAACTCATACTTGCCCGAAGAACCAGCCGTGTTGGTGGCGCTAGCCGTGGCTGCGGTGCCGAAGTAGGCGGCAGCAATGCCGGCATCCGAACCCGTGAAGTCGATCGCGCTGTTGTCGTTGCCAATCGCCTCGATCATGACGCCGGTTCCGGCCGTGTTGTCGCTCGCCTGCAGCTTGTCAGCGAGATCGCTGCCTGCGATGGCCTGCTGAATCTCCGACGCGATATCCGAAGAGTTCGTGCCAGCAGCAGAACCAATGGACGACAACGTCACCGAGACACTCTTGCCGGCATAGTTGATCTTGAGTGTACCACCGGTGATGGCGGTCGCAGCGTCAAGATCAATGCTGCCCTCGGCCTTAGCCTTGGCGGCAGTGGCCGGAGCCGCATAGTTCTGGTCGGAAACGACCTTCTGGCCCTTGCCCGTCGTGGTCAGATCGATCTCGGGAGTGTCGGTACCGAAGGCGCCGCCGATCATCTTCAGCTTGTCGTTGCCGTTGAGGGAAACATTGGCCGGAGACAGGCCAAACGATGCCGTCTCGAACGACTTGTCCTGACGGGCCTGACGCAGGGTCGACTGCATCGACTCCAGGGTCTTGGTGATCGAGGAAAGGCCGTTGTCGGCGGCTTCGATGGTCTTGATGCCGCTCGCCATCGAATCCATCAGGTTGCCGAGATCGCTGGCACGAGAGTTCAGCGACGCGGCCGTGAAGAAGTTCGAGGGATTGTCGAGCGCTGAGTTGACCTTGTTGCCGGTGGCCAGCTTGTTCTGCGTCTTCGCCATCATCGAGGCGGTGCCCTGCAGCGTGAGCAGGTTCTGACGGACGGCCTTGGTCAGGTTGATATCAGACATTTTTTACATCCCATTCCTTGGGTGAACTCATCTTCCCCTTTCTGAGGAAGTGGGCCGACCCTAGCGCCCAGGTGTTGCCGAGGCGTTAATGGATTGGTTCAAATGCCGTTTCGACCGTCGAATTTCGCGCAAACAAGACTTTGGTCGCAGAGGCCGCCACGTGCCGGCCGGATAAAAGGTTAATGACGGAAAACACAAGATTCGGCCGATTTTTCGGGCTGTTCCCGTCTTTTCTTCGCGCCTTGAACAGCTATTTTTAACGAATCGGACGTTATGATTCTCAAATTGCAACGAGCAGCTCCCTGGGGCATCCACGAAAGACACGCGCATGGTCGACATTTCCCTGACGAAATCGCTGCGCAGCACCGTCGCGACGCTGAACTGGGTAAGCGAGGAGTCCGCCGCCGCCAACCAGCGTCTGACGAGCGGCGTCAAGATCCAGTCGGCGCTCGACGACCCCAGCACCTTTATTTCAGCCAAGAGCCTGTCGTTGCATGCCGCAGCGCTCGACAAGTATCTTGAGCGCCTGGATCAGGGACTCGGCGTCATCAACGCAGCCGACAACGGCCTCTCCTCGATCAGCGACAGCATCAACACGCTGAAGGGCGTGGTCACGCGGGCCGCCGCCAGCAAGAACGCCTTCGAGCGAGCCGACCTCGTCAAGGAATACAACGACATCCTCGACAAGATCGTCGATACGGCGAAGGACTCTTCCTACAACGGCAAGAACTTGTTGCTCGGCGACGGCAACGATCTGACGCTGTTCCTGTCGACCGACCAGAACGAGTCCGTCACGATTGAAGCGGTGGACTTCACCGATCTTCTCAATACGCTCGGCCTCAAGAAGCTCGACGAGGGCAAGCTTGCCACCTACGAGACGAAACTGACCGACGGCGGAGCCCCCGCGAAGCCGCTGAAGACGACCAGCAAGCTCGTCGAGTCTCCGGAGTATGCCGTCGGCGACGAGATTGCCGTCAAGGATGCCTCCGGCACCATCATCAGCACGCTGAAGATCACGGCCGACACCACGGCAGGCGACCTGGTCACTGCCCTTTCCCTGCCCGACAAGGGGCTGCGGGCCACGCTCGGCAGCGACGGCGTTCTCAACGTCGAGTCGGCAAACAAGATGACCGTCGACGTCACGCGCGCCGCCGACACGATTGCCTCGGCCGGTGCGCCTCCCTCCGCGACGACCGCCCCGCTGATGATCGGCGCGACGCCTGCCACCGGAGCCGACCTGTTGACGGCAACCGGCCAATACAAGGAAGGCGACGTTATCTCCATCCGCCAGGGGAACACCGTCGTCGGGTCGCTGACGGTCGGCGCCGCCACGACGGTGGGCGACCTCGTGAACGCGTTCAACGTTCCCGCGTCTGGCCTCAGCGCCACGCTGGATGCCGCCGGTGTCATAATGGTCGATTCCGTGTCGGCAGCTTTCGCAATCGACAAGTCCTCGATCTCGGCGGACCTGACCACGGCCACGGCTTCCTCCTGGGTGAAGCGCACCGACGCCGAGGACGCGCAGCAGACCGTCACCGATGCTCGTCACGCCGCCGAAAAGCACGCCACGAACATCGGCATCGGTCTGACTCTTCTGAAGAGTCGCGCCGAATATGTCGGCAGCTTTTCCGACATACTCGGCGCGACCGCCGAGTCGATGCGCGCCTCTGACAAGAACGAGGAGGCCGCCATCATGCTGGCGCTCGATACCCAGCAACAGCTTGCCATCAGTTCGTTCTCGATCACCCAGACCGCCGACAACGGGATTCTCCGCCTGCTCGGCAGCAAACTCGGCTGACCCCCAGACAGGATTGCGAAGAGATGACCCTCAAGGTTGAACTGAAGCCCGGCGAGCGCATCATCATCGGCGAGTCGATGATCACCAACGACGATCAGCGCACGCGTCTTTACATCGAGGGCAACGCCCCGATCCTGCGCGAAAAGGATATCCTGACCGTCGAGTCCGCCGACACGCCGGCCAAGCGGATCTATCTCGCGGTGCAGCTCATGTACCTGTCGCGCGAGGTCACCAAGTTCCAGGATAACTACTTCTCGCTCATCCAGGACATCATGCAGGCCGCCCCGAGCACCATCCCCTTCGTGACCAAGATCAGCAACCACATCATCGCCGACCAGCTCTACAAGGCGCTGAAGGAAGCCCGCGCGCTGATCGAGCACGAGAGAAAGATCTTCGCCGCTCTCAAGCCGGCCGCCATGGCCGTCGAGGAGAAATAAGGCAAGCGAGCACCGCAACATCGCGGCCGAAAACAAGCCGCCGACCAGGTCATCACAACCTGATCGGCGGCTTTGTCGTTCAAACTGTCCCCCTCGCCTACTTCATGTAGTTGAGCAGGCTGAGGTTGTTGAGCAGCATCGACGTGGTGTAGCTCGCTTCCATGCGCGTCTGCAGGGTCAGGATCTGCGCCGTCAGCTCTTCCTTGTTGATGCCTTCGACACCGTTCAGCATGACCTGGAGTGTCGTCTTGGAGTTGGTCTGCCGCTCGGCCGCGCTCTTGGCGACGTTGCCGGACACGGCGACCTCCGTGTGGATGTCGGTCGGCTTCTGGCTGCCGTCGGCGAAGGCCAGGACGCCGGCGACGCGCGAGGCCAGCGCCGAGTAGCGCGCCCTCTCGACCTTGAGGTTCTGTTGCCGCTCGGCATCGGTGGTGGCGTTGGGGTCACCCAGCGTGCCAGCCTTCGGATCGAACTCGGCAATGGTCATGACGGCAAGCGAGCGCACCATTTCAGCATAGGCCGACTCGTTGGCCCGAACGCCGTAACCGACGTCGATGTTGCTGTCGACCCGCGCGACCACGTCGTTACGCGGCGAGGTGGCGCTGTCGCTGGGATCGATCGTCGCGTTGTAGCCGACGTACCACTCGACCGTGTCGGTGTCCGTGCCGGGACGGAGGTCGGTCGCGGTGGCCAGCTGGCTGTTGTCGGTGGGATCGGCGACATTGACCCGCTGCGGCTTGCCGCCGCCGGCCGTGTCGAAGAAGGTCTCCGACGCCCGCATCATCGAGGCCGCCTGGAAGGTGGTCTTCGCCTCGATCTTCAGGCTGTTCTCGAGACGATCCTTGAAGTTGGCAGCCGTCGCCGCGGTGTCGACGGTCGGGGGCGTGGTGCTGGTATCCTGGGCGATGGTGAACTGCCCCTCGCCGGGCGGGCTGGTCAGCGTGGCCGTCAGCTTCACCGTCGACTTGGTGCCATCGGGATTTTCGAGCTCCAGCGACACGCTGTCGCCGGCCTGCAGATTGGCGCCGAACTGGACGCCATAGGCCGTGTTGACGGTCTTGCCGGCACTGTCGAGGCCGGTGGTCGGCGTCACCGAAATGTGGGTCGTGTCGGTCGTCGAGGCCGACGCGGAGGCGATCTTGTAGCCGAACTCGGCCGAAGGCGGCGTGCCCTGGCGGGTGATCGTCACGGTATCAGGGGTCGCCGCGGGATTGTCGAGCTCGAGGCGACCGAGCTTGCCCGTGCCAAGGTCGGCCGTGTAGCGCTCCGCGACAACCTTCTGCAGCCCGTATTTGCTGCCGGTGCCGTAGAGCATGTCGTTCATGTTGACCACCGGCTTGGTGTCGGTGGTCTTGCCCGACATCAGGTAGCGGCCGTCGGCCTCGGAGTTCAGAAGGCCGATCACCTCGTTGAGGGCGATCTTGGCGCCCTTCTGTCCCGTGGTGGTGCCGGTCGAATCGATGTTGTAGGTGTTGGGATCGATGGCGGCCGACGCCTCGCTCGGAATGTCCTCCAGGCGGTTCATCGCCTTGTCGAGCAGCGAGATGCGCATGTTCAGAACGTCGGTGTTCTGCAGGTAGCCGTCGATCTCGGAAATCTTCGAGCGGAAGGTGATCGATTGCGTGCGCCCGGCGCCGAGCGTGCCGTAGGTCGCCGCCTTCTGCCCGGTGCCGAGCTGGCGCTGCATGTCTTCCAGCTGCTCCCGCATGGTTGACAGGAGCGACATGTTGGGACTGACGAGCACATTGTTGATCGGCATGGCATCCTACCCGTGTTCAGGCGGCATCCGGTCGCCTACTTGAACGTGTTCATCAGAACGTCCA
Organism: Pleomorphomonas sp.; assembly: GCA_030603685.1. Classification (GTDB taxonomy): domain Bacteria; phylum Pseudomonadota; class Alphaproteobacteria; order Rhizobiales; family Pleomorphomonadaceae; genus Pleomorphomonas. Next base: position 18,699 of record JAUVXG010000011.1, read on the forward strand.
TCAGCTCCTGCGCCACGGTAAGCACCCGGGCGTTGGCCGAATAGGAGTTCTGAAGCTGGATGAGCGTCATCAGCTCGGTGTCGAGATCGACCGCGCGGCTGTTGTCGTAACGTTCCTTGAGGTTGGAGGTGACGACCTTCTGGCCGTCGGCGACATTCTGGGCGTCCTCGACGAGGGCGCCCTGGGTGTTGACGACCTGCGACAGCAGGCCCTCGAACGTACCTCTGAACGGCGTCGAGGCCGAGCCGATACCGATCGAGGAGGAGTAGGAGTAGACGCGGCTGTCGAGCGCATCGAGGATGGCCTGCGGCCGCGTGCCGTCGCCCGACAGCGTGCTGCCGCTGTATTTCACCGTCAGCGACGGATCGGCCACCACCTTGGGATTGACCGAGATGCGGGCGGCGAGGCCGGTGATGGTGTCGGTGCCGTTGGTCAGGCCCGTGTAGGGCTTGCCGGTGGACCCGTCGAGGAACAGCGGGAACTCCTGGTAACCCGACTGCTCGGTGGGCGACGAGATCTCGCCGGTCACGCTGGTGATGCTGCCATGGCTGGCCGGCACCGTCGTCGCATTGATGGTGACCGACGTCGGAGCGGCCGGCGGCGCGGGCAGCGCCGAACCGGTGAAATCGGTGCCGCCAGTCGCCGTGTTGAGCGCGGCCGCGATCTGGGCGCCGATGTCGGTGCCGCTCGTGAGGTCGAGGCCGACGACGGTGTCGTTGGGGTCGGGCGTGAAGCCGTTGCCGGGAGCGGTGCCGCCATTGTAGGCGACGAAGGTGAGCGTGCCCTTGGCGCCGGACGCGTCGACATACTCGACCTTGAGGGTGTTGCCCTCGGTGAGGCCCGAGACGTCCAGCGTGTAACCTGCCGTGCCGGCGCCACTCACGGCAGTGCCCGAGGCCTGGCGCGTCGAGGTCGCCTTCGACAGCGTCGCGGCGATGGTGTCGAGCTGGGCCTGCGCATCGACCAGCGTCTCGTCACGCAGCTCCTTGTAGGCGGCGATCTTGCCCGAACGGATCGAACCGCTCTTGAACAGATCGATGCCGGCGCCGGGACCGTCGGTGATGGTGATGGTACCGAGCGAACGCTTGCTGTCATCGGTCGAGTAGGCGCGCGATGCGTCGACCACGCCCTGCTGGTCGAAGTTCAGCGTCACCGGCTCGTCGTCGTAGAGCTGTGTCCCGTCCGACAGCGCGATGGAAACGGCCCCGCCGATCTGGTCGCTGACGCGGATGTCCATGTATTCGGACAACTCGTCGATAGCGGCGTCCCGCTTGTCCTGCAAGCCGGCGGTGCTGTTCGTGCCACCGGCGCCGACGGCAACGATCTGCTTGTCGAGTTCGGAGATGGTCTGCAGCAGCGAGTTCACGCGGCTGACGGCATTGGCGATGTTGGACTCCGCCTCCTGGCGCAGCGACTGCACGTCGCCCGACAGTTGGTTGAGACGGCTGACGAGGTTCTGCGAGGCGGACACCGCGCTGCCCTGGTTTGCCGTGTCGCCCGGCGTCGTCGCCAGTTTCTGAAGCGTGGCCGTGAAGTTGCTGTAGACCGAGTTCAACGAACTGGCGCTATTGGGGGCGCCCCAGTAGTTGTCGAGCGCCGACAGCGCGGTGACGCGCGTATCGGCATAGGCGGAGTTGGCGGTGGACATCCGCCACTGCTTCTGCACGAGAAGATTGATCTCGCGCGTGACCTGGTTCGCCTCGACACCGTAGACGCGCGAGTTGGCAACCTGCGCCGTCGACGACATCGTCTGGCGGCTGTAGCCGGCGCTCTTGGCGTTGGCGATATTGGCCGACGTCACGCCCAGCTGTTGCTGGGTCGTCCTGATGCCGGACAAAGCCGTGGAAAGGGCACTCGATACAGCCATATCCGTCTCGCAATCGACGATGGTCGCGGATTGGGGAGGCGGCCGTCACGCAACGAGCGCGGCGGCCGCCGAAAGCATCAGCGGATGATCTGCAGGATGTCGGTCATCATCTGGTTGGCCGTGGTGATGACCTTGGAGTTGGCCGAGAACGCCTGCTGGGAGACGATCAGCTTGGTGAACTCCTCGGAGATATCGACGTTGGACGCCTCGAGCGCCGAGCTCGAGAGCGCGCCGTTGATATCGATCGGACCGCCGCTCTGGATGGTCTCGGTGTAGGCGCCACCATCCTCGGCCTTGAGATAGCTCGCGCCATTGAAGGCGACGATGGGGATCGACCACTTCTTGACGGTCTGGCCGTTCGAGTAGTTGTAGCTCATGACGCCGCTGTTATCGTCGATCGACACGCCCTCGAACTCGCCGGTGGCGTAACCGTCCTGCGTCAGCTGGTTGGTGGTCGCCTGCCCGTTCTTGTCGGCGAACTCGGTGGCGGCAAGATCCATCGTGATCCCGGAAAAGCTCTTGCCCTCGATGGTGATCGTGCCGAGATTGATGGACGAGGTGTCGTCCTGCTGAATGCCCTTGTCGTCGAAGAAGAAGGCGCCGCTGGCGAGAGCGCTGTTCGGGGTGGACGTCGTATCCTGCGCGGCCGTCGTCTTGACCTGCTGCCAGGCGGGGTCGGTGCCGAGCGCGGGATTTTCCTCGGTGCGGTAGAAGAGGCCCCACTCGCTGCGACCGGTGCTGGACTCGGTAAACTTCGCCCAGCGAAGCTGAACGATCGACGGCGTGCCCTGCGCGTCGTAGATGGTTCTCGATCCGCCGGCGATCGAGTTGTCCATGAAGGTGGACAGCTCGGACTTCGGCACGGTGCCCGCTGCGATGGCCGCTACCGACGCACTCGGATAGACTGCGGCCTTGGACGTCGTCGACGGCTCCGTCGGCAGGTTCAGCTTGTAGGTGATTTTCTCGGTCGCCTTGGCACTCTGCGACGTCTTGTCGATGGTGATGACCGTCTTGTCGCCGATCGGCTTGCCGGTGGTCGGGTCGATGGTCTGCCCCATCAGCGAGTAGCCGGAGCCGTTGCGGAGGGAGGTCTGACCGTTGCGCGAGTCGTAATACTGCTCGAAATCGCCGGCGCGGGTGTAGCGGGCGCCCAGGCTGCCATCGAGCGGATCGGCCGACACGCAGAAGAAGCCGGTGCCGTTGATCGCCATGTGGGTATCGACCTTCGAACCCTGAATGTCGCCATCGAGCGTGATGGTGGAGCGCGACCTGGCCGTGACGCCGCCGGACGTGACGCGGGAGGCATTGGTCGTGTTGGAGCGCACGAGGTCGCCGAAGCTGGTGTCCTTGCGCTTGAAGCCGGTTGTCGAGGAGTTGGCGATGTTGCCCGAGATATTTTCGAGGGCGAAGGACTGCGCTCCGAGGCCACCGACGGCCGAGTTCATTGCGGTCAGGATACCCATGCTCGTTTCCCTTACGATCTGCAACGCGGTCGGCCGGACGAATGGCCGCTACGAACCTAAGGGCAACGGGCGTGCCAAACGGCACTTCCTAGTTTTTCCGTTTGTTTTCAGGAAACAGGCGCTTGGCCATGGTGAACGAGAAGTTAACGCCCCGGCAAGGTTCGGCTCACCGGGCAAATCCTGCCGGGTCGAACCGGCCACCCGGCACTATTTGGCGCCCGGTGCGCGAATGCCGGCCATGATCTCGGAGATCACGGGACGCCGCCGTTCGAGGAATGGCAGGGGGCGGCAAACGTCAATGGCGGCGACGCCGACGCGAGCCGTGAGCAGCCCGTTGATCACCCCTTCGCCGAGGCGCGCCGACAGCTTGGCGGCAAGGCCGTGGCCGATCAGTTGTTGAGCGAGGCCGTCGCCGACGGCGATCGATCCGGTCACCGCGAGGTGGGTGAGAACGAGCCGGGTGAGCCGCGCCAGGCCCATGAAGCCGGGGCGCCCGCCATAGAGCGCGGCAAGGCGCCGGATCAGACCAAGCGTCGCCACCACAACGAACACCACGTCGATGGCGGCGCGCGGCGACACTGCCGTCACCACCGACACGCGGGCGGCGGCGTCCGACACCAGGCGACGAGCCGCCGCGTCGAGCGGAGCCAGCAGGTCCGCCTCGGCCAGCACCAGCCGGTCGCGCCCGTCGATGACGTCGTCGACGCGTGCTTCGGTTGCCCTGCGGCCGGGCGCGAGGTCGATCCGGTCGGCATAGAGCACCATCAGCTCGCCCACCACCGCCTCGGCCTCCGGCCGGTCGTCACTCGCGGCGGCAAGGTCGGCGCGTCGTCGCATGCGGTCGATGCGCTTCAACCAGATCAGGCCGGCGATCTCGCGCGCGGCGATGGCGACCACGGCAACGACGGCAAGCGCGATCAGGCCGATCGCCAGCCAGCCGAGCCAGTCCTCGCGGGCGAACAGCTCGCGGACCAACTGGTCGAGCCAGAGCCCGATGGCCAGCGACAGGATGCCGACCACGGCGCCGAAGAACAGCCGCGACCAGGCGAAACGTCGACGGACGGGCGGCAGGGGGACGGGCAGATCCTCCGTCTCCGCAGCTTCCTCGACGATGACGCCGGTGGCGTCCGATGGAGACGCCTCGCCGGGACGAACATGGCTGACGTGGTCAGCCCCGAGATCGAAGGCGGTGGGACGGCGCGTCATGCCAGGCGGTCTCCGATCAGGAAGTCGAGGGCGCGGTCGAGACGGATGTGCGGCAGCGACAGGCTGACGCCCTCGGCCGTCACCTCCACCGGCGGCGGCCGGAAGCGCAGGAAGCGCAGCGCGTCGAACGCCGGATCGTCGGGCTCCGGCTCACGGAACAGTGCCTGCGGGTTCTCCGGAAGATCGCCGGGGAACAGCGCGATTTCTTCCTTGCCGTCATAGAGATGGTCGTCGAGCAGCTCGCCCTGCTGCGGCACGCCGAGAATGCAGGGCAGGCTCTCGCCGTTGCGCCGCACCATCGCCTCGCGGGTCGCCCGCACGGCGGCGAGCGCCTTGACGTCCACCTCGGCGCCGGAGAACGAAGCGCGGGCGATCGCCCGGTCGGTGAGGCGACGCAGGATCAGCTCCAGCCGGTCGTGGCTGGCGTGGTGAAGGTGATCGGCCTTGGTGGCGGCGAACAGGATGCGGTCGATGCGGCGCGTCAGCACCTGCCCCAGCCAGGAGGAATGACCCGGCCGGAAGCAGGCGAGGATCTCGCCGAGCGCCACTTCGAGGTCGATCAGAGCCTCTCGCCCGCCATTCAGCGCCGCCAGCACGTCGACCAGCACCACCTGCCGGTCGAGCCGGGCGAAATGCGTGCGGAAGAACGGCCGGACGACCACGTCCTTGTAGGCTTCGAACCGGCTCTCCATCAGCGACCACAGGCTGTCACGCGGCGCCTCGCCCGTCTCCGGAAGGTCGAGCGGCGCGAAGGTCAGCGCCGGCGAGCCCGCCAGATCGCCCGGCATCAGGAAGCGGCCCGGCGGCACCATGGACAGCGACAGGCTGCCGCCGCGCGCCGCGCCGAGATAGGCCGCGAACAGCTCATGCAGACGCCCTGCCGCCTCGTCGTCGGCCGGTCCCATGGGATCGATGCCCGACGTGTGGGTCAGCCAGTCGGCCGCAATGGCGGTGCGGCGCGGCTCGCGGGCCCGCTCCAGCGTCTCGGAGCAGAAGGCGCGGTAGGTCTTGGAGAGAAGAGGCAGGTCCAGCAGCCATTCGCCGGGGTAGTCGACGATGTCGAGATCGAGCTTGCCGCGCCCGAGCGACCGGCCGAGGAAGGTGGCGCTCTCATAGGCGATGGTCAGGCGCAGTTCGGAGATCTGGCGCGTCGAGTCCGGCCAGATGCGGGCGTCGGTCAGCTTGCGCACGTGGCCGCGGTAGTCGAAGGTCGGGACATCGGGATGGAGCTGCGGCCGGATATCGGCGCCGAGAAGGCGCCCCGCCCGCCACGGCTCGAACATCGGCAGCCGGCCACCGTGGATCAGGTTATGGATCAGCGCCGTGATGAAGACGGTCTTGCCGGCGCGGGACAGGCCGGTGACGCCGAGCCTCAGCGACGGCGAACCGAGGCTCCAGGCGAAATCGGCCATGTTGTCGAGCGCTATGCGCGCTTCGTCGGAAAGCGTGGTGAAGCTCACGACTTCGTCGAACCTCGTCCGGCGCGGAAGGCGCCGCGCCTCTATGTAGGCACGGCCCGCGCGAGAACAATGGCTTAGTCCCCGTCGGGACCGCCAAGGTCGGCCGGCGTCACGAAGGAGATCAGCCGCCCGTCCCCCGGTCCGAGGTCGCGCCAAGCGCCGGAAAACTCGATCACGGCGAGCGAGGCGGTCGGAAACTTGGCGGAGAGTCTTGCCAGCAGGGCGCGGTCGCCCTCCCCGGGCAAGGTCGACGCCAACCGGTGGATCGATGGATTGTGCCCGACGACCAGAAGATTCTCCGATCTGTCGGCGTGGGTGGCGATCACCTTGAGCATGGCGCCGACAGAGGCCTCGTAGAGGTCGCGTACGAGATCGACGGCGACGCGCTCGGGCAGAAACGGCTTCACCCCGTCGAGCGTCTCGCGCGTCCGCGCCGACGGCGAACAGAGCACCAGATCGGGCACGTATCCCGCCTCGGCCATATGACGGCCGACAGCCGGCGCGGCCTCCCTGCCCCGCGCGGTGAGTGGCCGGTCGAAGTCCTTCTGGCCGGAAACGGCCGGCGGCGACTTGGCATGTCGGAGAAGAAAAAGGCGTGGCATTGGCGGCCTCCGGGACTCCCATCTCGCCGGACTTGGCGTAATGTCCAATCAGTCTAACCTGATTCCGGGCTGCCGACGCGGCCTCGACGATCCGCCGCCCCCTCGGGGCTCGCGAGTTCGGTCGGTCAGGTCGCCGAGGATCGCTTCATGCCCACCTCTTCAGACGTCGCGCCACGTTTTTCCAACCAGGCCGACGCCATTCACTGGCTCCGCGACCATCGCATCACCGAGGTCGAGTGCATCATTCCGGACATGAACGGCATCATGCGCGGCAAGATCGTGCCGCGAGAGGATTTCATCCGCATCATCGACGCCGGCGTGCGGCTGCCGGAGTTCGTTTTCTTCCAGGCGGTGACCGGCGACAGCGCCGTCGAAAGCAAGATCGTCAACCCGCTCGACCGTGACATCCGCTGCGTCCCCGATCTCCCGACGCTGCGCCTCGTGCCCTGGTACGACGAGCCGACGGCGCAGGTGATCTGCGACTGTCATTTCGCCGACGGCCGACTTGTCGACTTCGCGCCGCGCTCGGTCTTGCGTCACGTCGTCGAGCTCTACGCCGCGCGCGGCATCCGGCCGGTGGTGGCACCGGAGGTGGAGTTTTACCTGACGGGCCAGAACGACGATCCCGACCTGCCGCTCGAGGTACCCATCGGTCTTTCGGGCCGCAAGGAGAGCGGCAGCCAGGCCTATGGCATCGAGCACGCCAACGACTACGATCACGTCGTCAACCAGATGTACGACTATTGCGAGGCTTCGCGCATCGAGATCGCCACCATGGCGCACGAAGCCGGCCCGGCGCAGCTTGAAATGAACTTCCGCCACGGCGATCCGATCGAGCTTGCCGACCAGACCTTCCTGTTCAAGCGCACCGCCCGCCTCGCCGCCCGCAAGTTCGGCATGGTGGCCACCTTCATGGCCATGCCGCACCAGGAAATGCCCGGCTCGGCCACTCACATCCACCAGTCGGTGGTGCGCGTCGCCGACGGCAGCACCCTCGTCTCGCATGCCGACGGCACGGAGACCGACAAGCTGGGGCACTACATCGGCGGCCTGCAGCGCTACGTTCCGAAGTCCATGAGCCTGTTCTGCCCCAACGTGAACAGCTACCGCCGCATTCGCCTCGAAAGCGATGCGCCCATCAACGTCCATTGGGGCCGCGACAACCGAACCTGCGGCCTGCGCGTGCCGGACTCGGGGCCGGAGTCCCGTCGCGTCGAAAACCGGGTGATCGGCGCCGACAGCAATCCCTACATCGCCATGGCGACGACGCTGGCCTGCGGTCTGATCGGGCTTGAGGACAAGGTGGAGCCGGACGAGGTGGTGACGGTCGATGCCAAGACGCTCGGCGTGACGCTGCCCCTGCATCTGTCGGACGCTCTGATCGAGCTCGGCGAGTGCGAGCGCCTGAAGACGGTGCTGGGCTCCCGTTTCGTCGAGGCCTACATCGACGTCAAGCAGCTCGAGCTCAGGCTCTACAACCGCGTCATTTCCAGCTGGGAACGCGAGTACTTGCTGCTCAACGTCTGAGACCTGCCGATGCGCTTGGCGATCCTCGCCGCGAGGCGTTGGCCCGGCAGCTCGATGAACCGCCACGTGACCGCCGACAGCGCCAGGACCCAGGCGATGTAGATCGCCGCGACCGCCGCCTCGCGCAACGCAATGGCGTCGGGCAGGAACTGGCTGACCGTCAACGACAGGCGCGGAACGACATACGCGACCAGGAACAGGTGGGTCAGGTAGATCGAGTAGGAGAGACGACCGAGCCACTGCATCGGCATGGTTGCCATCAGGCGCGACAGCGGCCCGCGATCGCTGGCGTGGGCAAATACCAGGACGAAGAACACCAGCGGCCCGGCATAATGCGCGACCGGCAGCGACGCGGCGACCCAGAGCAGGACGACGGCGGCCAGCACCGAGGGGATTTCGGCCTTCCCATCGGCGAGGGCTGAGAACGTGCCCCTCCGGTGCAGCCACTCGGCGACGACGCCCGAGAAGAAGCCGAGGAGGCAGCGGACGATGCCGAACACGTCCGTGCTGAGCATGCCGCGGCCGGTGATGTCGACGAAGAGGATCAGCCAGGCGACGACCGCTATGGCGGCGGCGACGATCACCCGTCGGCCGGAGAACCCGGCGGTGCGAAGGGCGACCAGCGCGAAGACGGCATAGGCCCAGATCTCCGCGGAAATGCTCCAGCTCGGAAAGTTCCACGTCAGCTCGGGCCCGAGCCGGGCCGTCTGCAGGAACAGCGCGATCGGCAGAATGTCCTGGGGATTGCGAGGCCCGGTGAAGGCTGCGTGCTCGGGTGCGAAACCCGTTTCGTTCTGGAGCGCCAGCTTCGCCAGTTCGACGGCGATGAACAGCGCCAGCATGAAGAGGTGGAGCGGCCAGAGACGGCCAAGCCGCCGAACCACGAAGACCGCGACCCGCTCGCCATCGACCAGATCGTCGGCATAGACGCGGGCCATGACGAAGCCGGAAAGAACGAAGAAGAAGTCGACCGCCAGGATCCAGGAGTCGAGCGACGGCGCCGAGGTCAGGTAGCCGTTGAGCTGCAGATGGATGAAACAGACGGCAAGCGCCCCGATCCCTCTCCAGCCGTCGAGTGCCTTCATGCGCATGGCGACGCTCCAGTCCGCTGCCCGCATGCCGGAACCGGTCCGGCCATGCTGCGGCGACAATCCGACGAACAAACTCCGTCGGTAGGCTCATCTTTAATGCCGGCGGCCGGTTGGAAGCAATCTAAACAAGAAATTAAGGATAACGGCGCCTTTCGGTGCCGGTCAGGCCTGTCGCGCCGGAATGTGGACCACCAGCCCGTCGAGATTGTCCTTCACCTTGATCTGGCAGGAGAGGCGGGACGTCGGCTTGGGATCGGCGGCGAAATCCAGCATATCCTCCTCCATCGGCTCGGGCTCGCCGGTGGCGGCCACCCAGGCCTCGTCGACATAGACGTGGCAGGTAGCGCAGGAGCAGGCGCCGCCGCACTCCGCCTCGATGCCGGGAACGAGGTTCTTGACGGCATTCTCCATCACGGTGGTGCCGACCTCGGCCTCCACCTCGTAGCGGGTGCCTTCGTGGGAAATGTAGGTGATCTTGGGCATGAAAACCTGTGGCTGCGGGGCGCCGCCCCTTTGGCCAACGGCCCGGCTTCGACACCCGCATCCATCCGGCGAAACCGGAGTGCGAAGCGCAAGGCGCGCGGAACCGTCGACAAGTTACTGTTTCAACGTCGCATTCGAACTCGGCATCCGAAAGGGAGCCTGCGCCCGCACGACGTCGGTCACAGAGTTCGCTGCATCGGTATCTGCACATATAGCAGAGTTGGCCGCCGTCAACCCCTGCCGCCGAGACGCGCCTCTATAAAGGCGACGGCGGCCGCAACCGCCTCCTTCAACCGGGCGAGATCGGAACTGCCATCGGCGCCACGCAGCAGGGCGGCTTCCAGCGCCGAAGCCGCCTCGGCCACCTCCCTCGCCCCGATGCCGCGCGCCGACCCGAGGAGCAGATGCGCGGCGCCGGCGTCGGGCGCCGTCGAGAGCCGATGCAGACAGTCGCGACTTTGTTTCAGGAACAGGCGCAACACCTCGGCCTCGAGGTCGGCGTTGCCGAAGGTCTGCTCGGCGAGGTGCCTGAGATCGATGGGAGAGCCAGACATCGGCTCGTCGTCGTTCATCGCTGTCGCCTCGTTGTTCTCTCGGAGGGGCGGCCGTGCCTTTCGCATGGGCACCGACCGGCACTTGAAGTTGACGCGGTTGCTCCGAGGAGCGGTCGGAATTCTGAAGATATGGTTAACTCGCCGGATGCAATCCAAGCCTGTTGCCGCCGTGAAGCACTGCAAGGCTGCGCAAGGAGGCCGGGGACGCACCCGATACGGGCGATGACCGAGATCGCAACAACCGACAAGCCTGTCGGTAACCATATGTTTTAAGCCAATATTCAACTCGATGGCCTAGCGTCTTGACTGTGTCTGCACGGCATCTTCGTCACTTCGGACGCCGGCACGCGCACCAACGGCGAGGGATCGTCGGCCCATTGAACGTCCGCCCTCGGGTCCGGAAATAGCAACCAGAAGATGAATAACAATGTTCGACGCCTATTAGCGGCTTGTTAACAATACGGGCCGCCGGGGGAGCTTTCCTTGTTCGGAAGGGCCTGTTGTGCCATTACGTTTTATTAGGCATTCCTCGGCCGGCGTAGCCATTGCTGTCTCTTCAGGGGGCACGTGGCGGTCGGGAAGGCCCGAGTTCATGTCATTCGCCTAGGCCGGGCGGAGGCATGGTTCGACCGGGACGGCAACCGGGAGTACGCTTCCGGGTACCGTCCGGCTTCAAGTATGCGGACATGAGGGTACCATGGTAAAAAGCACCAAGGCATCGGATCCGGCGGAGGCCGCACTCTCCGCCGTCGAGGAGGCCCTGAAGATCGACTTCGGCGTCTCGGCCGATGAGCCGAAATCGCCCGACCAGGATACCTTCTCCGAAAGCTCTGACGCTGCTTCGCGCCAGCCGCTTGCCGACAACGCCGATACGCCGCGCACCTCGGCGCGCCCCGGTCGCGCCCCGGCCAACGACGACCGCCGGTCGGTCGCGACGCTGCTCTATCAGATGCAGCGCCGGCCATCGGCTGCCCCCTTCTGGATTGCCCTCGCCGCTTCCGTCGTCTGGGTAGCCGGCGGCTTCTACGTCGCTCGCGCCGCCTTCGGCGACTTTTCGGTTCTGGCCGACCCCGCCGCCCTGTTCGCCCGTCCCGACGGCTTTGCCCTCGTCGGCGGCATCGTCGCCCCGGTCGTGCTGTTTTTCGCCATCGCCACGATGATCTGGCGCGCCCAGGACCTGAGGCTCGCCGCCCGCTCGCTCTCCGAAGTCGCGATCAAGCTCGCCGAGCCCGAGATGTCGGCCAAGGAGAACGTCGTCACCGTCGGTCAGGCCATCCGGCGCGAAGTCGCCGCCATGGGCGACGGCATCGAGCGTGCCCTCGCCCGCGCCAGCGAGCTCGAGGTGCTGGTCCACAACGAAGTCAGTTCGCTCGAGCGGTCCTACGCCGAGAACGAGATGCGCATCCGCAGCCTGGTCGAGGAACTGGTCAGCCAGCGCGAGAGCGTGATCGCCAACGCCGAGAAGGCGCGCACCGCCATCTCCGGCGCCCATCAGAACCTCTCCGAGGAGCTGCGCACCGCCGGCGATCTTCTCACCAACCGCATCGACGAGACCGGCCGCAACGTCACGCGCACCTTCGGCTCCAAGGCCGAGGAACTGGCGCTGGCCTTCGAGGCGGCCGGCAACTCGGTCACCGAGACGGTGGCCAAGCGCGGCGCCGACTTCCTGGCGACGCTGGGCGCCGAACGCGAAAGCCTGATCAGCGGTCTCGCCGAAACCGGCACCGCCATCAACGAGGCGATCTCCACTCGCAGCGAAACGCTGACGCGCACCATCACCGAGGAAGGCGGCCGCCTCACCGCCGCCATCGGCAAGGAAACCGAGCAGCTCGGCAGCGAGCTCGCCAAGCGGTCCGACGAACTCGTCTCGACCATCGCCACCCGCGCCGCCGACCTGTCGGCCGCCCTCAGCGACGGCACCGGCGAACTGGCCTTCACGCTGGCCTCGCGCACCGAGGAACTGGTTTCCACGCTGACCGCCCGCTCGGACGAGCTGTCGTCGACCCTCACCGATCGCACCGCCGACATCGCCTTCACCCTGTCGGCCCGCACCGAGGAAATCGTCTCCTCCATCGCCGCCCGGTCCGACGAACTGTCGTCGACGCTGTCGGTCCGTACCTTCGAGCTCGGCAAGACGCTCGGCGAGAAGGCCGAGGAGATCGGCGCCACGCTGGAAAGCCGCACGGCCGAGTTCTCCACCGCGCTCGCCGAGAAGAGCGACGCCCTGGAGAGCACGCTCGCCCTGCGTTCGGCCCAGTTGGCCAGCACCATCGAGGCCCGCACCGGCGAACTCAGCGCCGAGCTGACCGACAAGACCCAACTGATCGACCAGACGATCTCCGGCCGCACCAGCGAGCTCGCCGAGACGCTGTCGACGCGCGCGGAGCTGTTCGGCGCCACGCTCGCCGAGCAGTCGGCCAACTTCGACCGCACCATCGGCCACCGCGTCAACGAGCTGGTTTCGACCGTCGCCACATCGACATCGGTCATGGAAACGCAGCTGCTCACCCGCACCGACAATCTCGACAAGGTGCTGACCGAGCGGTCGCAGGAAATTGCCTCCGCTCTGGAGAGCCGGACCGGCTCCCTCGATACGCTGCTGCGCGACCGCAGCGACGCCATCATCTTCTCGATCGACACCACCGTGGCCGCCCTTGAGGAGAACCTCACGCTGCGCACCAAGGAGATCGACGAGACGCTGGCCCGCTCCGGCCAGACCTTCGCCGAGGACATCTCCCAGCGTGCCTTCGCCGTCAGCGAGCAGGTCGCCCGCACCACGGACGAAGCCTCCAAGGCGATGGCCGAGAAGATCGAGACCATCAACGAGACGCTGCGCTCCACGTCCGAAGGCGTGCTGCTCGACCTGTCGATCCGCGGCAGCGAGATCACCGACCGCCTCGACCAGACCGGCAACATGATCACCTCGACGATCACCGAGCGCGGCACCGATCTCGTCAACAAGCTGGCCGTCACCGGTGAAGCGGTGCACACGGCGATCAACGTCAACGGCGTCGACCTCGCCGACCGCATCGCCGCCAGCGGCCATGAGGTCGCCCGCATGATGGACGACCGCACCACGTCGATCCGCGGCATCATCGACGGCGCCACGCTGTCGGTGGAGACGCTGCTCGCCGACAGCGGCAGCCTGTTCTCCGAACGCCTGTCGACCATCGGCGCCGAGATCGCCCGCGCCGTCAACGCCCGTGGCGAACGCGTCGCCGAGACCATCCTCGCCGCCGGCAGCCAGATCGCCAACCTGCTCGACGATCGGTCGGACAGCATGTCGGTCAGCTTCGCCGAACGCATCCGCGTGCTCGACGAGATCATCAACGGTCGTGCCGCCGAGCTGGTGGAAAGCCTCGTCAGCCGCACTTCGATGCTCGACGGCTCCCTCGAAGAACAGATCGGCCGCATCGAAGCGGCGCTCGCCGAGCGCACGCTCACCATCCAGAACGCTCTCGCCGAGGGTACCAATGCCCTTGAGGCGACCCTCAGCGGCCGCTCCGGCGCCATCACCGGGCTCATCGACGAGCGCGTCGAGCGCCTCGGCACCGAGTTCGACAAGCGCTCCGGCGCTCTGGTCGAGACGCTGGATGGCCGTACCCAGGCGGTGCTCGCCTCGCTGGAAGGCCGCGCCGGCAGCTTCGGCGAAGCGCTGGAAGGTCAGCTCGCCGCCTTCGACGGCAGCGTCGGCAAGCGCCTCGAGGATGCCACCCGTACCTTCGCCGACAAGGCGGATTCGCTGACCGGCACCCTCGACAACCGCATCGAGCTGATCGACCACGCCCTCGACGGTCGTGCCCGCCAGATCACCGAAACGCTGATGGCCCGCACCCGCGATCTGGCCCAGGCCTTCTCGGCTGGCCAGTCGGAAATGGTCGACGCCATCGAAGGCCGCCTCGACGCCGTCGGTCGGTCGCTGCAGCGCAAGACCGAGGAGTTCACCGAGACGCTGGCCGACAAGGTGGCCGAGATCAACGTGTCGCTCGGCTCCAAGGTGTTCGAGGTCGCCGAGACGCTCGACAGCCGCGCCAACTCGCTGGAGGTGTCGCTCACCCAGCGTCTCGCCTCCATCGTCGACATGCTCGGCAGCCAGACCGAGACGGCTCGCGAGGAGCTGGCCCGCGCCCTGATCAACGCCGCGTCCGTGCTCCAGAAGGAGAGCGCCCGCGTTCGCGAGGATCTCACCGGATCCGTGGAAGCGGCCACCGACAAGCTGCGCGTCGAGGCCGACCGGGCCAAGGAGATCGTCACCGAGGCCATGACCGCCATCGCCCACGAGATGGAAAGCGGTTCGGTCCGGGCGCGCGACGTGGTCGCCAGCGTGCTGGAAGGCATGTCCGAGCGCCTCGCCGGCGAGAGCGAGCAGGTTCGTGCCGTGGTCGTCTCCGCCATCGACGGGGCCGCGACGCGCCTTGCCACCGAGGGCGAGAACACCTCGCTCGCCGTCAGCCAGTCGCTGGCCGGCGCCGAGGATCGGCTCGCCAGCCTGCGCGACGAAACGCATGGCACGCTCAACGAACTGATCAGCACGCTGTCCGACGTGCTCTCCACCGAGAGCCAGAAGGCCCGCGAGAACGTCTACGAGGCGATCACCGCCGTCGAAGGCCGCCTCGTCGGCGAGAGCGAGCGCGTCCGCGACACCATCATCGGTTCGGTCGACGACGTCACCGGCCGCATGGCAGCGGAAAGCGAGAAGGCGCGCGCCGGCCTGATCGGCGCCATCGACGAGGTCACCGACCGCCTGTCGGAAGAGACCGCTCGCGCCCGCTCCAACCTCATCGGTTCGGCGGAAGCGGTCACCGGCCGCATCGCCGGCGAGACCGAGCGGTCGAGCGAGATCCTGGCGGCGGCCATCGCCTCCGCCACCGAGCGCCTCGCCGACGCGACGCGCGATCTCGAGGCGGTGCTCAATGCCCGCACCGAGGCCGCCGCCGACGCCATGGACAGCCGCGCCGAGAAGGTGGTCGACGTCGTCACCCGCCGCATGGCCGAGCTGGCCGAACTGGTCGACGGCCGTGGCGGCGATCTGGCCAACGCCTTCCTCTCCGGCACCCGCGCCCTCGACGAGGCCGTCGGCAGCCGTGGCGAGGAAGTGGCCGGCATGGTCCGCAACGCCGCAAGCGACGTCCTGGCGGCGCTGGCCAAGGGTGGCGAGGGCGTCAGCCGCGCCATCACCCAGCGCGGCAACGACGCTGCCGAGGCGCTGAAGCAGGCGACCTTGTCGCTGATGGCCACCTTCGACGAACAGGGCCGCGACGTCCTGCAGTCGCTCGACGACACCACGACGCGCGTCAAGACAGACGTCGTCGCCGTGCTGGGGCAGGTGGACGACGCCAACCGCGGCCTCCGCTCGCTCGTCGACCAGGCGGCCGGCAACCTTGCCCGCATCGAGCGCGGCCTCGAGCAGCAGACCGGCGACCTTCGCCTGTCGCTCGAGCGCGTCGTCGCCGACACCACCGCCTCCAGCACCACCGTCGCCGAGACGACCGAGGTGCTGCGCGAGGTGTCGCGCACCGTGCTGGCCGACATCGGCACCATCGCCTCCTCGCTCGCCGAGCAGACCGGCGATCTGCAATCGTCGGCCCGCGCCCTGTCGTCCGTCGGCGGCACGCTCCAGGACGTCATCGGCGATCGCCTCTCGGCGCTCGACGGCGTGGTCTCCACGCTGCAGGAGCGCAGCGTGACGATGTCCTAAATGCTGCAGTCCATCGCCGGCCAGATCCAGGACACGCTGTCCAACGCCGAGCGCCGCGCTCGCGACGTGGGCTACCAGCTGGCCCGCAACGCCGAGACGGCCATGAACGGCGTCACCCAGCAGCTCGAGCAGCTGTCGGTCAGTGCCGAGGAAGAGGGCCGCAAGACCCAGGTGACCATCGAGCGGGTGCGCAGCGAGCTGATCTCCGAGATCAACGCCTCCATCGGTTCGGCGGTCGACCGCTTCGCCGGCGCCACCGAGGAAATGCGCAAGGCCACCCGCGCCGTCGGCCGGGAGCTGGAGCAGATCCGCGAGGATCTGAACCGCGGCGTCCTCGACCTGCCGGAGGAGACCAGCCAGCACACCGCCGCCATGCGCCGCGTGGTCAGCGAGCAGATCCGCGCCCTGAACGAACTCTCCGAGATCGTTTCGCGCCAGTTGCCCGGCGAAGCCGTCTCCGACATGCCGGTCCGGGCCCAGGCTTCGGCGGCCCAGGCGCACCGCAGCCTGCCGGTCCAGAAGCCGTCGCAGCCGTCCGAGCCGCGCGCCTTCAGCCGCCAGCCGGCCAACCAGCCGCCCCGCCCGGCCGTCGCCGAACGCCGGCAGGAACCGGCGGCGCGCCAGCCGGCCTCCGAGGAGCGCAGCGAGCGGTCGAGCGGCTGGATCTCCGACCTGCTGCGCCGCGTCAACGACGAGGATACCCCGTCGCCGCGCCTGCCGTCGTCCGACCGCAACAAGGGCGGCAACCCGCTAGATGGCCTGGGTTCGCTGACCTCGGACATCGCCCGGTCGATCGACCCCGAGTCCTACACCGAACTCTGGGATCGCTACCGGCGCGGCGAAGGCAACGTGTTCACGCGTCGCGTTTACACGCTGCAGGGCCAGCAGACCTTCGACGAGGTTCGCCGTCGCTATGGCCGCGAGGCCGACTTCCGCGAGGCTGTCGACCGCTACATCGATCACTTCAGCGCCCTCTACGAGGAAGCCGTCCAGAAGGACCCGAATGGCCGCCTCGCCGAGAACTACCTGAACTCCGATACCGGCAAGGTCTACACGCTCCTGGCGCATGCCAGCGGCAAGCTCGGCTGAGCCTGAGGAATCAAGCATCACGGGAAAGGGCGCCACGCGGCGCCCTTTTTCGTTTCTGCCCAGAGCCGCAACCGATCACGCGTTCGTGATCACCCCGTCTGTAACAAAACACCCTCCGTCTCCGAGTACCGCATGTGCCCCGACAATGGCGCACGTCGAACCACGGAGAACACGGATGCTGAAGGCTTCGATTACCACTGCCATCCTCGCCGGCGCGGTCACCACGGCCCTCGCCACCCTTGCGAGCGCGAGCCCCCTGACCAAGGCCGAAGCGGATGCCGCGACCGCCGCCCACAAGGAGAAGTGCTACGGCGTGGCGCTCAAGGGCCAGAACGACTGCGCCGCCGGCCCGGGAACGACCTGCCAGGGGACGTCGATGAAGGACTTCCAGGGCAACGCCTGGAAATTCGTCCAGGCCGGCACCTGCGCCTCGCTGGAACTGCCCGGCGGCCGCCATGGCTCGCTCATGCCGCTCGACCGCGACATCTGACCCTGAAGACCGGAAAGCGGAGGTGGCCATGGCCAAGGTCGATATGACTTCCAGCGATTCCGCGAGAGCGGAACCAACACCCCGCTTTCCGGCATTGATCGTGACCGGACAGGCCGGCACCAGTTTCAAGCCGGAGCACCTTCAGGCGATCATGGCCGAGAGCGGCTCGCAAGGCTTCTTCGAGGTGCACGCCGAGAACTACATGGGCAACGGTGGTCCACCGCATCGGGCGCTCGAAAGGGTGAGGCGGGATCATCCCGTCTCGCTGCACGGCGTCTGCATGTCGCTCGGCGGACCGCAACCGCTCGACAAGGAACACCTCGCCCGCTTCAAGCACCTCGTCGACCGCTACGAACCGGCGCTCGTCTCCGAACATCTCGCCTGGTCAACCCATCTCGACACCTATCTGAACGATCTTCTGCCGTTGCCCTATACGAACGCGACCCTCTCTCACGTTTGTGACCACATCGACGAGATGCAGGCGGCGATCGGCCGTCCGATCCTCCTGGAAAACCCTTCGACCTACGTGCTCTTCGCGGCCTCATCCATGAGCGAGACCGAGTTCATCCGGGAGATCTCGCGGCGAACCGGCTGCGGGCTGTTGCTCGACATCAACAACGTCTTCGTCTCCGCCACCAACCACGGCTTCTCGGCGCTCGACTACCTCCGCGACTTCCCGCTGGCGCAAGTTGGCGAGATCCATCTGGCCGGCCACGCCGAGCAGGAAGACGACGAAGGCGACCTGTTGCTGATCGACAGCCATGACGGACCGGTCGCCGATGCCGTCTGGCGCCTCTACGAGCTCGTCATCGCCCGCTGCGGCCCGGTCCCCACCCTGATCGAATGGGACAGCCAGATTCCCGATTGGCCGGTGCTGCGCGCCGAGGCGGAAGCGGCACAAGCCATCCTGGACCGCTATGCCCAAGGAGAGCCGTCCCATGCGCTCGGCTGACATCCTGCCGCTCTATCCAAACGGGATCGACTACGCCGGGTCGTTCTCGGCCGCCCTGCTTGCTCCCGACAGCCCGGCCCCGGCTCTAGTGACGGGGCCGCGCGGCAAGCGAGCCGAGGCGCGCTACAATGTCTACCGCAACAACGTCACCGTCAGCCTGATCGACGCCCTCGCCTCGATCTTCCCGGCGGTCGCACGCATCACGGGGGCGGACTTCTTCCGCGCCATGGCCCGCTTCCATGTGCGGGAGACCCCGCCAACCTCGCCCCTTCTGTTCGAATACGGGCGCGCCTTTCCCGATTTCATCGACCGCTACGAGCATGCGGCGGACATGCCCTGGCTTTCGGACGTGGCGCGGATCGAGCGCTTGTGGCTCGACAGCTATCACGCTGCCGACGCCCCCGCCCTCACGGCCGAGACGCTGTCGAGCGTGCCGCCCGAAGGGCTCGGGGCGCTCGTCTTTGTCCCGCATCCGGCAACGCGGTTGATCTCCTCGGTCCATCCGGCCATCACGGTCTTTGCCATGAACAGGAGCGCCGCCCCGGTAGGCCGCGTGCAAGACCGGCCCGAGGACGGACTGATCACGCGGGTCGACGACGAGGTGACCGTCCGTCTCCTGCCTCCCGGCAATCTCGTCTTCCTCAAGGCGCTGATTGCCGGACACCCCCTGGCGACGGCGGCCGGTGCAGCCTTCGCGGTCGAGCCAGCCTTCGATCTCTCCGACGCCATCGGCGGAATGATCGCGGCCGGCGCTTTCTCCCACGCCGAGATGGAGACCTCCAATGTCGAGCCTGCCTGATTCAATGCCTCGCCATGGTGCGCGCATCTCCCTCGCCAGGGTCGTGACGTCGGCTGACGGCCTCGTTGGCAGGATGGCGCAGCCGGACATCGTGCAGGCCGTCCTCCGCGTTGCCCTTGCCGTTCCCTTCTGGCAGTCCGGCATCCTGAAATGGGATGGCTTCCTGCGACTGAACGACACGGCGGTCTATCTGTTCAGCCAGGAGTTCATGCTGCATCTGCCCGGAGGGCCCTACCCTTTCCCGGCACCGGAAGTGGTGGCGTTCCTGTCCGGCTGCGGCGAGGTCGTGCTTCCGGTGCTGCTCGTTCTGGGGCTAGGCGCTCGCTTCGCCGCCCTTGGCCTGCTTGTGATGACGGCCATCATCCAGATCACGGTCCCCGATGGCTGGCCGATCCACCTGACATGGGCGGCGATGGCACTTGCCCTGATGCGGCACGGGCCGGGGCGCCTCTCCCTCGACCATCTGATCGCGAGGATCTCTTGCCGCGGCGCTCGTCCATCGTGACCGGGGCCGACACAGCTCTGGCGCTTTCGCCCTCCGGTTCGCCAGGGATGGAGCGCCGGTCGGGTTCTCTTGCCTTTTGCCAGTCGATGGGTTCATCTGGCGCCGGTGTCACCTTGTCGCCTCACAGGCGCCTGCCAAGCGGCGACAACGACGATGCCGGTCCGCGCGGGGGGACATGGCGGATGAACCATTCGGCCCGGGAAGAGGAGTGGGCGGCCTGGATGTGCGCGGCGATGGCCGGCGACACGATGGCCTACCATCGCTTCCTGAAGGCCGTGACGCCCTATCTTCGATCGATCGCCAGCCGACGGTGCGCCCAATACGGAGCGCCGCCGAGCGAGGTGGAGGACGTGGTGCAGGAAGTCCTGCTGGCCGTTCACCTGAAACGCGGAACCTGGGATGTCTCGCGACCCGTCGGTCCCTGGCTGTCGTCCATCGTGCGCAACAAGCTGATCGACAGCCTGCGCCGACGCGGCCGCCAAGTCAGCGTTCCCATCGATGACGTGATGGAAACCCTCGAGGCCGCGCCACAGGCCGAAGCCGCCGAGCACGTCGACGTCGACCGCATGGTGGAAAGCCTGCGGGACCCGCAACGCGAGATCGTGCGATCCATCTCGCTCGGTGGCGCAGGCATTCGCGAAACGGCCGAGCGATTGCAGATGACGGAAGGCGCCGTACGGGTGGCGCTGCACAGGGCATTGAAAGGGCTGGCCGCCCTCTATCGGAGCGACGGACGTGCAAACGGATGATCTGATCGAACTGCTGGCAAAGGATGCCAAGGTGCGCGTCCGCTTCGGACACGTCTTCCTGGTCGCGCTGGCGATCGGTCTCACGATCTCCGCCGGCCTGCTACTGTCGACCTACGGCATCCGGGACAACATGTCCGACGCGATCGAGACACCGCGCGTCATGTTCAAGCTCGGCCTCACCCTGCTGCTGGCGATCGCCTCCACCCGCCTCGCCTTCCTCATCGGCAAGCCCGGGCTATCCCTCCGCTCGGCGGCCTTCTCACTCTTCTGGCCTCTGCTCGTCCTGCTCGCCGGTGTCGCGACCGAGCTGACCGTTCTGCCGCAAGGCGCATGGGAGACGAGCCTGAAAGGGCAACACTGGAGCTTCTGCCTGGTGTTCGTGCCCACCCTTGCGATCGCACCTCTCGCCGCCCTGCTCTACTCGGTCCGCCAGGGCGCGCCGGAAAGCCCTGGACTGGCTGGCGCGGCGGCGGGACTCGCGGCAGGCGGCATCGCTGCCGCCATCTATGCCTGGCACTGCCCCGACGACAGCCCGCTGTTTGTCGCGACCTGGTACACCATCGCCATAGCCATCGTGACCGCGATTGGCTTCCTGCTCGGCCGCCGCATCCTTCGCTGGTGAAGCGACTGCAACGCCGAACTACAGCGTCGACGCCGTCCAGGTCACCACGTCGGCCACCGCCGCCGACACGGCCTGGTCGATGGCGGCGATGGCATCCTTCGGTCGATCGGATGCCGATGGACGGCTGACGTCGAACACGCGGCTTGCGCGCACCCTGCCCGTCCGCTCGTCGAGCAATTTGACGCCGAACGCCACGTGCGCGGCGGGAGCGCCGGTGACATCCAGCTCGAAGGCGCGAATGTCGACGATCACCTGATCGTCGATGGCGAGGCTCTCGCCCGGCTTGCCGACGGCTTTCACCCGGCCCGAGTTCTCGAAGGCCCGGACCATGATCGTCTGCACCAGCGGCGGCAGTTCGTCCGACCAGGACACACCCGGCAGGTAGGAGATCGCGCCGCCGTCGGAGCGCACGGCGATCAGCTCCGACGCCAGCGCATCGTTGGCGCTCGGCAAGGGCACGAGAATCTGGGCAGAAGACCGTCTGGCCGCACCGTCGAAGGCCGTGGGAGCGGCGAGATCGTAGATGTCATCGGGTTTCGGCGTCGTCCCCAGACCGAGCGTCGAACAGCCAGCGAGCGCGATCGCCAGGCAGAGCGCAGCAGCGGAAACCAATCGCCGTCCCGGATGAGCTGAAACCAACATAGCCTCCTAGAGCATCTGCCCGAACCGCTGCGGCCCTTTCGAAACGGCCGGATGCGCGAGATACAACGCACAAGGCCGAAAGCCGTTGCGATCCATGGTCCCCTTTAGCGGCGCGGTGCGTATTGCGGCACGCCCTGTCCGCCGAAGATGAACTGCTGCGGATTCTTTTCAACGCCTTGCAGCACGCGGTCAAGCCGTGCCAACGCCTGCCGCCCCTGCTCGGCCAGCGCGACGAAACTGTCGAGCCCGCGACCGGAGAACTTCGACACGTTGGCCGTGATCGGTCCGACCTGGGCATTCAGCTTGTCGGCCACCTCGCGGATCGACTTCGCCGCCGCCGTCGCTTCGGCAACGAGCCCCTGCCCGTCACCGGTGACGTAACCGTCCACCTTCTGGAGAATGCCGTCGGCCCGCGCTGCGATGCCGTTCAGCTGCTCGGCGAGCGTCCGCGTGTCGCGCACGATGCGGTCGACGTCGGGCGTCCGCGCATCGATGGTATCGCCAAGGTTGGCAAGACTGGCCGAGGCGCGGTTGACGTCGGCCATGATGGCGTCGAGCTGCGGCTTGTAGCCCTTGAGCATGGCGGCGAAATCGCTGACGTCGGTCACCGTCGACCGGACCTTCGCCGGATCGACCGCCTCGACGACGCCGCGCGCCGCGCCGAGCGTCTGGCGCGCATCATCGACCACCATGCCGAGCGAACCGGACGCCGCCGCGATGTTCTGCGAGGCGGTATCCACCGCCGACACCACCGACCGCACCTTCTCGGTGTCGACCGCCGCCAGGAGTTCGTCGGCCCGGGCGGCGGTGGCGCGCAACTCGTCGGAGGTGGCGGTGATGCTCGCCACAAGACGGTCGACTTCCTGCGGATCGACCGCCGTCAGGATCGCCTTCGCCTGGGCGACGGTCTCGTCGAGCGTCTTTGCGGCGTCGGCGATGTTGTTGACGACGCCATTGACCGCTTCGGGGTCGATGCCATCGGCGATCACCTTCGCACGCTCCAGCACGGCGGTCAGCCGCTCCGAGGAGGCTGTGAGCCGCTCGGTGATCTCCGTCACCCGCTGCGGATCGACGGCGTTGAGGATCCGCGTCACCTGCGCCGCCGCGCCCTTGAGGTCGCGCGAGATGTCGCCGATGGAGTCGGCCGCCGACGAGATCGAGCCCATTGCCTTGGAAATGTTGTCGGAGTTGTCGGCGAGCGCCGCCGAGAACTTCTCCACGTTGTTGACGGTGCGATTGAAGGCGGGGCCGTTCTCCGTCACGAAATCGTCGATCGCCGCCATGGCGCTGTCGGCGCGCGTCAGCACGTTGCGCGCGCTCTCGAGAATGTCCTGGAAGGGAGAGATTTCGCCCAGCATGGTCGGCATGCCGTCGGGCGCCACATCGAACACACCCGGCGCGTTGCGCGAGCCGCCCTCCAGCTGAAGCGTCGCGGCGCCGGTCAGCCCCTGATAGGACAGCATGGCGCGGGTATCGGTCTTGAGCGGCACGTCGCGGTTCACGCGGATGATGGCGATGACGGTGCGCGGATCCTTCTCGTCGAGCCTCAGCTCGCGCACCTCGCCGATCTTGATGCCGTTGAACAGCACCCCCGAACCGGTGGAAAGGCCGGTGACGGCGCCCGAGAACACCACGCGCACCTCGGCCTGCCGCTGGCTTTCTCCGGCGTTGCCGAGCCAGCCGAGGAACGCGAGGCCAAGCGTCAGCATGACCAGGACGAAGGCGCCGATCACCGCGTAGTTGGCCCGAGATTCCATGGCGTTTCCTATCCGACGGTAAAGTGCTCGGCGCGCGGGCCGTTGAAGTAGGCGCGCACCCATGGGTGGTCGAAGGACTTGAGCTCGGCGAAGGTCCCGTCGACGAGAACGCGACGATTGCCGAGCACGGCGATGCGGTCGGTGATGGTCACCAGGCTGTCGAGATCGTGCGTGACCATGAACACCGTAAGACCCAGCGTGTCACGCAGTTTCAGGATCAACTGGTCGAACTCGGCGGCGCCGATGGGATCGAGGCCGGCCGTCGGCTCGTCGAGGAAGACGATGTCCGGATCGAGCGCCAGCGCGCGCGCCAAGGCCGCTCGCTTGATCATGCCGCCCGACAGTTCCGCCGGATACTTGGCGCAGGCATCGGCCGGCAGACCGGCCATCTCGATCTTCAGCCGCGCCAGCTCGTCGGCCAGCTTCTCCGGCAGTCGCATGTGCTCATGAAGCGGCACCGCCACGTTCTGCAGCACCGTGAGCGAGGAAAACAGCGCGCCCTGCTGGAACAGCACACCCCAGCGCCGGCCGATGTCCTGCCGCTCCTGGCCGGAGATGTCGTCGAAATCCTTGCCGAACACCTGGATGGTGCCGGACGAGGGCCGGTTGAGACCGATGATCGTTCTGAGCAGCACCGACTTGCCGGTGCCCGAGCCGCCGACGACACCCAGGATCTCGCCGCGCCAGACGTCGATGTCGAGGTCTTCGAGGATCGGCTCGCCTGAAAAACCGACCACGAGCCCCCGGGCGGTGATCACCGCCTCGCGCTCCTTCTCACCCTGCCGCGTCGCCTCGCCGTTCATCCGTCAGATTCCGATCGTCGCGAAGATCATGGCGAAAACGCCGTCGGTGACCACCACCATGAAGATGGCCTTCACCACCGCCGCCGTGGTGTGCTCGCCGAGCGACTCGGCCGAGCCTTTCACCTTCATGCCCTCGACGGCTGCGATCAGGCCGATGATCGCAGCCATGAACGGCGCCTTGGCAAGGCCGATCAGCACGTAGGTGATGGTCAACGCCGCCTTGAGGCGATCAAGGAACACGTCGGTCGGAATGCCGATGTAGAAAAGCCCGACCACCCAGGCGCCGGCCAGCGCCGCCAGGTCGGACACCAGCGTCAGGATCGGCAGGGCTATGACCAGCGCCAACAGGCGCGGCAGCACCAGCACCTCCACCGGCGACAGGCCCAGCACCTTCAGCGCGTCGACCTCCTCGCGCATCTTCATCGAGCCGATCTCGGCCGTATAGGCCGCGCCGGAACGGCCGGCGATCATGATGGCGGTGAGAAGCACGCCGATTTCACGGCAGGTCAGCACGCCGACGAGATCGACGACCAGCAGGTCGGCGCCATAGGTGGAGAGGTAAAAGCCGCCCTGCTGGGCGATGATCATGCCGATCAGGAAGCTCATCAGCGCGATGATCGGGACCGCCTGGATGGAGGCGCGGCTGATGTTGTTGAACAGGGCCGCCCAGCGCATGCGCCGCCTGAGAAGCAGCACGTCGACGAAGGCGACCGACGCCTCCCCCAGGGTGGCCAGCAAAAGGACGGCATCCTCGACGATGCCGGCCGCGCCGCGACCAACCTCCTCCAGCGTCCAGGTGACCGGATTGACGCGCGGCGGCGTCGGCAGTTGCTCGCGGCCGAGCGGATCGATCTCGGCGATCAGCGTCGCCGCCGGCTCGGAAAAGTCCTTGAGCTCGGACGAACCGCCGGCTTCCTCCTGCTGACGCATCAGCCCGATGAGCGCCCAGGCGCCAGCGGTGTCGAACCGCCCGAGTTCGCTGCCGTCGAATACGAGATGCCGGCCGGGCGCCACCTTGTCCGCGACGGAAGGCAACACCTTGCCGACGGTTTCCACCGTCCAGTCGCCGGCAATGCCGAGCACCGTCACATCGTCCCGCGCCCCATCTGCCGACCGCACGCCATCACTCCTTGAGCACTCTCGCCGCGCCAAAAGCGCCGCAGCCGAGCATCCCGCCGATCCTGTGACTCGGTAACGACGAATACAGGAACGCACGATACATCAGCGTCGGCCGCCGACGCCAGCCTCGAACGCGCTGTGCTTCGCTGTCGACGCGCGACCTCCGCCAGCTAGACCAAAGATAAGGGTTTCGACCTAGCGGCACCCCTTTAAGGATTCCCATTCGGCCTTGATATCTCTAGTCTGGGGCGTGATCGACCGCGGAGGTCGAGCGTCCGTGGACCAACTGATGGACAAAGTTGACTGAAACGGACAGTTGTTCGGTCCCCAAGATGGGACGCTTTTCCGGCGTCGTGCCGGCGGCATCCGTCGAAGCCGCCCGCCGCCGCGGAAATCAATGTGAGGTCGCCTTGCGTAAGCTCAGCATAGCCGTCGAGAGGTTTCCCATCGCCGGCACCTTCACCATTTCCCGCGGCTCCAAGACGGAGGCGGTCGTCGTGGAGGCCACCATCACCGAGGACGCCGTGTCGGGACGGGGCGAAGGCGTGCCCTACGCCCACTACGGCGAAACCGTCGAGAGCGTGATGGCGCAGATCGAGACCGTCCGCGACTTCATCGAGAAGGGTGGAGACCGCTTTGCCCTGCGCGCGGCCATGCCGCCCGGCGCCGCCCGCAACGCGCTGGACTGCGCGCTGATCGACCTCGAGGCCAAGGCGACCCAGCGCGGCGTCGCCCATCTGCTCGGCCTGCCGCCGCTCGAACCGGTCAATACGGCCTTCACCATCTCGCTCGACAGCGTCGACGCCATGGCGGAAGCTGCCAGATCGGCCAGCGACCGGCCGACGCTGAAGGTGAAGCTCGGTGGCGACGGCGGCCGCGAACGCCTTGTCGCCATTCGCCGCGCCGCGCCGCGCAGCCGCATCATCGTCGACGCCAACGAAGGTTGGACGCCGGAAATGTTCCCGGAAATGATGGAAGCCTGCATCGAGCTCGGCGTCGCCATGATCGAGCAGCCGCTGCCGGCCGGCGCCGACGACTATCTCGACGAGGCCAAGCGGCCGGTGCCCGTCTGCGCCGACGAAAGCGCCCATACCACCGCCGACATCAAGCGGCTCGTCGGCCGCTATGACGCCGTCAACGTCAAGCTCGACAAGACCGGCGGCCTCACCGAGGCGCTGGACATGATCGCCGCCGCCGAGGAGGAAGGGTTGATCGTCATGGTCGGCTGCATGGTGTCGAGCTCGCTGGCCATGGCGCCGGCCTTCGTCGCCGCCCAGCGCGCCCAGTATGCCGACATCGACGGCCCGCTCCTCCTGGCCCGCGACCGGACCCCGGGCCTGATGTTCTCCGGCTCCATCGTCCATCCGCCCTACCCCGACCTCTGGGGCTGAGGCCGAAGTCACCTGGCCGTGGCTTCTCCTGCGACCACGCTGACGGTCGTCGTCGCGTCGTGCGCCGGCAGACGGCGGGCGCCGCCGCCGGCGGCCGTCAGGATGATCAGGCCGAGGATCGGGAAGATCGACATCACCACGTAGATGTCCGAGCCGAGCGCCGGCACCAGCCGTCCGGCCAGTGCCGTGCCGAGCGCCATGGCAAGGCCGTTGAAGATGACGAAGGTGCCCTGCGCCGACGCCGCGCGCTCGGTCGGCACCACTTCGCGCAGGAAGCGCATCAGCCCGATGTGGGCGAGCGCGAAGGAACCCGCGTGCATCACCTGCAGCACCAGCGTCGGCAAGAGCGGCAGATCCAGCGAGAACAGCAGCCAGCGGAGGCAGCCGATCGCCGCGCCGCCGGCCATCAGCTTCAATGGCGAGACGACGCGGAACATCCGTCCGGCCAAGGCGAACAGGATGATCTCGGCAATGACGCCGATCGCCCAGAAGATGCCGATGGTGAAGTCGGAAAAGCCGTTGGCACGCCACAGGATCGTGCCGAAGCTGTAGAGCGCGGCGTGTCCTGCCTGATTGACCGCGTGCCCGAGAAGCACGGCCAGGAAGGCCGGCTTGCGCAGCACGGTCAGCGCCGCCGCCGAGGACTGGGTGCTGGCCGGCGGAGGCGGTGGAATGGCCACCGTCGACAGCATGGCCACGGCAAAGCCGAACAGCACCAGGAGATACACCGCCGTCGACCCGGAGTGGTCCATGGCGTAGCCGCCGACCACGTTGCCCAGAATGAAGGACACCGAGCCCCAGAGCCGCATCTTGCCGTATTCGCCGAGGCCGTTGCGGTCCATGATCATGGCGAAGGCGTCGGCAAGCGGCCCGACGCAATACGACAGCACCAGGAGAACGGCGCCGACCGCCATGACCGCGATATCGCCATTGGCCATGCCGAACAAAAGGGCAAAGCCAAGCGTCAGGCCGATGACGCCGGCCATCACGTGGCGTCGGTCGCCCGCCCGGTCCGAAAGGCCGCTCACCACCGGCATGGTGAACATGCGCATCACCTGCGGCGTCGCCAAGACGAAGGCGATCTGTTCGCCGCTCAGCCCCTTGACCTGCAGCAAAACAGGAAAGAATGGGGTCATCACTCCATTGACGAAGAAGGCGATGGCGTAAAAAGCGCTCATCAAATAGGCGGGGGCAAATCGCCCGATCATTCTTGTCAACGGTGCAACTCGGCATAAACTCGTTGTGAAGGATTCGCGGCGATGATGGCGGCTCGCCCGATTGAATCGCTTGCCTGTCTTCGGCCGGCGCTTTACCTGTAGCTTGGTCCGTTTAGTCTACAAAGGGGTCTGCGGCGAAAATATGGAAAATTCGCAAGCCCTCTCGCCCTTGCGCGAATCCGATTACGAGGCCATCGAAGCCGCCGTCATGGAGACGGAAAAGGGCCGCTGGTTCCTCTTCGAATACGCACGGCGTCATCGGTCGGCCGATACCGATCTGGTGATGGGCGCCATAGGCCGCCTTGAGACCCTGCTGAAACGCGAGCGTCGCCCGGACGCCGACCGCATTCGTCTCGACATCGGCGAGATGAAGGACGCCATCGAGCGCACCAAGCTGGAGATCGCGCAGATCAAGAGCGACGGCCGTTCGCCGCTGAGCCGCTTCGACCGCGCCTCCAACGAGCTCGATGCCATCGTCGAGCAGACCGAGGGTGCCACTTCCGAGATCCTTGGCTCGGCCGAGAAGATTCAGGAGCTGGCCTGGACCATGCGCGAAGCCGGCGTCGACAACGCGCTTTGCGACGAGGTCGAAAACCTCACCACCAACATTTACATGGCCTGTTCGTTCCAGGATCTGACCGGCCAGCGCACGCAGAAGGTCGTGCAGGTCCTGCGCTATCTCGAAAACCGCATCAACGCGATGATCGAGATCTGGGGCATGGACGACGACGAGGTCCACAAGACCTCGATCGACCGCCGCGTCGAAGTCAACGCCCACGACAGCCGGCCCGATGCCCACCTCCTCAATGGCCCTGCATTGGCCGGCGAAGGCATCGAACAGCACCTCGTTGACGATCTTCTGGTCGAGGACGCCGATGCCGATCGCGCGGCTCTCGACGCCGTCACCAGCCACGCCATAGACGAGATGGACTTCGAGCGCATCGAGGCCATGGCAGGGCTCGGGCAGGCTCCTGCCCCGTCGATGGTCGGGGCCGACGGACAGATCGACTTCGACTCCATTCCCACCGACGCGCCCGAAGACGCCGCAGCGCTTGCCGACAGCATCGACTTCGACTCGATCGACACCGAGGAGAGCTTGCCGGAAGACGCGGCAGCCCTCGCCGACAGTATCGAGTTCGACGCCGTCGAAGCCGACGAAGACCCGGTCGAAGACGCTGCGACGCTTGCCGACAGCATAGAGTTCGACGCCATCGAGGCGAGCGAAGATCTGCCGGAAGATGCCGCGACCCTCGCCGACAGTATCGAGTTCGACGCCGTCGAGGCCGACGAAGATGCTACGACGCCCGCCGACAGCGTGGCGTTCGATGCCGCCGAGACAGACGAGCCGGAAGCCGAGGTTGAGCCGACCGACGAAGCGTTGGCCATCGCCTCGGATGCCGTCGATACGGCCATAGAGGCGCTGAAGGAAGTGTCGGACACCGTGCGTCAGGGCAAGGATTCCGACGATCCCTTCGCCAAGATGACCAAGGCCGAACGGCAGGCGCTGTTCTCCTGAGCCGGCTCAGCCCACCCTGCGCGCTTCCCCGGAGGCGCGAGACGTTCGTCTCGAGCCGCCCGTTGCCTTGGGCGCCCGGTTCTCGCTCCATCGACGCTACCGGGCGTAACGACTTGTCAATCTTTCGGTCGCCTACTCTGGCGACCGGAACGACCAGCTGGCGCGAGGACCGAATATGGACATTGCGACGACCGCCTCGACCATGCTGCAGGCCAGCGCCAAGAGCGATATCGGCATGGCTGTGATGAAGATGGCCCTCAAGTCCGACCAGTCCGCAGCCGACCTTCTGAGCAAGGCCGCGGAGTCGGCAGCGTCTGCCCCGCCGCCGGCCGGCATGGGCAAGAACGTCGATCTGACCGTCTGAACGCCGCCTGGAGCCCAACCATGCAATCCGCTCCGACAAGGGCGGGGCAAGGTTGATAATCCGGAATTTCTCGCAGAGAGCCAAACCTGCTGGCGAGCCAGCTTCGCCGGATTGGTCTACGCTGTCGCCGGTACGAAGGGCGCCTCATCCAGCGTTTCGCCGTTGGCAAGCCGGACATTGTCGAGAAACTGCATGGCCGCGCGCCGCCAACTGAAGGACAGCGCCAGCTCGCGCGCCGCTGCGGGGTCGATTTCGAGCGCGCCGAGGCAGGCGGCCCTCAGGTCTTCGTCGAGAATGCCGGCGTCGCTGTCGCCGAGTATGTCGAGAGGCCCCATCACCGGATAGGCGGCAACCGGCAGGCCCGAGGCCAGAGCTTCGAGAAGCACGTTGCCGAAGGTGTCGGTCCGCGAGGGAAACACGAAGACATCGGCCGAGGCATAGGCGCGGGCGAGATCCTCGCCAATCCTGACGCCGGCGAAGTGGACGTTCGGGTAGCGACGTTCGAGGCTCGCCCGCTGCGGCCCGTCGCCCACCACCACCTTGGAGCCCGGCAGATCGAGCGCCAGGAAGGCCTCGAGGTTCTTCTCGACGGCGACGCGTCCGACATTGATGAAGATCGGCCGCGGCAGATGATCGAACATCCCCGCCTCGTCCGGGCGGGGCCGGAACAGATCGGCGTCGATGCCCCGCCCCCAGCGCATCAGGTTGCGGAAACCGCGCGCCGACAGTTCGGCCGCCAGCGTGTCGGTGGCGACCATGCAGCCGGCGCCACCATTGTGGAAGCGACGCACCAGCGCGTAGAGCCAGGACTCGGGCACTGGCAGCCGTGCGGCGACATACTCGGGAAAGCGGGTGTGGTAGCTGGTTGTATAGGGCATGCCGTTACGACGGCACCACTTGCGCGCCTTGAGGCCAAGCGGCCCCTCGGTGGCGATGTGGACATAGGCCGGCTGGCCTCGCTCGATCTCGCGCGCCACGCGACGGTAGGTGGAGATGGCGACCCGGATCTCCGGGTAGCTCGGCAGCGGGATCGTCCGGAACAGGTCCGGCGTCACCATGGTGACTTCGGCCCCCATGGCGATCAGCTCGGCGTTGGTACGCTCGATCGAACGGACGACGCCGTTGACCTGCGGATGCCAGGCGTCGGTGACGACGGTGATGCGCGTCATTCCGCGGCCTCGGCGCGCGGCAGCATCAGCGGCTGCCGCCGTTCGTGCTCGAGACGGGTCCAGCGGATGATTTCCAGGCTGCCGTCGTGGTTCTCGGCGATCGCCGTGCAACTCTCCACCCAATCGCCCGTGTTGACATAGGCGATGCCGTTCATGTCGCGCATGGTGGCGTGGTGAATGTGTCCGCAGATGACGCCGTCGGCGCCAACACGCCGCGCCTCGTAGGCGAGCGCATCCTCGAACGCACCGATGAAGTTGACGGCATTCTTTACCCGAAGCTTGGCCCAGGCCGACAGCGACCAGTAGGGCAGCCCGATGGAGCGTCTGGCCCTGTTGAGCCACGTGTTGATCCAGAGCGCCGTCTCGTAGGCCCAGTCCCCGAGATAGGCGAGCCAGCGGGCATGCCGCACCACCACGTCGAACTGATCGCCGTGGATGACCAGGAACCGGCGGCCGTCCGCCGCCTCGTGCAGGCAGCGATCCATCACCTCGACGCCGCCGAAATGGGTGCCGAGGTAGTCGCGCAGGAACTCGTCGTGGTTGCCGGGAATGTAGACGACGCGCGCGCCCTTGCGGGCCTTGCGCAACAACTTCTGGACCACGTCATTGTGGCTCTGCGTCCAGAACCAGGAGCGTCGCATCCGCCAGCCATCGACGATGTCGCCGACGAGATAGATCGTCTCCGCCTCGTGGACCCGCATGAAGTCCAGCAGAAGATCCGCCTGGCAGTCGCGCGTGCCGAGATGAATGTCCGACAGGAACAGCGCTCTGAGGCTTCGGGTAGTATTGGCGTCGGTCATGGCAAACAAAGATGCGTGTCGCATCTTCTCCGAGACGGGAATCAACGGCAACTCGCCCTTCCCGTTTCCTCCTTTTGTCCCGACAGCTTCTCAGTTTTATGACAAGGCGGCCAATTATGTCACATCGAACCGCTCGACGCCCCACAAATGCAAAACGGCCCGGTCAAAACCGGGCCGCCAAAAGTTAGGGTCGCAGAAAGTTTGGCTCGAAACTCGCTGAGGCTCGGCAGAACTCGAAGCTAGATGCCCGGCTCAGTAGAGTTTCGGGCCGGACTTTCAAGGACACCAGAGAACCTTGACCAGCTTCTCCGACTTGAGAAGACTGCGCACCGGCATCTCCAGCACGTCGTCGCCGGCCACGGCCTTCTCGAAGGCGGCGCGCTTCTCGGCGCCCTCGATGTGCAGCAGGATTTCATCGGCACCCAACAGCAGCGGCAGGGTGAGCGTGATGCGCGGCTCGCCGGCGGCCTTGGCGTTGA
>JAUVXG010000190.1 GCA_030603685.1 Pleomorphomonas sp.
CATGAGGGCATGGGCGCTGCGCCGATGAAGAAGAAGGGCAGTGATCAGAATGCCGCCGCCGGCGAGAACATAGTAGACGCTGCCGCCGAGAACGACGAGGTAGATGCCGCCGCCCAGCAGAAGGAGGCCGAACAGGCCCGTCAACAGAACGCTGAAAGTCACCATCGCTCGCCGTCCTCTGTTGGATTGTCCACTATGGAAGCCGTGAGACGGAGTTCGGTTCCCGAAAACGGCGATTTCCGAAGCTAATGGGAACTCGTTCACATGTTTCGAGTTGGGCGAGAGAACCAATGCACCATGAGGATCCGAAGATGCGTGCCAATCCGTTGATGCTCGCCCTGGGGCTGCTGCTCGTCGTTGTCGTGGTTGTCGGGGTAATCCGCCTCGGCGGAAATCTTGGTCGTGGCGAGGATCAGAAGGATTTCCCACCGCACGCGGTCCAACAATAAAGACGCTTCGAAAGCAGGGAGGCGCCACCCACCCTTGGAACTTTTTCCGATGGTGAGCGTTACGCGTCGGACATGCGCGTCAATGCGGGAGTGGACGCGCCTCTCTGGCGCCGTGGTCGCTCGCCGGTCTTCGGCGAGGATGAGTGAGGTCACGGCTGGGGAAAGGGGACGCGCTTGATGCTCGAAAATCTGGATGCCTTGTTGCTCGCGCGGGCGCAGTTCGCCTTTACCATCGCGTTCCACATCGTCTTTCCCGCATTCACGATCGGGCTTGCGAGCTATCTCTTCGTGCTCAACGCGCTTTGGCTCATCACCAAGCGGCAGGTCTATGAGCAACTGTTCGATTTCTGGAAGACGATCTTCGCCGTCGCCTTTGCGATGGGCGTCGTGTCCGGCATCGTCATGTCCTACCAGTTCGGCACCAACTGGAGCGTGTTTTCCGACAAGGCGGGTCCTGTCATCGGGCCTTTGATGGGTTACGAGGTCCTGACCGCCTTCTTCCTGGAGGCGGGTTTTCTCGGCGTCATGCTGTTCGGCCTGAAGCGCGTCGGCCATGGCCTGCACCTTTTTGCGACCGGAATGGTGGCGATCGGCACCTTGCTGTCGGCGACCTGGATTCTCGCCGCCAACTCCTGGATGCACACGCCCCAGGGCTTCGAAGTGAACGAAGTCGGTCAGTTCGTTCCGCTCGACTGGTGGGCCATCATCTTCACGCCATCCTTTCCCTACCGCCTGGTGCACATGGTCCTGGCGGCCTATCTCACGACGGCGCTGGTGGTCGGCGCCTGCGGTGCCTGGCATCTCCTGAGGGCGCACGCACCCCGCCGCAGCGCGACGATGTTCACGATGGCCATGGGCATGGTCGCGGTGGTCGCACCGCTGCAGATCCTTGCCGGCGATTTCCACGGCCTCAACACCCTCGAGCATCAGCCGGCCAAGGTCATGGCGATGGAGGGGCATTTCGAAAGCCATCCGGAGGGCAGGGCGCCGCTGATCCTGTTCGGCTTGCCCGATCAGGAGAACAAGCGGGTCGACTACGAAATATCGATACCCGGGCTTTCCAGCCTTATCCTCCGGCATGGCTGGAACGAACCGCTTGACGGTCTCGACACCATTCCGGACGAACTGGAGCCGCCGGTGGCGGTGGTGTTCTGGTCGTTCCGCGTCATGGTCGCAATGGGAATGGCCATGCTTCTCCTTGGACTGTGGTCGGCCATCGCCTGGTGGCGAGGTCGGCTCACGACCGACCGCCGGCTTCTCCGGGCCGCTGTCGCCATGGGACCGGCCGGGTTCCTGGCGGTGCTCGCCGGCTGGGTTACCACCGAAGTCGGACGCCAGCCCTATACGGTCTACGGCCACCTGCTGACCGCCGACTCCATGTCGCCGGTCGCCGCCCCGGCGGTCGCGACGTCGCTCGTGGCCTTTGTGGTGGTGTACTTTTTCGTCTTCGGCGCTGGGGTGTTCTACATCTTCCGACTGATGGGACGCCTGCCCGAGGAAGCCGAGGAGGAGGTGCTGGACAAGGGACCGGTCAGGACGGCCGGCATCACCCCGGGCCCCGCTCAGGGCACACAGCAGGGAGAGACCCATGGGCATTGATCTCGCTTTCGTCTGGGCCTTCCTGATCGCCTTCGCCGTGCTGGCCTATGTGGTGATGGACGGTTTCGATCTCGGCATCGGGATTCTCTTTCCGTTTTTCCGGGACAAGCGCGACCGCGACACGATGATGAACAGCGTGGCGCCGGTCTGGGACGGCAACGAGACATGGCTGGTGCTCGGCGGGGGCGGGCTGATGGCGGTCTTCCCCCTGGCTTACGCCACGGTCCTGACGGCGCTCTACGTGCCGTTGATCGCCATGTTGCTGGGGTTGATCTTTCGCGGCGTCGCCTTCGAGTTTCGCTGGCGCACCACGCGCTGGCTGTCTGTCTGGGACTGGGGCTTCTCCGTCGGTTCAACGGTCGCGGCGTTCTCGCAGGGCATCGCCCTGGGGGCGCTCATCGAGGGCATTCCGGTGGTCGATCGCGCCTACGCCGGCGGTTGGTGGAACTGGTTGACGCCCTTTTCGATCGCAACGGGCATTTCGCTGGTCATCGGCTACGCGCTGCTCGGCGCAACCTGGCTGGTGCTGAAGACGACCGGAGATCTTGCCGCGAGGGCGCGCGATATCGCCCGCCCCGCGACCTATCTCACCTTACTCGGCATGGGCGTCTTCAGCCTCTGGACGCCGCTGATCGGACCGCATTATCTGGGGCGCTGGCTCAGCTTTCCGGCAGTGATCTTCAGCGTTCTGGTGCCGTTGCTCGTGCTTGCCTGCGTTACCGCCGTCCTGTCCGGACTCAATCGCCAGAAGGACTTGCAACCTTTCCTGGCCTCTCTCGGACTGTTCGTCCTGGGTTTCGTCGGCATCGGCATCAGCTTCTATCCGTTCATCGTTCCTCCCTCGCTCACCATTCATGAAGCCGCGGCGCCGCGCGCCAGTCTGGCCTTCCTGCTGGTGGGGGCGGCGGTGCTCATTCCCATCATCCTTGCCTACACCGCCTACGCCTACTGGGTGTTTCGCGGCAAGATACGGCCGGAAGAAGGTTATCACTGATGAACGTGCGGCCGACCTTGCTGCGCCTTCTGTGGTTTGTCGGCTACTGGCTCACCGGGGTGGCGGTCGTCTTCATTCTGGCGGCCGTGCTGAGGTTCTGGCTCGTTCCGGGATGAGACGCGCCACCTTACTGCCCATGCGCTTGCGAGGGCGGGGTATGACCGCGAACGAGCCGCCGGTAGAGGCAGGCGTAACGCTCCGCGCTTCGTGCCCAACCGAAGCTGGTCCGCATGGCCTGCGTCTGCAGTCGATTCCAGGCGTCGGCACTTTCATAGGCGGTCAGTGCCCGGTCGATGGCCTGGTATAGATCCTCGACCGAACCGGGATGGAAATGGAAGCCCGTGGCCGCGCCGGCCGCTGTCGCCGCCTCGTTGGCGTCGATCACCGTTTCCGCCAGACCGCCCGTGCGCGAAACGACGGGAATGGCGCCATATCTCAGGGCGTAGAGCTGCGTCAGCCCGCAGGGCTCGAAGCGGGACGGCTGCACGACGATGTCGCTGCCGGCGTGGAGGAGGTGGGCCGCTTCCTCGCTGAAGCCGATATGCACGACGACGCGTCCGGAATGCCGCCGCGCCTGATCGGCCAGCGTGTAGACAATGCCCGGGTCGCCCTCGCCGATGACGATGAGACGCGCGCCCCGGTCGACGATGCCTTGCACCACGGGCGCCAGCAGATCGATGCCCTTCTGCCAGGTCAGTCGGCTGACGACGCTGAGGATTGCTCCGTCCCCGGGTATCAGGCCGAAGGTCCGTTCGACCGCCTGACGGTTCTCCTTGCGCCGCTCGATGGTGTCGAGATCATAGTTTTCGGCGATGTAGGGGTCGGTGAGCGGGTTCCAGATGTCCTCGTCGATACCGTTGACGATGCCCGATAGGACCGATCGGCGGCTTTGCAACACGCCCGCCATGCCCATTCCCTGCTCCTCGGTCAGGATCTCGCGAGCATAGGTCGGCGATACCGTGGTCACCGCATCGCTGAGCCGGATACCGGCCTTCAGGAAGCTGATGTCGCCATAGTACTCGAGCCCGTCGACGTTGAAGAAATGCTCGGGCAGACCGAGGGCCGGGAACAAGTTCGCCGGGAACTGACCCTGGAAGGCCAGGTTGTGGATGGTAATGACCGTGGGGATGTCAATACCCGCGGCTCGCATGTAGGCGGCCGTCAGTCCGGCCTGCCAGTCATGAAGATGGACGAGGTCGGGGCGCCAGTCGTCCACTCCCTCGGCGGCGATCTTGGCGCCCACCGCCGACAGAAGGGCGAAGCGGCGCCAGTTGTCAGCGTAGTCGCTGCCCTGATCGTCGAGATATGGCCCGCCGCGCCGATCGAACAGCGAGGGGCAGTCGACCAGAAGCAACTCCAGCTCATGGCAATGGCTGGCCCATAGCGTGACATTCTCGCCAAGAACCGACATGTGCCCGACGATCTCGCGGTCCTCGCAGTTGGCGAGTGCCGTCGGATAGGCCGGAATGAGCGTTCTGGTGGCGATGCCCTGTGACAGCAAGGCTTTCGGCAGCGAGCCGATGACGTCGGCGAGACCGCCCGTCTTGACGACCGGGAAGGCCTCCGAAGCGACGGCCAGGACCGCCAGCGGTTCGAAGCGCTTGACCAGATGTACCTCGGGACCAGCGCCGGGGAACGTGTCCGGGGCAGTCCTGCCCGCGCCTTGTTCATCGTTGTCGGAGCGGGCGATTTCGAACTTTCGGGTCACTTGCGTCACCTCTTGTGCCAGATGGCGGCCGGACGCCTCAGATGCCTTGGGAACCAAACCGTCATGCATTGGTTCCCCCGAAACAGGGAGAAAGCGGACGCAGGGAACATTTGTCTGGCACGGCGGTTCGATCGGTCGAAAGGGCTCACCGCTCGGGCTCGCCGGTCGAAACATGCCGGGAAATCAGAACAGGCCGGACAGATCTTGGAGACTCGGGGAACGGCAACGGCCGAAGGCGATACAACCAAAGGAAATGGGGCCGGTCGTCATCATAGCTCATTGAGTCCTCTACTGGAAGACGGCAATCGCGATAGCGGAAGGCCTGTCCGAAAGGCGGAAAAGACGAGTGTCTGCAACCTAAGGGTACACAAGGCCACAAGATCTGTTCGGGAGAACGACATGCCGAGAACGAAAGTCGCTCTGGTGACCGGCGCCGGGTCTGGAATCGGGCGGGCGGCCGCCATCGAACTGGCGCGCAATGGGTTTGCCGTCGGGTTGCTCGGACGAACGCCATCCGAGCTCGAGGACGTGGCGAAGCTGATGCGCGACTTCGGCGCGGAGGTGGAGACGCTCGACGCCGACATTTCCCAGGAAGACCAGATGAGCGCAGCGGTCTCACGTCTCGTCGAACGGTTCGGTCGATTGGACGCCGTCGTTGCCAATGCCAGCATAAACGGAACCTGGGCGCCGATCGAGGACATTACGGCCGAGGAGTGGGATGAGACGATCGCCATCAACCTGCGTGGCACATACCTCACTCTGCGTTTCACGGTACCGCACCTCAAGAGCGGCGACGGAGGCTCGATCGTCGTCGTCTCCTCCATCAACGGTACGCGGACCTTCACCTCACCCGGCGCCACCGCCTACTCGGCCAGCAAGGCGGCCCAACTCGCCATGGTGCAGCAACTGGCCCTGGAGCTCGGCCGCCATCGGATCCGGATCAATGCCGTCTGTCCGGGCGCCATCGAGACCAACATCGACGACAGCACGACGAAGCGTGCCGAGGAGGAAACCGCCATACCGGTGGTCTGGCCGGAGGGGCAGGTGCCGCTGACCGGCGGTGAGCCCGGGCGGGCGGAAGACGTTGCCCATCTCATCGCCTTCCTGGTGAGCGAAGCGTCGTCGCATATCACCGGCTCGCCGATCTGGATTGACGGCGGGCAGGGGCTGCTGCGCTGATCAAAGCGTCCGACGTCGATCGGTCAGTTGGCCGGTGCGGTCAGCAGGAGATGGAGTTCGGCGGGCGACGGTGCCTGCCGAACGGCATGCAACCAGTTGACCGATCGCGCATTTCTGGCGATTGCAGCCAGCAGGCCGAGGTGTGACGATCCCTTGTGCGCCGGAGAAAGAGCCAGGAACACGACGTCGACCGGCGTCTCGTCGATCGCCTCGAAATCGATCGGCTGCCTGAGGCGGACCAGCAGCGTGAACGGGCTGGCAAGGTCGGACACATTGGCGTGGGGAATGGCGACGCCGTTGCCGATGCCCGTGGAGCCAAGGCGTTCGCGACCGATCAACGGTTCGAGAATGGCGCCCTGGTCGATGCCGGTTCGTCCGGACGCGAGATGAGCCAGATCGCGCAGGAGGTCCGCCTTGGACGCGGCCTGGCGGTCGATGAACACATCCCGTGGATCGATCAAATCGGCGAGTTCCATGGTCTTCTCATGTTTGGCGTCGAGGTGCGCGGCGTTGGGGAAGGGGACTCTTAGTCGGCAGCGCGGAGGCGGTATCCGACCCCGGTCTCCGTCAGGATGTACTGGGGTTGATCGGGGCTCTGCTCGATCTTCTGGCGGAGCTGACGCACGTAGACGCGGAGGTACTGGACATCCGCCGATCCGCCCCAGACCTGCCGAAGAATGTGCTGGTGGGTCAGCACCTTGCCGGCGTGCTGCACCATGAGACGCAGGATGTCGTACTCCTTGGGCGAGAGGTTGATCTCTCGCGCGCCCACTTTGACGATGCGCTTGACGAGATCGACGGAAAGCTCCCCGGCCTGAAAGATGGGCCGCTCGCCCTGCTGCTGCAGGCGCTGGCGCAGGGCGACGCGGATCCGCGCCGCCAGTTCGGCGACGCCGAAGGGTGGGGTGACGTAATCGTCGGCGCCGCCTTCCAGCGCCTTGACGATGCCCGCCTCGTCGGTGCGGCTCGACAGGATGATGACGGGCAACTCCAGGCCGGATTGCCGCCAGCCGGTCAGAAGGTCGTGTCCCTGAATGTCCGGCAGGCCGAGGTCGAGAATGATGATGTCCGGTTTCTCAGCCGCGAGGCTTTCCATGGCATCGGCGGCATCGGCGGCCTCGCGGACGACATAGCCCTCAGTGGTCAGCCCGACGCGCAGAAGGCGGCGGATGGGCGCCTCGTCATCCACGACCAGTATCTTGATCGTCGGCACTGTCATGATGGGTCTTTCGCGGTTTGTGTTTGGGTGGGTACGGGAAGGCGGATGGTGAATATCGCACCCGAGCGGTCGGCGCGGTTCTCTGCCGAGATGGTGCCGCCCATCGCTTCGACGAAGCCACGGCAGATGGCGAGGCCAAGGCCGGTACCGGCCGGGACGTGGTCGGTCTTGCGAACCCGATAGAAGCTGTCGAAGATGCGTTCGAGGTCGTCGGGTGGAATGCCGGGGCCTTCGTCGACGAGGCGAAGCACCACGTAGTCGCCGCTCCGCCATCCCTGAACGGCGACGGTGGAGGCCGGCGGCGCATACTTGGCGGCGTTGTCGAGAAGATTGAAGACCACCTGCTCGAAAAGCACGGCGTCGACATTGAGCATAGGCAGGTCGGGCGGCAACGCCACGTCGACCCTGTGCCGAGCGAGAAGGTGGTTGGCCCGACGAAGGGCGCTGCCGACGATGTCGCCGGGGAAGTGCAACGAGGCGTTCGGGTGCATGGCGCCCGATTCCAGTCGCGTCATGTCGAGCAGGTTGCCGATGAACCGGTGCAGACGTTCCGACTCGTCGATGATCGTCGAAACGAGTTCCGCCCGGTCGGCCTCCGGCAGCGAGACGGCGTAGTCCTTGAGCGTTCCGGCGGCGCCGAGAATGCCGGCCAGCGGCGTCTTGAGATCGTGGGAGATCGACGACAGCAACGCGGTTCTCAGACGGTCAGCCTCGGCGGCCAGCCGGGCGCGCTCGACGTCGGCGACGAGCTGGGTTCGCTCGATGGCGACGGCGGCCTGATCGGCGAGCGCATCGAAAAGCCGTTGCTCCTCCGGCGTCAGCAACGGGCCGGGCTTGTCATTGTCGAGACCGACGACGCCGATCGGCGTCCGGCCCGTCCGGAGAGGCATGTAGAGCCGCTTGGCGCCGGGCAGGGTGTAGGCGCCGCGTCCTGCGGGCTGTTCGTGCTCCCAGGCCCAACGGGCGGCGGCGATGTCGGCGTCGACCAGCGTGTCGTCAGGTGGATAGCCAACCTTGACGGCGAGCGTGTCGCCGTCGGGCATCAGAACGACCACGCGCAGGCGGAGCATGGCGGCAATCTGATCGGCGGTCGCCCAGAGTACGTCGTCCAGCGCGCCGGTGCCGGCCAGTTTGCGCGAGAACTGATAGAGGCTCTCGGTCGTCCTCGCCCTCTGCCTGGCTGCGGTCGCCTGTCGGTGCAATCGTGCGGCGAGGTTGCTGGCGATCATGGCGACGATGAGGAAGATCACCAGGGCAACCACGCTTTCGGGATCGCTGATGGTCAGGGTGTGCCTGGGTTCGAGGAAGAAGAAGTTGAAGGCGAGAGCACTGGCAACGCAGGCATAGAGAGCCGGCCACAGTCCCGACGTGATTGCCGAAGCCAGAACCGCCATCAGGAAGACGAGGCCGAGGTTGCGGACGTCGAGGAAACTGTTGAGCGCGCCGCTGACGGCCAGCGCGCCGGCGACATAAAGCGTCGAGACGAGATAGGGCTTGAGCCGGATGGATCTGGCGGGCGATGCGGTGCGGACGCCCTTTGCCTGTCCGGCCGTGCGATCGGCGCCGGAAATGACGTGGACGGAGATGTCGCCGGCACGACGGATCAGGTCGTGCGAAACCGATCCCTCGAACAGCTCACGCCAGCGCCCCTTGCCCGACGTGCCGACGACGACATGCGTGAAGTTGTTGGCCTTGGCGTAGCGGAGGATATCACGGGCGACATCCTGGCCGGGAACGGTTACGGCTTCGCCTCCGAGCTGCTCGGCAAGGCGCAGGTGGTTGGCCAGGCGATCCTTGCCGGGGTCCGCAAGCGTCGCCGAGCGGGCCGTC
>JAUVXG010000045.1 GCA_030603685.1 Pleomorphomonas sp.
GCTCAAGGCAGAGCGCCACATTGTGTTCCCGGATGGCTGCCGTGACCTGCTGGTCGTTCGCGAGCCCGACGGGACCTGTGAAGTCATTCTCACAGAGTTCGATTTTCATCCTCGACCCGCCGCGTTGCGCCCGGGGACCGACATCTCCGGCTATCGTCTGAGGCCAGGCGCGGATGTCTCGCGTCCCGTCGTCGAGGCGATTGCTGCCGCACCTGATTTGGCCGAGACGATTCTCGGCGATGCATGTGGCGACTGGAGCGATCTGGACGCGGCTATCGCGGCCCTGACCATGCCCGGGGCAACGGTGGCGGCAGTGGCCCGGAGCCTTGGCGTTTCGATCCGAACCATGCAGAGGCACTTTCTGTCTCGAAATCTGCCGCCACCCGACTTTTGGCGATTGCTGGCGCGCGCCCGCCAGGCGGCGATATTGCTAAACGACGCCGCGCCGCTTGCCGAAGTGGCCGACGCGTGTCGTTTCAGCGATCAGGCACACATGACCCGTGACTTCGTGCGATGGTTCGGGCTGACGCCCGCGCAACTGCGCGGGAACCCATCGCTGCAGAAGATCTTGGGTCAGCCGGCGCTCGGCAACTGGACCGGCGAGCAAATCTCCACCAGATAGCCATCGGGATCGGCGACGTAGGACGTGGTCTGGCCCCAGGGTTCATCACGAACCTCCTGTATCGGTTTCGCTCCCGCGGCGACGGCTCGGTCGAAGGCAGCCTTCACGTCGTCGGTTTCGAAGGCGATCTCGAACACGGGCGCCTTCGGGTTGGGCTTGCCGGGCGTTTTGCCCAGTTGGGTCATCAGAGCAACCGAGGAGAACGCGAGCCTTGTCTCTCCGGTAGAAAGCTCGCCGTAATCGCCCGACTCGTGAAGGAAGGTTCGCGTCAGGGCGAAGGCGCGTTCGTAGAAGTCGAGCGAGGAGGCAACGTCGGTAACATAGAGGATCGTGTATCGCAGGATCATGTGGGCTCTCCGAAAATGGGTCTCGGAGAACTATCTGAACTCGGAGGCGCTTTGCGTCTTGAACAATCGCGACACGCGTTGTGTCTGACCGGCGCAAGGTCGCGTCGACGTGAGTTTGCCGGCAAGACGCCCCAAGAAGACCTGACGGATATGGAAGTCGGCTAACCTTGGGACCGCCTGATCGCCTGGGGTGGCTGACCGAAACGCCTCAGAAATGCTCGTCGCATCCGCTCCGGATCGCGAAACCCCACGGCCGTCGCGATCTGTTCGATTGGCTGGCGCGAACTCTCGACCCGCTCTCGCGCCGCCTCCACCCTGAGGCGCTCGACCGCCTTGGCGGGGCTGATCCCGATTACGTTCAGGAAGGCGCGTGAGAAGTTGCGCGGGCTCATCGCCATGCGCTCGGCGAGCTGTTCCACCGTCAGCCTCTCGGCAAGATTGGCTCGCATCCACTCGAGCAGGAGAGAGAAGCGAGTGTCGCCGCCACCCAGGTCGGCAAGCGCGGAGAACTGCGACTGCCCACCCGGACGGCGATAGTAAACGACCATCTCCTGTGCCACCCGCCGGGCGACTTTCTCGCCCAAATCGTCGGCGATCAATGCAAGCGCGAGGTCGATGCCGGCGCTGATCCCGGCCGATGTCCATATGTTGCCGTCGCGGATGTGAATGCGGTCGATCTCCACGCGTACCGATGGAAAGAGCTGCTGAAGCTGTTCGGCCCGACGCCAATGGGTCGTCACGCGCTTTCCGTCGAGCAATCCTGCCGCGGCCAGCGGAAAAGCGCCCGAGCAGACGCTGCACATCCGACGGACATTGGCAGCGCAAGCGCGCAAGTAAGCGATCGTCTCGGTGCAACGCATGACGTCGCGGCTGCCGTTGCCACCGGAAATGACCAGCGTATCCAACGGCGGGGCATCGTTCACGGACACGCTGTTCATCGCAGCGCCGGACGAACTCTCCATCAGTCCTCCCTCGATCGACAGGAGTGCCAGGCGATAGGCATCGGGCTTCACTCGCGCGGCGATCTCGAACGCAGTGATTGGTCCCGACGCATCGAGAAGCTGGAAGTCCTTGTAGAGAAAGATGCCGATGTTCTTTGTCATGACTGAAAATGAGGGATCCTTGTCATTTCGACAAAGTGCTCGCTTGGGCATGATGGAGCAAGTCGAAAAGAGGGGGAGTTACCCGTGACCACATCGCCGTTCCGGATCGTCTTCGCTATCTATCCTGGCATGACACATCTCGATTTTACCGGACCGCATCAGTTTCTCTCGCGTCTGCCACGTAGCGAGGTGATCGTTGCAAGTGCCGCCGGCGGAGACGTGCCAAGCGAGGGACTGACCTTCGCCGCGACCCAGCGACTTGGGGACATCTCGGCCTGCGATCTGATCTGTGTACCCGGAGGCGCCAACGCCACGACCGTCGCGCTAGACGACGCCTTTGTCGGAGAGATCAGACGCTTGGCGATGAGCGCTCGCTATGTCACGTCCGTGTGCACCGGATCTCTGATCCTCGGCGCGGCGGGCCTTCTGAAAGGTCGACGCGCAGCCTGCCATTGGGCATGGCGGCACTTGCTGCC
The DNA here is from genome assembly GCA_030603685.1 of Pleomorphomonas sp. GTDB lineage: Bacteria > Pseudomonadota > Alphaproteobacteria > Rhizobiales > Pleomorphomonadaceae > Pleomorphomonas. The sequence goes on from JAUVXG010000045.1 coordinate 2,549, forward strand.
GCTATACGGCGCCGTGCCCGATGAGGCGCGCGTTGTTCGCGACGGCAACCTGATCACCGGCGGGGGCGTGACGGCCGGCATCGACTTCTCGCTTGTCGTGCTGGCCGAGGTCGCGGGCGCGGACGTGGCCCAGATGGTGCAGCTCGGACTTGAATACGCACCGGCGCCACCGTTCGATGCCGGACACCCGGATCGTGCGCCGGTCGCGATCCTTGCCGCCTATCGCGAGCGAATGGCCGGCCTGTTGCCGGCTCGGGAAGCCGAGGCGCGCGCGGCTGTCGAGCGTCTTGGCAGCTGGGCTGCACGGTAAGTCGATCACCGTTGCAGCTTTTTGTTTCGCCAAAGCCATGGCGACGGTGAGGTGTCCGTATATGGACCGCCAAGCAAAGCATCTCCGGCGATGGCCCTCATCAGGACCGCCGCCGGAGACCATTTTGTTCAGCCGTTTACCAGCATGTAGCCGACGTAACGCTTGGAATCGATGGGATCGAAACCGAGACGCGCTCGCAGCTTCTTGCGAAGCTTGCTGATATGGCTCTCGATCACGCTCTCTTCGACCTCTTCGTTGCAGAAGCCGTAGACGAAGCCGAAGATCTTTTCCTTGGTGACGCGTTTGTTTTGGTTTCGCACCAAGTACTCGAGAATTCGGCGCTCGCGGCGCGGCAGCACGAAAGGTTCGCCGTTCACTTCCGGGTCGCGCCCGTCGAAGAAGACGCGCATCGACCCGATGATCCGGCAATCGTCTGTCTGGCCGCCGGCCCGGCGCTGGATGGCGCCGGCCCGGGCGATGATTTCGCGGACGTGGACCGGCTGCCGGACGACGTCATCGACGCCGCCGGCGAACAGATTCAACGTCTGCTCGAGGCTGGGAACGTCGCTGAAGGCGATCAGAGGAGCGCCGCATCTCTCACGGATAATTTTCGGCACCGACTGACGATCTTCGCAACTGCCCAGCAAAAAGCCCTCGATGGTTAACAGGTCGCTGTCAGGCGCGGCCCCCATCCAGTCTCGGAACTCCGGCGATCGAAAACCGATCGAGGAAACCCCTTCTCGTTCAAATCCTGACGTATAACCGGAAGTAACGATCTTCCGATCATCAATGATGACGAACATAGCTCACATTCCCCGTCAATCGACCTAGTGGTAAAGATCAACGTCGGGGATAAGCTAGGTTGAGAAGTGGAGATTGGTCAACGATTTGCTATATGTGTCCGATGTGCTTCTGGAAATGTGTTTATGTATATGGAAACGCTACCAGTCGAATTTGTCTGACAAAAAGCGTCATTAAATATCGAAAAAGTCCATAAAATTATGTACTGTTGCCAATGAAGTTCATCTTCTATTCACATTGGGATTCATGTATACGCCGATCATCTGACCGGTCAAGCCCTGCGAAGCTTGAGGTCTGTATATTTGCATATATATCGGGTGTGTTCCGGCTCAACTTCCCTTGTGGCCACAGAAGGCCGCCGAGTTGGGAGTCCATGCCCCAAAGCCGCGTCTCACCATATTGCCGATGACCAGGCAAACGTAGCGTTTCTGCGCCGGGTTGTTGTTCGGGCCGGCATGGTAGCGGGCAACGGCCATGGTCCAGGTGTCGTGACGGGCTCGCAGCTCGTTGAGAAAGCGGGCGGCATACTGGACGTTCTTGTGCGGATCGAACATCTCGGCCACCGAGGCGAAGCGCCCGCCATGATAATGATGATTGATCTGCATGCAGCCGAGGTCGATGAGCTTGACGCCGCGAGCCCGCTCCTTATCGAAGCGAGCAAGGCCCTCTGCAAGGCTGGGCGCCACGTAGGGTTTGCCGGCAATGTTCATCGCCAGAGGCTGCAAACCTTTCTTGCCGCCGCTCTCGGTCATGCCGACGGCATAGAGCACGCCGAGCGGAATGCCGTACTCGTCGGCCGCCGCCCGCATTTCTCGTTCGCAGATGGTCAGTTCCTCGGCTGGCGCGCGACCGATGGAGCTAAAGGTAGAGATCGCCGCCAGAACGGCCAGTGCCACTGTCCTCATGGGCTGTTCCTTCCATCGGTTGCGGACGGGCCGACGGGCGATCGCCTCCACCGGCGGCATTGTTGGAATCCCGGTTGCCACCAGCCTGTGCGCCGGCTTGCCCGGCTGACGCTTGACCGCTCGACCGATTGTCGCCGGTCATCTGGCCGCTGTCGGGGGACGTGGAGGTGGTTATGGTCACGACATCGGCGGTGTAGCCCGAGCTGCGCAACGCACGCGTCAGCATGTCCCTGTCCTTGGCGAGAAGATCGGCGGTCTCCTGGCGGGAGGCCACCACCTCGAGTTCCAGCGACTTGTCGACGAGCCGCATCTTGAGGACGACGGCGCCAAGGTCTTCCGGCTCGAGCTTGAGGTGCAGCACCTTGAGAGGGCCGGAGGAATGGCGGGCCGGCTCGGCCGGGCGCGAGATGGCCTCTTCTCCAGCGGTTTCCGAGAGGGCCGCAAGGTCTTCGCCGACCGCCGTGGCGATCTGCTGCACCGGAGACAGGCGCGTCACCGGTTCGAAGTGCGTCTCGCGAGCGACCACAGACATCTTGAGGGGGGCGATATCCACGCTTTCGGGCTCGGCGCCCGTGTCGATCTCCCCATCGAGCAGAGAGGACAGGGCGGCAAAAGGATCGGTCTGCTCGGTCGCCGCCGAACCGGTCGCGTCGGCACGGGCGAGATCGAGATCCGCGTCGGACGGCAACGTCACACTTGGCAACCGGCTTGGGCGATCGGCCGTCGAAGGGGGTTTGTCCCGCGGCGGGGATGAGCCGTCCTCCAACGCGCGCGGAGCAATCCATGCTGCCAGGTCCAGGGGGGCGGAAGGCTCTCCTTGTTGTTCACTGCCGCCTAGGATGGCCTGCCAGTCGACCGACGGTTCGCGACCGACCTGGGGCTCGGCTGGGGTCGCGGTCGCGAGGGCATCCGGCGACGGTTCCGCCACCTTGTCGTCCTTCGACACAGCCCGATGACGACCGGATGAAGGCGACATCTCACCGTCGCCAGAGACGGCTTTCGTGTCTTTTCCCCTGTTGCCGGAAGCGGCGCTCGCGTGACCGCCAAGCTGCCGCAGCAACGACCGGAAAGCGGCCTGCCGGTCGTCACCATCCTTTGTGGAGCCCTTGCCGACGGTCTTGTCGGCCGACTTTTCCGGGGCGGGTTGCGCAAGCGGCGTATCGATCCTGGTCATGGACTGTTCGCCTTTTCAAGGAGTGTATCGGCGGCGGAAAGGCCGGCTTCGGCGGCGCGCATGGTGCCGGTCACCCATGTGTCGCCGCGCTTGGTGTCGGACGCCACCACCGAAACGGTGTCGACTGGCGAGGGCGACGGCGGCACCTCGCCGACGGCGGCGGCAACCGCGATGGCGGCGTCCAGAAGGTCGGCATCGCGTCGGCCCAGCTGGCGCCGGTTGAGGCCCGCGAGGCGCTTGCTCACCTCGACGATATCCTTGCCGGGGAGGATGGAGGCGGCGGCGTCATAGAGGCCGGCGCGCATGGCGTCATGGCCGCCGATCGTGGCGAGCGCCGCCGCGTCGGCCGCGGCCGATCGGGCGGTGCCGAGCTTGCCGTGCACCACGGCCGCCTGGGCAAGTTGCAGGAAGAGCGCTCGCTGGTTCTCCGGATCTGAGGTTTTCAGAATGGCCTCCAGGCGAGGGAAGCGATCGTCGCCGTCGGCAATGCCGAGCCGGGCGATGGCCGTTGCAAAGCGCTGACGAAAGTCCTCGGCGTAGACCGAGGTGCCGAAGCGACGGAGATACTGCTGCGAGAGGAACTCGAAGCGATCGAGGTTGCCTGTCTGGGCGACCAGAAACACCTCGCGCCGCAAGGCCGCCTCTTCCACCAGCGTTCCCGGCATCAGCAGACGGGCATCGTCGAGCAGCCCGATCGCCTTGGGGAGATCTTCTCGGGCGACGAGGCTGGCCTGCACCAGCGCCACCTGACCGCCCAGCGACATCGGCAGCGTGCGGGCGTCGAGCGGCAACAGGCGCTTTCGGGCTTCGTCCTCCCGGTTCTCGATATAGGCGAGCGCCCCGGCGGCCAGATCGGCCTCGATGGCGATCGGTGGGTCGAGTGCGAGGAGGCTCCGCATCAGTCGAGGGCTTCCGCCGGACAGCGTAAAGGTGACGGCGGCGCGTGCGTTGCGCCCGTCTCGCCAGACGGAGGGATCGGCGGCGAGAAACGTCTTCTCCATCACGGAAAGCAGATCGCGCTGTGCGGCGACGGCGGTAGCGTTGCCACCGGCGATCTGCGCCTGCAAGGTCTGCAGTGTGCGCACCATCTCGAAGGGCGGTATGCCATCGGGCCTTACTTCGGCGGCAGGAAGCGGACCGGCGGAGAGCAGTGCGACGACGAGGAAAACGCGGCGGATCACGTCGGCATCTCCCGGATCAGGATTTCGATGCGGCGGTTCTCCGGCGCCTCGGGGTCGTCGGCGTTCTTGAGCCAGTGGTCGGCATAGCCTTCGATCTTCTCGAAGCGTGTCTCCGGAACGCCGCCACGCACCAGCATGTAATAGGCCATGTGCGCGCGGGCGGTGGACAGGCGCCAGTTGTCATAGTCCTTGCTGCGGAACGGCCGTGCATCGGTGTGGCCGCGCACGACGATCTTGCCGGGGCGCTCGCCGATCAGCTTGCCGATCGCGTCGATGGTGCGGATGAGTTCGGGTTCGGGCTCGGCCGAGCCGACGGCGAACATGCCGAACTTGCGCTCGTCCATCAGCGTCACCAGGAGACCCTCCGGCGCCGCCGTAACCTCGATGCCGGGTGTCGGGCCGATGTTGCCGATGGCGGTGTGAATCTCGCGGTCGAGCGCCTCCGCATCGCTCCCCGTTTTGGTCTGGGCAACCTCGGTCGGCGTGGCGGCCGCCGGCTTGTCGGGAGCAACGGCAATCATCTCCCCGGCGCTTGGCGTCGCGACTTTCTCGGGTTCGGTCACGGGTATCGGCGTTGGTTCCGGTGTGGTGGGCTTGGCGGTCAACCCAGAATCGCTGGCGGTTTTGGCTTCGACCGGTGGAGTTGCGGGCAGAACGGCAGATGCCGCGGCGACCTCCTGGCTCGGCTCCGACGAGTCAACCGGAGGCTTGGCAAGCGGCAGGGGCGGAGTGACGTTCTTGAGTTCGCCTTCGACGGTGGCGGGATCGGTCGTGGCGGATTGGGCCAGGATCGGCTTGCCTTCGGTCTTGTCGCCGACGATATCCGTGCCACCGGTCTCTTCGCCGTCCCCCGGCGCCGGCGTGCGCGACATTTTCCAGTAGACCGGATCGAAAGGATCACGTTGGGCGTCGCCGCCGTTGAGGCCGGGCTCTCCCGACTGGCCAAGCGTCTCGAAGGCGCCGACGTTGTCGGCCGACTGGTCCGGCTCCGAACCGGCGACCAGCGCGGCGAGGACAGCATAGGGGTCTTCGAACAGCGCCGCTTCCGAGTAGCGCGGTTTGCGCTCGTTGGGCTTGTCGAGCGTCTGGCTGTAGCCCTCCAGGCTATCGTCGACGCTCTCGGTAGCGGACCTTTGGTCCTTGCCGTCGGGCACGCCTTCCTTTTCCGTTTCGAGCGGATCGCGCAGGCCTTTCTTGTCAACCGTCGCTTCGGCAAGCTTGATGGGGTTGAAGTAACTGGCAACCGCCTCGCGCGTCTTCTGGTCGGTGGCGTTGATCAGCCACATGACCAGAAAGAAGGCCATCATCGCCGTCATGAAATCGGCGTAGGCGATCTTCCAGACGCCGTGCTGAGGTGCCTCGGTTCTGCGGTGCAGCGACCGGCGGACGAAGACGATTTCCGTGGGCTCGGCACTCATGGCGCTCACTCTTCACTGTGCAGGAGGCGGGCGACCCATTCCTGAAGGCGGGTCTCGATCAGGGTTTCGCCCGCCGTCACGGCGATGTCGGCCTGGTCGCCGGGATGAAAGGATATGGCCGCGGCGTGTCCGCCCAGCTTCTCTGCAAGCCGATCAAGCAGATCGGTCGGCCCGGTGATTTCCAGTGGCGGAGATGTGCCGTCGGTCATGATCCGCTCGACGCAGCTTGCCAGATCCACGATCGACCGGTCGACGAGGCGTTCGACAAGAAACGGCCTGAGCGCGCGCGCGGCGGCGACGCCGAGGCGGTCCCCGAGTTCGGCAAACCGGGCGTCGATCATGGTGACAATCCGGTCGGACTGCTCCTCCACCCACGCCTTGCGAGCGGCGTCGTGTTCGGCACGCAGGGATCTTGCCTGCTCGGCCAAGGCTTCGGTCAGCTGCCACTCGGCATCGGCGCGCTCTTCGGCGCGTACTGTCGCGACGGCTTCGGCCACGCGGCGCTCGATTTCCTCGGCGATCGAGTATCCGAGCGGCTCGATTGGCGGCTCCGCTTCCAAGGCCACCGGCGGTGGCTCACGGCGGTCGAGATCGAAGACGGCGAGTACATCGATGGCCGAACGAAGCATCAAGCCGCCTCCTCTTCGTCCATCCACTGCCTGAGGATGCTGGCGGACTGCTCCTCATCCATCTCAACCAGCTGTTCGAGCAGCTTGAGCGGCGAGTTGCGCATGCGGGCGTTCATGTCCTCGATCAGATGCTGCATGGCGCCGACAGCCTCCCCGGCGGGTAGCGCCGTCTGACCGGCGCCGGGCAGGGCGGTCGCCGCCTCAGCGGAGGCATCGGCCAAGGCCACGACCGCATCCTTCTCCTCGGCTTTCGCTTCGAGCCGCGGCAGCAAGGCGTTCATCGCCGGCCGGAGGCCGAACCAGATGAGGAGCAAAGCGACCGCGAGAATGACGACGGCGTTGACGACGGTTCCGGCCTGGCGCAGCAGCACGTCCTTGAAGGTCAGCGGGGGCACGGGCTGCATGTCGGCATAGCTGTCTGAGAAGTCGACGGCTGTCACCTGGATACGATCGCCGCGCCCTTCGTTGAGGCCTGCGGCCGAAGCGGCAAGGTTGCGCATCTCCGTCACCCGCGCCTCGACCGCTTCGTCGCTGGGATTGTCGCCAAGCGATTGGGCGATCCGTGCCCGGTTGACGATGAGGGCGACGGACAGCGACTTCACCTGGTATCCGTCGCTGATCACCTCCTTGGTGGTGGTCGATATCTCGTAGTTGGTCAGCTCTTCGCGGCGCTGGTTCTCCTCGCTGGAGCGCTCGCCGGCGTCGGCCGACTGTACCGTTTCCTCCGGCAGGTTCTGCTCGACGGTGGTCGGCGCGTCCTGGCTGGAGTTTTGCGAGTTTCCGCTCTCGCGCACGGTGCGAACAGAGCGTTCGACGCGAGACTCCGGATCGAAGAGGGTCTGATTGGTGCGGGTACGATCGGTGTTGAGCTCGGCGGCGACGCTGATCTGGAAGTTCTCGGAGCCGAGATAGGGCGTCAGCGCGTGCCGGATGTTGGCTTCGATGCCGGTCGCCACGGTCCGTTCCAGGCGATTGGTCTTGCTGCCGGGCAGCGTGGTTGCGTCTTCGCCCGACGCCAACACGGTCCCTTCCGTGTCGAGAACCGTGATGCGGTCGACACCGAGCCCCGGCACGCCACCGGCGACCAACTGGCGGATCGCCTCGGCCATGCGCACGTCCTCGGGAACGTCGGTGCGGATGATCACCGAGGCCGACGGCGGCTGCTGATCGCGCCGGAACGAGCCGCGATCGGGCAATACGATGTGAACCCGCGCCGCCTTAACGCCCTTCATCGTCTGGATGGTGCGGGCGAGCTCGCCTTCCAGGGCGCGAACTCGGGTTACTTCCTGCATGAAGGAGGTGAGGCCGAGCGAGCCAAGTTCGTTGAAGAGCTCGTAACCGGCGGCGGCGCTGCGCGGCAATCCCTTCTCGGCGAGCAGCATGCGAGCCTGCGAAGTCTGGGCCGGCGTGACGTAGACCGTGGCGCCGTCAGCGCTGACGTCGAAGGAGATGCCGGCGTCCGTCAGCGCGGAGCCGATGCGTGACGCGTCGCCATTCTCAAGGCCCGTGTAGAGTACGGTGTATTGCGGGCGGCTAAGGTAGTAGGCCGATCCGGCGATCAGGGCCATCATGGTGACGGCGACCGTGGCCAGGGCGGCAAGCCGTCGTGGTCCGAGGTCGAGAAGATTGATCCAGAGGGTTTCGGCGTGTTCGCGAGCGGTCATCTGTCGATCTCGATGCGGTCCGGTGCGTCAGGGTCGGAGCCGGCGGGCGGCCCGGGTGCGTCTTGCCGCCCAGTGTCGGTCGGCAAACTTGCGCGAGCATTGCCGCCAGCGAAGCGGGCGCTGCAGCCAATGAAAAAGCCACGCCCCGGAGGGCGTGGCTTCCAGACGGCTTGAAGCGGGTGGTGGTCGCTTAGCCGCGGAACAGCGACAGGATGTTCTGGCTGTTGGAGTTGGCGATCGACAGCGCCTGGATGCCGAGCTGCTGCTGGGTCTGCAGAGCCTGGAGGCGAGTCGATTCCGCGTTCATGTCGGCGTCGACGAGCTGGCCGATGCCGCGACCGATGGCATCGGTCAGCGCCTGGACGAAGTCCTTCTGCGTGTCGATGCGGTTCTTGACGGCACCGAGGTTCGAGGCGCCGTCGGTCAGCTTGCTGAGGGCGGCATCGACGATCTCGATGTAGGACGACAGTGTCGCCTGGTCATCGGCGGAGTCGGTGAGGGCCGAAATGTCGAGGTCCTTGATCGACAGCGAGACGGCGGCCGGGGTGGCGAGCTTGTCGCTGAAGACCTGCCATTCGGTGTCAAACAGACCCCTGCCATCCATCTGAACCACGCCATCCGCAACGGCGGTGGGCGCCGTCGCAGGCGTCGGAAGGGCAGCTGCCGCGTTGGCGTCATAGAGCTTGATCTCGTTGACGTCGACCTTGATCGTCTCGATGGTGATCGCATCGCCGACGCGCGAGAAGGCGGCGACGACCGACTTGTCCTTGTTGAAGCTGCCGCTCGAGTCGACCGCCAGCCAGTTCTCGCTGTTGAACACCGACGACGAGGCGATGGAGTTCATCTGGCCGAGACGAGCCTTGATGTCTTCCTGGATCTGGCCGCGGTTGACGCCCGGGGTCTTGGCGCTGACGAGCAGCTTGCCGATCTCTGTGAGCTCTTTGACGGTGGCTTCGAGGGCGGTGTACTGCACGTCCACCGTGGCGGCGCCGAGGCCAAGGCTGTCCTGCACGGCAGACAGAGACTTGTTGTCGGAACGCATGGTGGTGGCGATCGACCAGTAAGCGGCACCATCGGAGGCCGTCGAGATGCGCAAGCCCGTGGAAATGCGGTTCTGCGTACCGTCGAGCGCCTTGTTGGTGGACGCGAGGGTCTGGAGGGCGGTCATTGCCGCAGCATTGGTCAGAAGGCTAGCCATTTTCGTATGTCCCTTTGGATGAGTGAGATGGGACATTCCGGGTTTTCACCGGTATGGCAGGAGCGGCATCATGCCCTTGGATCCTCCTGGTTGGCTGAGCGATCCAACCTGCCATGGCCTCACCTTGTCCGATGAGGCTTGCGCGAAGCTGACGCGCCGAAACGGCTCCAAAAAGCCCGGATTCCCGGCCGAAGACCCATAAACGCAAAGCCCGCTCCGGTGAGGAAGCGGGCTTTTCAGGCATCAATGCGCGGCTGCTAGAAGAAAGAGCGAACCAGGCCGCCGACCAGCATGTTCCAGCCGTCGATCAGCACGAAGAACAGCACCTTGAACGGAAGCGACAGCACGGTCGGGGGCAGCATCATCATGCCCATGGACATGGTGAGCGTCGCCACGATCATGTCAATGACCAGAAAGGGAAGGGCGATCAGGAAGCCGATCTCGAAGCCGCGCCGCAGTTCCGAAATCATGAAGGCCGGAATGAGGACACGCAGCGGCGTCGCGCCAACCTCGGTCTTGATGCCGAGGTGTTCGGCGGCGAGGTCGTCGAACAGCTTCAGGTCCTTGTCGCGGACGCGCTGGGCCATGAAGTCGCGAAACGGATCGGAGATCTTCTCGAAGGCAACCTCTTCGGAGATCTCGTTGCGGGTCAGCGGCAGCACGCCATCGTTCCAGGCCCGATCGAACGTTGGCGCCATGACGTAGAAGGTCATGAACAGTGCGAGGCTGATCAGGATGAGGTTGGCCGGCGTTGTCTGCAGGCCGATGCCTGATCTCAGAAAGGACAGGGCGACGACGATGCGCGTGAAGCTCGTCACCATGATGAGCAGGCCCGGCGCCACCGACAGAACGGTCAGAAGCGCCACCAGTTGGACGATGCGGCCGGAGGCCGACCCCTCGCCGGCGGGAATCAACGAGCCTAGATCCGGGATGCTGCCGCCAAGACCGGAAATTTGCGCGAGGGCCGGCGTGCTCGTGGCAGCCAGCAGAAGGATGGCGAGCAGGATTTTTCTCACTGGACGACCAGACTTTCGATGATGAGGTCGCGCACGTCGCCGCCCGAACGGATGGCTACGCGGTCCCGGAGGTCCTCGCGGAGATGCTGGAGCTGGGTGGCCCCTTCGAGCTGCCCGACCTTCAGCGTCTTCAGGAAAGCGAGAAGATCTTCCGATATTTCCGCCGAGATGATGTCCGAGTTGGGCATCTCATCCTCGAAGACGATCGCGGCGTCGAGGCGGAGCCAGACATCGGCAGGCTCGGTCAGATTGGTCACGATCGGTTTCAGGCGGTAGAGCCGCGATGTCAGGGGATCGCGTTCGCTCCCGGCAGTGGTTTCCCGTTGCTGGCCGGCGTCGGCGATCTGCGCATAGCGAACGAGATGGACGCCCAGGCCGAGACCGGCGGCGACGGCGAGAACCGTCAGGAAAAAGGCCGGCTTCAACACGCCCCCGCGTTCGGGGGGCGGCGGGCGACGAACGTCCGCGTCGGTCTCGGATGGCGCCGCATCACGGGCGGCGGGAAGCGGAAGCTTGGCCATGCTGCCTCTCAGAACGGAGCCACGCGGTCGTAGAGCTGGTGGAGCACGCCCGGCTGCTGCACCTCGGTCAGCCGGCCGCGGCCGCCATAGGAGATGCGCGCTTCGGCGATCTTCTCGTAAGGCACCACATTGTTGCCCGAGATGTCGCGCTGGCGAACGATGCCCTGGATGTTGACCACCCTCATCTCATAGTTGACGCGCATTTCCTGCGAGCCGGAGATGATCAGGTTTCCATTGGGCAATACGCTGGTGACCACAGCCGCCAGAGTGACCTTGATCGCCTCGGAGCGCTCCACGGCGCCCTCTCCCTTCGAACGGGAGGAGGAGTTGACGCTGCCGTCGAGACTGGCGTCGGACCCCTCGCCGGCCACCGAGAAGCCGAATCCGGCGCCAAAGCCCGCGCTGGAAACGCGGGAGCGTTCCGACGAGTTGTCCAGGGCGGCCTTGTCGTTCATCTGGATCAGGACGGTCAGAACGTCGCCGACCTGATGGGCGCGGGAATCTCGGAACAACCCTTCGCCGCCGTGAACGTAAGTCGAGGTGGGATCCCGGAACATCGTGGGAGACGGTGTCAGCGCGTTGAGAGGAAGCGCCGCGCCAACCTGCGACATGGTCGGCTCGGTGTTGAGATCCGCGGTCGTGTTGCAGCCGACGAGCGACAGGCCGGCGATGAGAAGCAGGACACGCTTCAAGGGAGTTCTCCTTTGGCGGACAGTTCGGTCATGCCGGCGAGCGCGCTGGCGAGTTGCGAGGCGCGAGCGGGGTCCATTTCGTTGAGTATGGCGCTGGATGAGCGTGCGTTGAGGCGGGCCAACACGGCGGCGGCCATTTCGTCGTCGAGGGCGGTGAGCTGGCTGGCGGCCGCTTCGGGGCGCATCTTGGCGTAGATGGCCACGATGTCGTCACGGGCGGCGGCGAGGAAGTCTTCCCGCTTCTTGAGCCAGCTTTCATACTCGGCGCGCTTCTCCTCGAGCGCGGCGATCCGCTCGGCAACGCGCTTGTCGAGAGCCTCCAGCGTCGATTTCTGCCAGGCGTAGCGGGCATCGGCGGCGACATCGCGGATATTGACGCAGTACTGTCGCGCCTCTTCGGTCAGCGCCCGCATTTCAAGGCCGGAGTGGCTGGTGGCCGCGGTCTCGACAGGCGATATGGTCTTCGCTTCGGTTTCCGCCGCCAAAGTCACGACCGGACAAAGCTGAATCACCATGGTTGCCAGAAGCAGGCGAGACGGAAGGCACCGTCGGATCGACGTCATGCCGAAACCTCTTCAGTCGTTGATTTCATATCCGGCAGGTTCGCACCACAGACTTGCGCGGGGCTGATCGTCTGGCCGAACACGTTCATTGCACCACGAGGTCGGCCTGGAGGGCGCCGGCGGTCTTCATGGCCTGGACGATGGCGATGACGCCGGTCGGCTTGAGGCCGATCTGGTTGAGACCCCGGACCAAGGTCTGCAGGTCCGTGCCGCCGATGATGGCCAGGTTGCCACCGCTCTCGCTGGCATCGACCATGGTGCGGGGCAGCACCACCGTTTCGCCGTCCGAGAACGGCGCCGGCTGCGAGGCGACGGGCGCTTCGCTGACGCGGATGCTGAGATTGCCGTGGGTGATGGCCACCGTCGAGATGCGGACGTCGGCCCCCATCACCACGGTTCCCGAGCGCTCGTCGATGACGACACGGGCAGGCGTATCGGGACGAACCGGCAGCCCTTCGATTTCGGCGATGAAGCGGGCGGCCGACATGCCGCGCGGCTTGATCAGGGCGACGGTGCGATAGTCGCGTTCTTCCGCGACCGGCGCGCCGTAGCGACGGCGACTGTAGCGGTTGATCGCATCGGTGATGCGGATGGCGGTGCGGACGTCGGGGTTGCGCAACTTGAAGGTCAGTGCGCCGAGGCCGTCGAGATTGGTCTGAAGCTCGCGCTCGATCAATGCGCCGTTCGGAATGCGCCCAGCCGTCGGCGTTCCCTTCTGCACGCTCTCGGCCATGCCGACGGCGCTGTAGCCGGTGACGGCGATCGGCCCCTGCGCCACGGCATAGACCTCGCCATCGGCGCCGGCGAGCTGGGTGATGATTAGCGTGCCGCCCTGGAGCGAGCTGGCGTCGCCGAGCGAGGCGACGTTGACGTCGATCCGCGAGCCGGCGCCCGCGAAGGCCGGGAGTTCGGCGGTCGCGATGACCGCGGCGATGTTGCGGGTTCGAAGCGCGCTGTCGCGGACATTGACGCCGAGGCGTTCCAGCATCGACTGAAGCGACTGCTCGGAGAATGCGGCATTGCGCAGGGTATCGCCGGTACCCTGAAGGCCGACGACGAGGCCGTAGCCCACAAGCTGGTTCTCGCGAACGCCTTCGATGGACGCGATGTCCTTGATACGCACGTCCCCCGGCGACAGCGAATGCACCATGGTGTCCGGCGTGTTCGGCGCCTTCGGCTCCGGTCCGGATCGCGGCACGACGGGGACGACGGGCGCGACGGCGGGAGGAGGTGGCAGGGACAGGTTGGGCGCGATATCTGCCGCCAGCAACGTTCGGCCGCCCTGGGAGGCGAAGGTCAGGGGACCGTCGACGACGCTGACGACCTCGCCGGTTTGCGGATCGAGGGTAATCGGCATCCGCGGGCCATCCTGAGCGGCGGCCGGCTGGAAAGCAACGAACCCGGCGGCGAGGCCGGCGATAAGGACGCGCATCAGCTCTTTCCTACGACGATACTTCCGTCGGCCTGGACCACGCCGACGATGACGGTGCCGGACTCCGTGTTGCGCACACGGATCACCTCACCGACGCTGCCCGACTGCATCGGTTCGGCGTAGGTGATGATGGTCAGTCCCCCTTCGACGAACACGAGGCGCACCGGAACGCCTCGGCGCACCAGCTTGGCGTTCTCGACCGCGTTGACGGTGATCGGTTGTCCTGGAAGCAACGTGCGCCGCGCCACCTTGCCGACCAGCATTTCACGACCGGCGACGACCGCTTCGAGGGACGCGCGCGTCAGGCGGAAGCGACGCTCGGTCAGCATGTCGTCGGTGATCGGATCGCCGGGGTAGATGGTGATGCCGGGCACCGGCAACGTCGACACCATCTGGGCTCCGGCCGGGCCGAGGGCGAGGAAGCCGGCGGCAAGGAAGGCGAAGGCGGCGATGAGCAGCAGGCGTTTCATGGGAACGGCCTTTCCGGCGTCAGCGCAGCCCGTTCGAGACGGTGCCGGCCATGGAGTCGGCCGCCTGAATGACCTTGGAGTTCATCTCGTAGGCACGCTGGGCCGAGATGAGCTCGGTGATCTCCGACACGGGATCGACGTTGGACGCCTCGAGATACTTCTGGCGGATCTTGCCGAAGCCGGGATCGGTCGGAATGCCGGCAACCGGTGTTCCGGAGGCGAGCGTCTCGCGGTAGAGGTTGCCGCCGATCGGCTCGAGGCCGACATCGTTGGTGAAGTTGGCGAGCGAAAGCTGCCCGAGCGACTGGGGCGTCGCCTGTCCCGGGATGGTGGCAAAGATCTCGCCGGACTCGTTGACGGTCAGGTCCGTGGCATTGGCGGGCACGAGGATCGCCGGTTGTACGGCGTAGCCATCGAGCGTGACGAGCTGGCCATCGGCATTCTTGTTGAAGGCGCCGGCTCGCGTATAGAGCGTCTCGCCGTTCGGCCCGTCGACCTGGAACCAGCCGCGCCCGTCGATCGCCATGTCGTAGGTGTTGCCGGTGAGCGTCATGCCGCCCTGCAGATGCAGGTTGCGGATGGCGGCGGCACGAACGCCGAGCCCCTGCCGCACGCCTTCGGGAATGACCGACTGGCCGCCCTGGTTGGGTACGCCTTGCATGCGCTGGGTCTGATAGAGCAGATCGGTGAACTCGGCGCGCGAGCGCTTGAAGGCGGTCGTGTTGATGTTGGCGATGTTGTGGGCGATGACCTCGACGTTGAGCTGCTGGGCGGTCATTCCGGTGGCGGCGATGGCGAGCGCTTTCATCTCTGGCTCCTCAAATGGCCATGCGGCCGATTTCCTGATAGGCGGATACGACCTTGTCGCGGACGGCGAGCGCCGTTTGCAGCGACTTCTCGGCGGACATCACCGCCTCGACGACCTGCTGCACGCTCATCTTGCCTTCCATGCCGGCGATCGAGGCGGCTTCTCCGGCCCTGAGGTCGGAAATGGCCGAGCCCGAGACTTCGGCAAGCACGTCCATGAAGTCGACCGGTTTGGCGACCGCCGAGGCGGCGGCTTCGGTCGGTGCGGGAGCACGGACGGCGGGCGCGGCGGTCGGCGGCGACAATCGGTCGATGTTGAAATCGAGCGAGGAGATGGGGTTCAGCATCACGAGTTCCTCAGGAGGTCGATGTTCATCGTCAGCATCGAGCGGGCCTGGGTGATCGCCTCGACGTTGGCCGAGTAGGATCGGTTGGCCTGGCGCAGGTCGCTGAGCTCGATGAGCACGTTGACGTTGGGCATCTTGACGTTGCCATCGGCATCGGCGGCGGGATTGCCGGGATCGTGGCGCACCTCGAAGGGGCTGCGGTCGGCGCCGATGTCCTTGATCATGACCATCGGCGTTCCCATGGCACGGTCCATCTCCTCGGCGAACGTCACCGTCTTGCGGCGATATGGATCTGAGCCTGGGGTCCTGCCTGTCGATTGAGCGTTGGCAAGGTTCTCCGAGACGATGCGCATGCGCGTCGACTGGGCCTGCATGCCCGATCCGGAAATCCTGAGGGAGGCTGCGAGCTGGTCCATCGGGTCACCCCTTCACGGCTGAGGTCAGCATGCGGCCGAAGGCTGCGACGATGCTGCGGTTGAGGGAGAAGCTGGTGTGGATGTCACCGGCCTTGATCATCTCCTGTTCGAGACTGACCGAGTTGCCGGAATGGGTTATCTCCCAGGCGTCCTCGCGACGGACGTCCGCGGTGGCCGCATCGAGGCCGCTCGGCGCCATATGCGCGGGGTTGGTCGCGGCGAGCTGGAGACGGGTCTGCGAAAGGACGTCGCCGAAGGGTTCGACGTCGACCGCGCGATACTTCGGCGTGTCGGCGTTGGCGACGTTCTGCGCGACCGTTGCCTGGCGGACGGACAGCCAGTCGGCTTGCCGGGAGGCGATAGAAAAGAGGTGGATGGGCTGCAAGACGATCCCTCCGAAGGTTCGAGAGGGATCATGGCGGCGAAATCTTGCCTGAGGCTGGTCTCGCCGACCGGACCTGACCTAAAATCAGCCGGTTGGAACGAGACGCGCGTCGGCGATCGCTTCGATGAGGCGGAGCGTGTTTTCTTCCGGATCCCCGGACGAGCCGGAGACGGCGAAATAGTGGATCTCGACGCCGGCGTTCAGCGGGCCGAGGATCAGACTGAAGAACACGGTCACGCCCTGGTTCTGGAACTCCATGTCCAGCGTCACGGTGGTCGGGCCGGACCAGTCGGTGTCGATGGCGGCGCGCCAACCGTAGCGAAGCGTATCGGGCTTGAAATAAAGTTCGACCGAGGAGGCAACGAGATCGTCGAGGTTGCCGTGCTTCTCGAGCTGGATGTAGACGACCAGGTTGACGATATCGATTAGGCGCAACTCGGCCGCGACGTCCTTGACGCCTTCGGCGATCGCCTTCTCGCGGGCGATGGAGCGGTGGTCGTGTCGCGTGTCCGTCATGAGTGGCCGTTGACGATGGCAGGCAGGTTACTGTCGGTCGACCGAGCCTGAAGCAGATAGATGATTTCCGCCACCGCCCGGTAGAACTCGACAGGGATCATCTGGTCGAGTTCGACCTTACCGTACATGGCTCTGGTTAGCAATTTATCCTCGACCACCGGGATTCCGTTCTCTTCGGCGATCTCGCGGATCTTGAGGGCGACGAGGTCCTGGCCCTTGGCGAGCACCACCGGCGCACCGCCCTCTTCGTAGACGTAGCGGAGGGCGATGGCATAGTGGGTCGGGTTGGCGAGAACCAGCGTCGCTCGGGGAACATTCGCCATCATGCGGTGACGGATGCGATCGCGCGCCAGCGAACGCATGCGCGCCTTGACCAGCGGATCACCCTCGGTGTTCTTGAACTCGTCCTTCACCTCCTGCTTGGTCATGCGCAGGTTGCGCCGCCACTGGATCCGAGCCCAGATGAGGTCGGCTGCCACCAGAAGTACCGTGGCGATGCAGACGGCGGAGAGCAGGTGGATGGCGATGCCGACCGTGGAGTCGACCAGGGAGCCGGGGTCGGAGAACATGGCGTTCACCATCCGATGCTGTTCGGTTTTGAGGATGATCGACACCACGAGAGCCGTGGCGCCGAACTTGAAGAGTGCCTTGCCGAACTCGACGAGACTCTGCACACCAAAGAGGCGCTTCCAACCCTTGGCGATCGACAGGCGACTGAATTCGGGCTTGATGCGGTCGAACACGACCTGCGGCACATTCTGCACGAATGACCCGGCAAGGCCGGCGACCGCGAAGATGATGATGGTCGGCACCAGAAAGCGGCCCATTTCGAGACCGACGGCATCGAGCAGCAGAACGGCATCCTGTCCCTGTTCAAGGCGGACGTCTCCGGGGTTGTCCAGGAAGCCGCGAAGGGTTGCCGCCAGCCGGCTGGCACCGCTGCCGATCACCCAGACCATGACGATCAGCATGGCGCCGAGCGAGAACAGCATGGGCAGTTCGCGCGACTGGGCTATGTTGCCCTTTTCGATGGCGTCCTGGGTCTTCTTGGGGGTTGCTTCCTCGGTTTTGCTGTCTTGATCCGGCTCGTCGCTCATGACGCACCTCAGCGTATATAGGTGTCGTCATCCTGATCGGAGTTGAGCTCGATCTCGCCGCGCCCGGCCATGTCCAGGGCGAGGTCGGCAATCACGCGGCGCGCCTCGAGCACGTCGCGCTGCGGCGAAGGCTCGCTGGTGGCCAGCTCGTTCTCGACGATGCGACGCGCGCGCGTCGCCAGCGACGACAGGATGGCGTCGCGGAAGTCGAGGTCGGTGCCCTTGAGGGCGAGGACCACCCGTTCGGTCGGGATCTGGTCGAAGATCGCCTGGCGTGCACGCGGGGCCAGATTGATGATGTCGTCGAAGGTGAAGAGCAGACCCTTCAGCATCTCCGCCGATTCCGGCTTCACCTTCTTGATGCCTTCGAGCGCATCCTCCATGTCGTGCCGTTCCATCTTGTTGAGAATGTCGGCCATGCGGGCATGAGTGTCGGCGCCCATGTTGCGCGAGAAGTTCAACATGAAGTCCTCGTGCAGCGTACGCTCGGCGATCGCCACCGTATCCTCGACGATTGGCTTGAGGTTCAGCATGCGCCGCATCAGCTCATGGCGCAGCGGCTGCGGCAGGTGGCTCATCGTGCGGGCGGCGAAGGTCGGGCGCACCTTGGACAGGATGAGCGCGGCCGTCTGCGGATGCTCCTTCTGGAGATAGTTGGCGAAGATCGCCTCGGAGACCGAGGAGATCCGATCCCAGATGGAGCGGTTTGCGTAGCCGAGCACGTCCGACATGATGTCGGAGACCTGGTCGGGCGGCAGGATGCCGGTCAGCATCTTCTCGACGTCGCTGACCGTGCCGAGCAGGTTGCCGCCGGTGAACCGGGTAGCAAACTCCTCGACGATGTCGGATATCTGCTTGGCCGACACGGCGCCGAGATCGGCGATTGAGCGCGTGACCTGCTTGATCTCCCCGGTGTCGAAGTGGGAGAGCAGCCGTCCGGACAGCGGCTGGCCGAGCGCCAGCAGCAGCACTGCCGCCTTGTCGGGACCCTGGAGCGGGCGATCGCCCTTGTTCTTTTTCGCCGTAGCCGTGGCTGCCATGATCTCCCGTCCGCTGTTCAGGCGTTGGAGGCGTTGCCGCCGACGATTTCGGTGAGCGAGATGCCGAAGCGGGAGGTATCGTCTTCGACCACAACCACTTCGCCACGAGCGACGGTACGGCCGTTGACCACGACGTCGACCGGCTCGCCGACGCGGTGGTCGAGCGGAATGGCCGAGCCGCGGCGGAGCTTCATCAGGTTCGCGACCGGCATGACGGCCGAGCCGAGAACGACCTGAATGGTAACGGGGATGCGCATCACCGCCTCGAGGTTGCGCACCGCGCCGAAGCTGTCCTCGACGCTGGGGCCGCTTTCTTCGCGGGGTTCGTCCTCGGAGCCGTTGTCGACGATCGTCTCGACGGCCACCGCTTCCAGAACGTCGCCGGCCGGCGTGGGAGCGGCGGGACCGTCCATCTCGGCCATGATCTCGTCGATGTCGCGTTGGGTCTTGGAACTGCGGGCCATGGTCCTGTCCTTTTCCTGAAAATTGACGGAGGGGCGATCGATCAGCGACCGGCGCGCGCGCCGCTTCTCATCGGTTCGGCCGAAGCAAGGCCGGCCGCCTTCTCAAGCTCGTCAAGCATGGCCCGGGCCCGTTCGATTTCGACGGTCAGGTTCTGCAAGGTTGTCAGGCCCTGCATGTTGATCTCGCGTATGGCGTTGCCGACCGTCATCAGGGCCACGCCGGTCTCATCGAGAGAAGTGGCATAGGTCGCCTGGTTGGACTTGAGTTCGCGTAGCTCGCGACGAAAGACGAGCAGACCGGCGATGGTGCCGATCAGAGCGACCAGCAGGATGCTTTCAACGAGAAAGGATGTCATTGAGGAACTCCTGATCGGCATCGACGTGTTCGTCGATCTTGATGGTGTAGACGCCGTTGCTTTGGCCGAGCTGGCACCAGAAGAGAGGCTCGCCGCGGCAGGTCAGCTTGACGCGGCTGCGCGGCGTCGCCTGCAGCTCAATGACCTGTCCAACTTCGAAGTTGGAAACGTCGGAGAGGTCGATCAGCCTTTCTTCGAGAATGGCGTCGACGCGCATCTCGGTCCGCTGCACTTCGCTCTGGATTTGACGGGCCCAACGCGGATCGCGCGGCGCCGCTTCTCCGGCCATGGTGTTGGCCAGCGTTTCGCGCACCGGGTTCAGAACCGACTGCGGCAGGATGACGAACATCTCGCCGCCGCGGTTGAGCGCCTGCAGCAGGAACTTGGCCACCAACGCCTGGCTGTTGCGTCGCCCGATGATCGCAAAGTCCATGCGGGTCTCGATGCGCTCGAACTTGAAGGTGGTGTCTTGGGACGCGCCGAAGGCCAGCGGCAACACCTTGGCCATGCGCTCGAAGATCGCCTGGGCGATGTTGATCTCGATGTTGGAGAACGGGCGTTCGACGTCGATCGGAGGTTCACTGCCGTCGGCGCCGAACAACACCTCGACCATGGAAAAGACGAAGTCCCGATCGAAACCGACGAGAATGCGCGAGTCCCAGGCCGGCACGTGGAAGACGCCGGCGATGGCGTTGGCTTCGTAATCGTCCAGGACGTCGTCGATGCGTGACGGCGCGATGTTGGAGAGCGAGAAGTAAGCCGGGGACGACGACATCTGGCGAAGACTGTCGGCGCAGTGGGTTGCCAGGCGATCGAAGGCGACGTGCAGCATCGGGATGCGGTCGACGGAAATGCCGCTCGCATCGAGAAGCTTGTCGGAGACGGGACGGGTGGCGGTATGCAGGCTGGCCATCAGGCGGCACTCCGCTGGGCGGGCTCACCGGCCTTGGCCGCGGCCGGAACGGGTGTGGAGATCACTTCGTCCTCGACATCGTCGATGGTCGGCCGCTGGTGGGCCGGGATGGTCTTACGCCCGTATTCGAGGGCGATTTGCGGCACGGCGCCGTTCATGGAAGCAATCAGCGTCTGCTTGATCAGGATGTAGGGCGCGAGCTGGCGTTCGCGCGTCACCTTGATCTTGCCGGCGATCGGAGCCACCACGCCGTAGGAGAGAAAGATGCCGCCGAAGGTGCCGACCAGGGCGGCGCCGATCAGTGCGCCAAGAATCTGCGGCGACTGGTCGATGGCGCCCATGGCCTTGATGACGCCGAGTACGGCGGCGACGATGCCGAGCGCCGGCAGTGCCTCGGCGATGGCGCCGAGGGCGAGATAAGGCATCAACCGCTCGTGGGCGATGGTTTGGATCTCTTCGTCCATCAGCTGCTCGACCTCGTGCGGCCGGGCATTTCCGACGATGATCAGACGGAAGTAATCGCAGATGAAGGCGCGCATTTCCTTGTCTTTGGAGACAAAGGGAACCTTGCGGAAAATGTCGGAGTTTTCCGGATCTTCGATGTGCTTCTCGACATCGCTGCGCCCCTTGGATCTCAACTCGCGCATCAAGGCATAGAGAACCTCGAGGACGCCGAGATAGTGCTCCCGCCGGGGGATGTTGCCCAGCACTGCGTCAAGAACGCCGCGACCGGTATCGCGCACCGTCCGCAACGTGTTGCCGACGATGAAGATGCCCAGGGCAGTGCCGCCGATGATGACGAACTCCCACGGTTGCCACAGCACCGTGAGATGCCCGCCGAGCGCCGCGTAGCCGCCGAGCAAGGAGCCGATGGCGATAATGAAGCCGATCAAACTACCCAAGTCCCTGCTCCTTCTCGTGGTTGTCTGCCGTCGGGTCTAGGCGGCGAGGCTTGTGCGAGGCTTGGGAGGCTTTCGCCAGCCACGAGCAAGGTTCGGCCGGCATTCATTGCAGCAAGACAAGGAGAAGGATCATGCTGTCGACACCGCTGAGCTATCAGATGATCACGCGCGACATGTCGGCGACGCTGACGCGCACGGCGGCTCAACCGGACGTCAAGCGGGCGACCGAGTATTACCGGGAGACCATCGGCCAGGTGACCAGCATCGAGGAGTTCCTCGGCGATCATCGCCTCTACTCCTATGCCATGAAGGCCTACGGCCTTGAGGACATGACCTATGCCAAGGCGTTCATGCGCAAGGTTCTGGAGAGCGACCTCTCGGACTCCAAGAGCTTTGCCAACAAGCTCGTCGACAAGCGCTACCAGGAGTTCGCCAAGGCCTTCTCCTTCCTGAAGCCCTCGGCGCAAAGCCCGGATGCGCTCTCCGATGTCGAAAAGCGATATGCCGCGAAAGCTGCAGAGCAGGGCGACTCCGAGTCCCTGATCAAGTTTGGCACGCTCGCCTACGAACAGACCCTGGCCACCGTGAAGACGGTCGATGACTTTCTGGCCGACGACAGTCTCGTCGCCTATGCCACCACGGCGTTCGGCGTCGAACCGCCGGGCACGGCGGCCAGCGCCAAGTCATTCCTCCGGCGCATCCTCACCTCCGACCCCAACGATGCCGACAGCTTCGCTGCCCGTCAGACCAACTCGGCCTGGCGAGAGCTCGCCGCCGCCTTCAACTTTTCCGCGGAGGGGACCGTCCGGGTCCAGACGAGCGGGCAGGCGGAGAGCACGATCTCAAGCTATCTGCGACAGACGATCGAAACCCAGGCCGGCAAGGAGAACGAGGGGGTGCGCCTTGCCCTCTACTTCGAGCGCAAAGTGCCGACCATCACCTCGGCTTACAGCATCCTTGCCGACCCGGCTCTTCTCAAGGTGGCGCAGACGGTGCTCGGGCTGTCGACGCAAACCGGCAACGCCGATATCGACGTCCAGGCGAAGTACTTCGAGAGCCGGATCGACATCGAAAGCCTTTCCAAGCCCGAAGAGCTCAAGAAGTTCCTGACCCGCTTTACCGCCATGTGGGAGGCTGCAAACCCCAGCGCCACGGCGACAACATCCGTCGCCGCGTTGATCACGGGCCAAAGCAACGCGGTGATGAGTGCCGATACATTGATGAGCCTGCAAGGGCTGAAGCTTGGAGGCCGTTGATCGTGCAGAGTTCCCTCTACGTTTCGCTGTCGGCGCAGGTGGCGCTGGCCAACCGTCTCGATACCTTGGCCAGCAATGTCGCCAACCTCTCCACCGCGGCCTATCGCGCGGACGAAGTGAAGTTCGACACCTACCTGTCGCGGGCTGGCACCGATCCCGTTGCCTACTCCTCAACCGGGCAGACCTTCATATCCCGTGACAAGGGTGGGTTGCGCGAAACCGGCAACGACCTCGACGTCGCCGTGGACGGCGACGGATGGCTGGCGGTTCAGACGCCGACCGGCAACGTCTACACGCGTGACGGTCGCCTGCAGGTCTCCGCCGACGGCGTGTTGCAGACCGTCGCCGGCAATCCCATCCTCGATCCGGGCGGAGCGTCGATCCTCATCGATCCCGACGCCGGCCGCCTGTCGATCAGTCGCGACGGCATGATCTCCCAGAACGGTCGGGCGATCGGCGCCCTCGGAGTGTTCTCCATCCCCGACGAGGCGAAGCTGGCGCGCGGCACCAACTCGGGTGTCATTCCGGACCTGCCGGCCGTTCCCGTGGTCGACTTCGTCGGCCAGGGTGTCGCACAGGGTTTCGTTGAGGAAGCGAACGTCAATCCCGTGCTGGAAATGACGCGCCTCATCGAGGTGACGCGGGCCTTCGAACAGGTTACCGCCGCCTCGAACAAGTCGGAACAGTCGATGCAAGAGGCGATCAAGCGGCTCGGGCAGGTCACGTGACAAAATCTTTCGGACTGGAGAACCTCGCCGATCGCGTTGCGACGGCCGCCCACGAACTCGGCTACATCCGTGTAGGCGGGCGCGTGTCCGAAGTCGCTCCCGACGCTTTCCGTCTGCGGGGACTGTCGCGTCACGTTCGCCTGGGCGACCGGATCGAAATCGCCGCCAAAGACGGAGCGAGCCTTGCCGAGGTGCTTCGGATCGATGGCGATGGCGTTACCGTCAAACCTTTCGCGCCGCGTCTCGACGCCGGCCTCGGCGCCGCCGCCTGGCATGCCGGACCGGTGGTGCTGGCCCCGCATCCATCATGGAAGGGGCGCGTCATCGATGCCATGGCCGCACCGGTCGACGGACTTGGCCC
>JAUVXG010000023.1 GCA_030603685.1 Pleomorphomonas sp.
CCCGCACCTCGCTCGCCCTGGAGTTCCACGGTCACGACGATCTCGGCCTTGCCACCGCCAACACGCTCGCCGCCCTGCGCGCCGGCTGCGAGGAAGCCTCCGTCACCGTGCTCGGCCTTGGCGAGAGGGCGGGTAATGCCGCGCTGGAAGAGGTGGCCGTCGCCCTGCTGCGGCTCGACGGCCGGTCGACCGGCATCGACCTGCCCTCGCTGAAGCCGCTTGCCGAGATGGTCGCCTCCGCCGCCGGTCGTGGCGTGCCGCCCGGCAAGGCCGTCGTCGGACGCGACGTGTTCTCCCACGAAAGCGGCCTTCACGTTGCCGGCCTCCTCAAGGAAGCCGAGACCTATCAGGGCCTCGACCCCAGGCTGCTCGGGCGCCACCACTCCGTCGTCATAGGCAAGCATTCGGGCGCCCAGGCGCTGGCCCACATTCTGGCGAGCCGTGGCATTGCCCTCGACCCCAAGCTCGCGGCACCACTCGTCGAGGCGGTACGGCGAACCGCAACCGAACGGAAGCGAGCGCTGACCGGCGGCGAACTCGCTCATCTGCATGCCGAGCTGGCAATGCCAACCGGGCAACTGCCCGGCGACGGTTGACCCGCTTCCCTTCCCGGAAACCCTCCCCTATAAATCGTACAAAACAGAAGGGAGGGCGCACATGTCCACGCACAAGCCGGTTCGTATCGGCGTCGTTTCCACCGCCAAGATCGCCCGCGAAAAGGTCATTCCCGGGTTCCGCACGACACCTTGGCTGGAGGTGGCGGCCATTGCCTCGCGCAACATAGAGACGGCGAAGACGGCCGCCGCCGCCCTCGACATTCCCGTCGCCCACGGCTCCTACGAGGCGCTGTTCGCCGATCCCTCAATCGAGGCGGTCTATATCCCGACGCCGAACGACAGCCACGTCGATCTGACGCTCGCCGCCGCTCGCGCCGGCAAGCATGTGCTCTGCGAGAAGCCGGCCGCGATGAATGCCGGGGATGCCGAGCGCCTCGCCGCCCTGCCGCCGGGCATCGTCTATCTCGAAGCCTTCATGGTCCGCTTCCATCCGCAGTGGCTGAAAACGCGCGAGCTGGTTCGCACGGGCGCCATCGGCCGGCCCGCCGCCGCGCAATCCTTCTTCTCCTATTTCCTCGACGACCCCGCCAACATTCGCAACAAGCCGGAAAACGGCGGTGGCGGTCTGTGGGACATCGGCGTCTATCCGATCGTTACCGCCCGCTTCGTCTTCGACGCCGAACCGAAACGGGTGATCGGCCTGATCGAGCTGGACAAGACATTCGGCACCGATGTGCTGACCTCGGCGATTCTCGACTTCGGCGAAGGCCGCCACCTGACGTTCACTGTCGGCACGCAGACCGTGCCGCACCAGCGCGTCAACGTCGTCGGCTCCACCGGCCGTATCGAGGTGCTGATCCCCTTCAATGCCCCGCCCATGCAGGAAACGGTGATTCGCCTCGATCGCGGCGCGGCCCTCGGCGACGCCCAGATCGAAGAGATCACCCTGCCGGCCTGCGATCAGTATGGCCTTCAGGGCGAAGCCTTCGCCAAGGCGATCCGGGGCGTCGAACCGCTACCCTACGACCACCGCGACGCAGTGAAGATGATGAAGATCCTCGACGCCATCGTCGAGTCCGGCAAGACCGGCCGCTGGGTCAGCCTGTAAGGAAACAAGGGGGCGGTCGATCGACGGACGCCGCCCCTCCCCGCCTATTCCTTCCAGAGGAAGGCGGCGCCTCTGACGCCGGAGCTGTCGCCGTGCCGGGCCTTGCGGATCGGAGTCGCCACGCTGTCGGAGAAGACCAGCCGGCTCTCCTCGCCCTCCCATAGGTTGGTCCGGGCCGAAAGCTGCCTGGGAACGTCGTCGTAGAGTTCGTCGACGTTGCTCATGCCGCCGCCCAGCACGAACACGTCGGGGTCGACGAGGTCGATGATCAGCGCCAGCGACCGGGCGAGCCTATCGACATAACGCTCATAGATCGCGACGGCGGTGGGATCGCCCGCCCGCTTGAGCGCGATCACCTCCGACGCCTTGCGGGCAACACCCGTCGTCGTCTTGTAGTCGAGTTCGAAGCCGGTGCCCGAGCAGTACATCTCGAGACAGCCGTGACGGCCGCACCAGCATTTCGGCCCCGGATACTCACCCTCCTTCGGCCAGGGCAACGAGTAGTGGCCGATCTCGCCGGCGAGGCCTTGGAAGCCATTGTGGCTCCGGCCCTTGAGGGCGATGCCGCCGCCATGGCCGGTGCCGAGAATGATGCCAACGACAACGTCGAGCCCGGCGCCGGCGCCATCGACCGCCTCTGAAACCGCGAGGCAGTTGCCGTCATTGGCGAGACGAACCGGCCGGCCCAACGCCGCCTCAAGGTCTCTACCGAGCGGCTGGCCGTTCAGCCAGAAGGCGTTGGAGTTGCGGATGAGACCAGTGAGCGGATTGGGACTGCCCGGCAGGCCGATGCCGACGCTGCCCGCCTCGCCGGTTGCCGTCTCGACGTGACCGACCAGTTCGACCACCGCCCGGATCGAGGCGTCATAATCTTCGCGCGGCGTCGGGATGCGATGGCGAATGAGCTCGACGCCCTGGGCATCGAGCCCGATCACCTCCATCTTCGTCCCGCCCCAGTCGATCCCGATGTACATTACCCTTCCTCCCTGAATCTCGCCTCAAGCCGCCTCCCGCGACAATCGAGAGCCAAATCAACTGCCGTCGAGTTTCTCGGCCCGACGAAGGTCGGGGAAGATCACCGACCACAAACCGGCGACGACGAGCGTGCCGACGCCGCCGAACACCACCGCCGGCACGGTGCCGATCAGCGCCGCCATGCTGCCGGCGCGGAACTCGCCGAGTTCGTTGGAGGCGCCGACGAACACCATGTTGACCGCCGAGACGCGACCGCGAAGTTCGTCGGGCGTGGCGAGCTGGATCAGCGTCTCGCGCACGTAGACCGAGATCATGTCGCCGGCTCCCATCAGGCCGAGGCAGAGGATGGACAGCCACGGCGTCACCGACACGCCGAACACCACCGTTGCAAGGCCGAACAGCGCGACGCCCAGGAACATCTTCACGCCGGCCATGGCCTTGATCGGAAAGCGCGCCAGGAAGGCCGCCACCAGGATGGCGCCGATGCCGGGCGCCGCCCGCATCATGCCGAGGCCGGCCGGACCGAGCACCAGGATATCGGAGGCATAGACCGGCATCAGCGCCACGGCGCCGCCGAGCAGCACGGCGAAAAGATCGAGCGAGATGGCGCCGAGCACGAGCCGGTTGGAAAAGACATAGCGGAAGCCGGCCGAAACCGCCTGCCAGGCCGGCTCTTTCTCGCCCTGCTTGACGATGATCGGCGGCATTGCCAGCATCAGCACCACGGCGGCGGCGAGCAGCACCACAGCCGTGCCGAAGGCGGCGAGCTCGGAAATGCCATAGAGCAGACCGCCGGCCACCGGCCCGCCGATGGCCGCCACCTGCCAGGATGACGACACCCAGCCGATGGCGTTGGCGAGCGCTTCGCGCGGCACTAGGTTCGGCACCACCGATTGCATGGCCGGTCCCATGAAGGCCCGGGCGACGCCCATCACCAGCAGAATGATGTAGATCGGCATGACGCTCGGCGACGCCGTCCACGACAGCACGAACAGCCAGATGGCGGCGGCGGCCTCGACACCGAAACAGGCGATGATGATCAACCGGCGCGACACCCGGTCGGCCACCGTGCCGGTGATCAGCACCAGCAGGAAGGCCGGCAGGAACTGCATCAGCCCGACATAGCCGAGCGCCATCGGATCATGGGTGAGGTCGTAGACCTTCCACCCCACGGCGACCACGACGATCTGAATGGCGAAGGTGGCGAACAGGCGGGCCAGCCAATAGAGAAGATACGGCCGGTGGGCGAAGGCATTCGGCGAAGGCTGATGGCTCATGGGGTCACTCGGGCACCGCGGCTCGGGAGTGGCGGACGGGGACTTGTGATCCAGAACGGAGCGCCGAACAAGCCTCCTGAGCCGCCTTGCGGTTCGGTCGCGCAACCGACGCCGGCCGCTTCACACTTCCTCGCGCCGCGCCCGGCGCACGGCCAGGCGATGCCGCCCTTCCAGGAAGGCCAGTAGCGCCAGGGCGAAGAGAAGCGGCACCACGAAATAGATGAGACGAAACAGGATCAACGCGGCGGCGACATCCGGCCGGTGGGCGATGCCGAGCCCGGTCACCACCGTCGCCTCGAACACGCCGACGCCGCCGGGCGTGTTGGCGGCCATGCCGGCCAGAAAGCCGATGGAATAGGTGACGAGATAGCGGGCGGCGTCCGGCACCGCGTCGGGCGGCAGCAGGACGTAGAGCGTGCCGCAGGCCGCGAGCAGGTCGAAGGCCCCGGCGAGCACCATGAGGAAGGCCGGCTTGGCCTTGGGCATGCGCACGACCATGCCGCTGACCCGGATCGCCCGCCGCTTGCGCGCCAGCCACAAGATGAAGCTCGAAAGAGCCACAAGGACGACGAGACCGACCAGACGGTCGATATAGTGGTGGGGGAAAACCGGATATTGCGTCGTCGGCTCCAGCGTCAACGCAAGGCCGAGGACGAACAGGATGCCGGACCACATTGTCAGCCAGCTCATGACGATCAGCCTCGCCACCACCGAGAAACTGACGCCGACCATGGAATAGATGCGGTAGCGGGCGCCACCGCCCGACAACAGGGGAAAGCCGAGCGTGTTGGCGAAGACGTTGGCGATGAGTCCCCCGAACACCGCTCGCGCCAGACTGACCGAACTCGTGTAGTTGAGAGCGTGAAGCGCCAGAAGGTCGTAGGTCGCCAACGCGGCAAGGCCGCAGAAGGTGAAGACGAAGGCCAGCACGAAGCGGTGGGGCGGCAGGGCCAGGGCGGCGTTGTGGATATCGGCGAACGACATCTTGGTCGCCATGTCCCACAGCACCCAGACGGCGCCGGCGATCAGCACCACCGCGATGATCGGGCCAACCCACCTCACCGCGAGCGCCAACCGCCTCGGTGGCAGTTCTGCGCTGTTATGGTCTTCGGTGGGATCGCTCAAGTCCTGTCGTCTCCATCAGGCAAGGCGGATCCGGGTGCGCGCGGCCCGAGCCTATGGTCTCTCATTTAGAGCGCCAGCCATCAAACGCAACCGCTTTTTCCGACGGGCAGAAATGACGGCGCGCAGGTCTGCCCGGCGGCACCATTACCGTTCATCGTCGGCGTCATCATCGTCGTTGCGGGGCATATCGAGGGTTTTGGACGGCGAACTGGGCTTGGCGGGCCGTCCCATCCTGCCGATATCCGCCTGGGATGCGTGCGCAACCGACGTCGCACCGGGCGTCGCCGCGTTTGCCTCCCCGGCGCCTTCGGCGAACCAGACCTTGGTCTGCGGGAAGGGAATCTCGATGCCGCGCTCGTCGAAGACCTGCTTGACGATCTCGCTGTAGAGACGCCCGGTGGCCCACTGTTCGCCGGGCAGCGTCTTGATGCGCGCCCGGACGGAGATGCTGCTCGGGCCGAAGGCGACGAGTCCGTGCATCTCCAGCGGGTCGAGAACGACAGCGCCGCGCGGGCTTTCCATCAGCCGGTCGAACGCTTCCTGCATGGCGGCCTTCACCGCCTCGATGTCTTCCTTGTAGGCGACGTCGATCACCGCCACGTGGAACGAGAAGCCGCGCATGGCATTGGAAACGCTGGTCACCGAGGAGAAGGGGACGATGTGATAGACCCCGTCCAGATCGCGAATGCCGACCGAGCGGATGGTCAGTCGGTCAACGGCGCCGGTGATCCCGGCCACGGTGACCACATCCCCCTCGTTCATGGCGTTCTCGAACTGGATGAAGGCGCCGGTGATGATGTCCTGCACCAGCTTCTGCGAGCCGAAGCCGACGGCAAGGCCGACAACGCCGGCGCCGGCCACCAGCGGAGCGATATCGACGCCGAGCTGGGATAGCGTCAGCATGGCCGCGATGATGACAAGGACGATCGAGAACGCATTGCGGAACAGCGACAGCAGCGTGCGGGTCCGTGCGTTGGTGATCCGGCCGAGCGAGGGATTGAGACGATACTCGACCCAGCTCGAAGCGGCGAGCCATATGCCGCCGGCCGCGAGCAGGATGATGGCCGCCGACAGGATGCGGCCGACGGCCTCGGTCCCGCCGTCCGACTGGAACCAGGCAATGAGATCCATGACGCCCCAGCTCTGCAGCAGCACCGCCACCACGATCGCCACCAGCAGCATGCGCATGGCGCGGAAGAACAGCGGCACCATCATGTTGAGCCGCGCTTCCAGGAGGGGCAGCGTCTGCTTGACGTCGGCCGGCAGGCGGATGCCGCCGGAAATGGCATGGGACAGCAGGCTGTCGACGAGACCACCGACGATGATGGCAAAGACCGTCTCGACCGTCGCCCAGGCCATGTAGTCCACGGCGTCGAACGGCCGGCTCACCCAGAGGACGAAGGCCACGGCCAGATAGACGATGACGATGACGTTCCAGCCGTGGATGAGAAGCGCCAGGATCGTGCGCAGGACCGAACTCTTCACCGGCTCGAGCAGGGGGAACAGACCGTTCCTCACTTCTTCCCGCTTCGCCGACACCAGGATCGTGGCGCCGATGAGAGTGATCAGCACGATGGCGAGGCGGAAGCCGATACCAACCGAAAAGCCGATCGCCTTGTTGACCAGCGGATGGGCCACCAGCACGCCATAACCAAGGAAACTGATCAGCCGGCTGAGCCACAGATACCAGAAGCGAGCGGTCGCCGGCTCCAGATTGACCACCTTGAGGGCGGGCCGGCGGTACTGGAGAATCGAGGCAAGACAGCTTTTCAGGAACTCGATCAGTACGAAGGCGTCGATGAAGAGGCTCTGCATCAGGTCCATGCGTCCGCCGCCCGACGCGGCGATGGCATAGGCCGACGTGCCGAACCATGCGAGGCCGATCACGGCCCAGTCGATGAGGAGAGCGAGGCCGCTCCAGACCACCCGTCGCGGCAGAGGCTTGTTCCTGGCTGCCCTTTCGACGGCGCCGAGCGGAAAGCGGGCGATGAAGCGGGCAACCGTCAGCGTGGCGAAGGCGAAGACGATGAGGATGGCAAGCGCAAGGCCCTGCTCCTGCACCCCCTCCCAGTTGACCGCGGCGCTGCCATCGAAAAGGCGCGTCAGGTTGCCGAGGCCGCGACCGATTTTCAGCACCACCTCGACGACCTGTCGCGACAGATCCTGCGTCACCGACCCGATCTCGCGGGCGAGCGGCACGGCTGGTGCATCGGGGGCCTCCGTCGCTGCCGCGTCACCCGAAGGGGCAGCGGCATCGCCCGCTTCCGGCTGGGCCAGCTTCTCGAGTTCGCCGATCAGGGCGGCCCGCGCCGCGTCATCCTTCAGGATATCGACCAGCGCCTTCGCCGCCTCAGGCGAGGTCGCGGGGGGCGCGCTCGACGTGGTGTCCGCAGGTTGGGGCGTCAGCGAAAGGCCAGGAAGGGTCTGCGCCGACGCGCCGGCGGAAAGCCCGAGGATCAGGATCAGGACGAGGAATCGAAAAAAGGGCATGATTCGCTGGATCATTCGGCCAAACTGACGTCCTGTCTTGCCCAAAAGAGGGCAGGCGCGCAACCCGACCACTTGGGGCAACGCGCCTTCAACCCTCGAGTTCTTCCCGCAGCATCTCAAGCCGCAGCCACTCTTCCTCTGCAGCGGCCAAAGCCGCCTCGGTAGCCGTCAGCTTTTCGGTCGCCGCGGCGAACTGCTTGGGGTCGCGCCCGTAAAGGCCGGGATCGTCGAGCACGGCATGCAAGCGCCTCGCCTCTTCCGTCAGCGCATCGATCCGCCCCGGCAACGTCTCCAGAGCATGCTTGTCCTTGAAGCTGAGCTTCGAGCGAGCTTTGGGCGCGGCAGCCGTCGCCGCTTCCTTCTTCGGCGCTGATGCCGCCTTTTCTGTCTTTCGCGCCTCGACGCCCTTGCCGCGCTGGGCGAGCATGTCCGTGTAGCCACCGGCATATTCGAGCCAGCGCCCGTCACCCTCGCTCATCACCACCGAGGCGACGACGCGGTCGAGAAAATCACGGTCGTGGCTGATGACGATGATCGTGCCGCCATAATCGGCGAGCAGTTCCTCAAGCAGGTCGAGCGTTTCGAGGTCGAGGTCGTTGGTCGGCTCGTCCAGCACCAGCATGTTGGATGGCTTGGCAAGCGCCCGCGCCAGCATGACCCGGCCGCGCTCGCCGCCGGACAGCGCCGAAAGCGGCGTCCGCGCCTGTTCGGGCGAGACCAGGAAGTCCTTCATGTAACCGATGACGTGGCGCTTTTCCTCGCCGATCACCACCCAGTCGCCCTTGCCCTCGGTGAGCGCGTCGGCGAGCGTCGTCTCGGGATCGAGGCTGTGGCGCTTCTGCTCCAGCGTCTGCATGTCGAGGGACAGACCGAGCTTGACGGTGCCGC
The DNA here is from genome assembly GCA_030603685.1 of Pleomorphomonas sp. Lineage (GTDB taxonomy): Bacteria > Pseudomonadota > Alphaproteobacteria > Rhizobiales > Pleomorphomonadaceae > Pleomorphomonas. Next base: position 8,421 of record JAUVXG010000023.1, read on the forward strand.
TGTCCGGCGCGAGATCGCCCGTCAGGAGCCTGAGCAGCGTCGTCTTGCCGGCGCCGTTGGGACCGACGATGCCGATCCGGTCGCCACGCGCCACGCGGATCGAGAAATCCTTGACGATCGGCCGATCGCCGAAGGCCTTGGAAATGGCCTTCGCCTCGACGACCAGCTTCGATGACGCCTCGGCCTCGGCGGCCGCCATCTTGACCGAGCCCTGCGGTCCGCGATGCTCGCGCTTTGCCTTGCGAAGATCGGCCAGGAGATCGACGCGGCGGACATTGCGCTTGCGGCGGGCGGTGACGCCGTAGCGCATCCAGTGCTCTTCCGCCTCGATCTTGCGGTCGAGCTTGACGAGCTCGCGCTCCTCCTCCTCCAGCACCTGATCGCGCCAAGCCTCGAAATGGGAGAAGCCGCGATCCAGCGTGCGCGTCACGCCGCGATCGAGCCAGACGGTGGTCCGCGACAGGTTTTCGAGGAACCTCCGATCATGCGAGATCAGCACCATGGCCGACCTCATGCCCTTCAGCTCGCTTTCCAGCCATTCGATGGCCGGCAGGTCGAGATGGTTGGTCGGCTCGTCGAGCAACAGGATATCGGGCTCTGGCGCCAGCACGTGGGCAAGGGCCGCCCGGCGCGTCTCGCCCCCGGACAAGGATGCCGTCGACTCGTTGCCGGTCATGCCGAGTTCGTTGAGAAGGTAGAGCGCCCGATAATGATCGTCGCCCGGCGCCAGGCCCGACTCCACGTACTCGAGCGTCGTCTTGAACGCGGAAAGGTCGGGCTCCTGCTTGAGATAGCGCACCGTCTTGCCGGGCTGGAAGAAGCGCTCGCCGTCATCGGCCTCGACGAGACCGGCGGCAATCTTGAGCAAGGTCGACTTGCCCGAGCCGTTTCGCCCCACCAGCGTGATGCGATCGCCTTCACCCACCGTCAGGTCGGCGCCGGTGAGAAGCGGCGTTGCGCCGAAGGTCAGGCGGATGTTCTTGAGATACAGAACCGGAGGAGAAGCCATGTCTGATGTCGTTCCCGTCAGCCGCGCAGCGTGAAAGCGTCTTCGGCGAGACGCTCGACGATCTCGCGCAGCGCTTTCCTCGACGGACCGGCCGCCGCCACCTGCCGCGACACGTTGGGCAGCGTGCGCTTGGCGGCCACCCGCCCGAAGCGCGATCGGAGGTCGGCCATGGTGGCGCCCTGCGCGCCAATGCCCGGAGCGAGGATCAGCGAGGTCGGCAGCCGCTCCAGCACCTCATCGGCGTCGTCGAGCGTCGCGCCGACCACCGCGCCGCAAGGGCCGTTGCCCGTCTTGCCGAGAGCCGTCCGATTGAAGGCAGTGAGATCGTCGGCCAACGCATCGGCCACCGTGCGATCGTCTTCCTGGCGGGCCGTCTGAAGCTGGATGCCATCGGGGTTCGACGAGCGCACGACGACGAAGAGGCCCGCCCCGTGCTCGACGGCGCGCTTGACCACCGGACTGAGCGAACCCGACCCCATGTAGGCACCGAGCGTGATGGCATCGACCGGCGTGCCGGCATCCTCGCCGATCCAGGCGCCGGCATAGGCCTCGATGGTGTGGCCGATGTCCATCCGCTTGATGTCGGCGATCACCAGCGCATCAGCCGAGCGGGCATGACCGATCACTTCGGCCGCCGACTTGAGGCCCTGCCAGCCGAAGCGCTCGAAGAAGGCGATCTGCGGCTTGAACACACCGACGATGTCGCCCACCGCCTCGACCATCTCCAGGCCGAAGACGCGCACACCCTCGGCGCTATAGGGCAAGTCCCACGCCTTCAGCGTTTCCGGCGCCGGGTCGATGCCGACGGTAAGCGGCGAACGACGGTCGGCGACCGCCTCGAAACGATCGGCGAAGGAAATGACGGACATGTCGGCTCTCCGGATTGGGCTTTCGGCAGGCGATATAGCGCATCGCACGGAAAAGTGGGAACCGGTTTTCCGTGAAAGCGCGACCGTCGTGCGATTGACGCCTACACCGGCGCCTGGCGCACGTACCAGCTTTTCGGCCTCGTCAGTCCCTGGAAGCCCAGCGGCGACAACGCGGCGCCGCGTCCGGTGTCCTTGACGCCGGTCCAGGTCAGCGCCGGATCGAGATAGTCGCAACGGTTGGCGAAGACGGTTCCGGTTTCGAGTTCCTGACCGATCGCCTCGGCGGCGTCGAGATCCTCGGTCCACAGCGAGCAGGTAAGCCCGTACTTAGAATCGTTCATCAGGGCCACCGCCTCGGCATCGTCCCTGACCTTCATGATGCCGACGGCCGGGCCGAAGGTTTCCTCGGTCATGAACGCCATCTGGTGGTTGACGGACGTCAGCACCTGAGGCGCGATGTAAGGTGTACCCTCGGCGTCGGCCGGGAACGACTTTGGGTCGACATGCGCGACCGCTCCACCGCGCAGCGCCGCCGCGATCTGTTCGCGCACCGTTGCAGCGCCACGTGCGCGTGCCATCGGCCCCAGCGTCACGGCGGGGTCCGTCGGATTGCCGAGTACGTATTTCTTGGCGAGGTCAACGAGACCGGCGACGAAGTCGTCGTAGACCTTCTCGTGCACATAGACCCGCTCGATGCCGCAGCAACACTGCCCCGAGTTGAAAAAAGCACCGTCGGCGACATTCTCGATGGCGAAGTCCAGCTTGGCATCGGGCCGAACGTAGGCCGGGTCCTTGCCGCCGAGCTCCAGATTGACGGCGATGAACGTTCCAACTGCCGCCCGCTCCATGGCCACGCCACCAGCCACGGAACCGGTGAAGGCCACCATGTCGGCCTTGCGAGCGGCGATGGCCGCCGCCGTCTGGTCGTGGCTGAGCACGATATGCTGGAACACGCCCTCCGGCAGCCCCGCCGCTTCGAAGGCATCCTGAAAGCGCTCGGCGACCAGAAGCGTCTGGTCGGAATGCTTCAGCACCACGGTGTTGCCGGCCATCAGCGCCGGCATCACCGAGTTGACGGTGGTGAGATAGGGATAGTTCCAGGGCGCCACCACGAAGACCACGCCAAGCGGCTCGCGACTGATGTAGCGATGGGCGCCACGCCCACCGAACTCGAGGCCGCTGTCGAGGGGCGCGAGGCTCGCAGCGGCGATGTTCGCCATGTGGCGCGTGCGCTGCTCGACGCCGTTGAGCTCGTATGGCGTGAAGCGGATCGGTCGCCCCATCTGCCAGGTCAGTTCCTCGGCGATGCGCGGCCGCATGGCCAGCATGGCATCGAGCGCCTTCAGGCAATAATCGATGCGCGTCTCGAGCGGCAGCCGCGCCCATCCCTTCTGGGCGTCGCGAGCGAGCCGGAACACGCGGTTCATCTCGGCTTCCGTGGCGATCGGCCGTTCGGCATAGACCGAACCGTCCACAGGCGAGACGAGCGTCATGACGTCGGACATGAGAAGCGCTCCATTGGTTCCGGACCGACAGCAGGATGCAGGCCCTGGGAGCGCCTATCTCTGCATGCCCGCGCCCGGCGATCAAGGGACAGCTCCGATAACGCAACGGGGCGCCGAAGAGGGCGCCCCGCAGTCATTGTCGTGCCATGAAGGCTCACTCCGCCGGAGCCGGCTCCTCGACGACGGCGCCACCGGCATGGGCGATGGCAAACTCTTCTTCCGGCGACAGGATCAGCTTGTGACGCCCGATCACCGCGAAATAGGCGATCGCAACCGCAAACCACACCGCTACCCAGAGCACGCCCTTGGAGAAGTTGGGGTCCTGCACCTGATAATAGAGGGTGACCACGGCAATGACGATCGTCAGCGCGGCGCCGGGAATGCCGAGCGGGCTCTTGTAGGGGCGCTCGATGTCCGGCTGGTTGATCCTCAGCATGATGAAGGAAATGGCCTGCATGATGTAGGAGAACATGGCGCCGAACACCGCCATGTTGAGCAGCACCGAACCGATCGCCGCTCCGCCCTCGGAGGCGCCGAGCGCGAACCAGATGACCATCATGACCAGCAGACCGGCGATGGAGCCGGTGACCATGGCGACGTGCGGGGTTTTGTACCTGGCGTGGGTGAGCGACAAGGCGGTCGGGAAATAGCCGGCCCGAGACAGCGAGTAGACCTGCCGGCCCTGCGCGTAGAGGATGGTATGGAACGAGGCGATCAGGCCGGTCAGCGCCACGATGCCGAGCACGACCACGCCGCCGTCGCCGTAGACCGCACGGAATCCGTCGAGCAGCGGTTCGAGCGAGGAGCCGAGGTGGAAGGCGCCGACACCGGCCACGGCCGGGTTGAGCAGCACGATCATGAAGGCCGAGAGAATGAGCGTGGAAATGCCGAGGATGATGCCCTTGGGCATGTCGCGCTTGGGATCGACCGATTCCTCGGCGGCCAGCGGCAGCTGCTCGATGGCAAGGAACAGCCAGACGGCGAAGGGCAACGTGGCGAGAACGCCGGAGAAGCCGAACGGGAACCACTCGCCGCCGCCTTCCGGCAGCTCGATGGCGGCGCCGTCCGGCCCGACGCCGATGTTGAGCGCCCAGCGCGAAAAATCCATGTTCGGGATGGCGCTCACCCAGAAGAACACCAGGACCGCCAGCGACAGCACCGTCACCACCAGCGTCACCTTGAAGGACAGTTCGAGACCGAACACGTTGAGGCCGAGGAAGATCGCATAGAAAACGATCCAGACGAGCGGCGAATAGGCAGCGTCGAGGCCGAGAATGGAGTTCACATAGGCAGTGATGAAGGTGACGATCACCGCCGGTGTGATGACATACTCGACATTCTCGCAAAGGCCGGTGATGAAACCGCCCCACGGCCCCATGGCCGTGCGGGCGAAGGAATAGGCGGCGCCGGTATGCGGCAGCGCCGGGCTCATCTCGGCGATCGAGAAGGTCAGGCCAAGGTACATGACGGCGATGATGGCGCCGGCGGCCAGCATGCCGCCCCAGCCGCCGGTGGCAAAACCGAAGTTCCAGCCCGAGAAATGGCCGGAAATCACGGCGCCGACGCCCAGCGCCCAGAGCGACCAGATGCCGGCATAGCGCGACAGGTGTCGCTGCTCGAAATAGCTCGCGTCAGCCTTCTTGTAGCTGACGCTTCCTTCAGACGTGGACATTGAGTTCCCCTTTTCTTTTTCAGTGGCCCCACGCGCGGCACAACCTCAAGGCCGGTGCCCGTTCCCCGCCGAAGCGGGTCCCTGCGAACGGCAAGCGCGGAAGCTGAGGTTCTCTTTGCAAGGATCATGCTACTTTTGGCCAATAGCCGGTCGGTCTCCGCTTGCGCAAGAGCCACCCTGCGGCTAGCCGATAGCTTTGAGGGAACCCAAGGAGCAGCCCATGGCACCTATCATCTTCGTCCTGGGCGGCGCCCGTTCCGGCAAGAGCCGCTTCGCCGAACAGCGGACACGCGCTTTTGCCGCGAGTGAGAACGTCTACATAGCCACCGCCGAATGCCGCGACGAGGAGATGAAAAAGCGAATCGCCCTCCACCGAGAGCGGCGAGGCGCCGACTGGCGGACGATCGAGGCGCCGCACCGGCTATCCGAGACCCTATCCGCGGAAGCGAGGAGTGACCGGGCAATCCTCGTCGACTGCCTGACGCTCTGGCTGACCAACCGTTTGCTTGCCGACGCCGACCTTCAGGCCGAGGGCGACGGCCTTGCGACCGTACTCGGCGCGATCTCGGGACCGGTCGTCCTGGTATCGAACGAAGTCGGGTTGTCCATCGTCCCGGAGAACGCGCTCGCCCGTCGCTTCCGAGACGAAGCCGGTCGACTCAATCAGGCAATCGCCGCCGTAGCCGATGAAGCCTGGTTCGTTGCCGCCGGTCTGCCGCTGAGGCTGAAGTGATCCGAACGGCTGAGCGTCTGACGACACAGTGCATCAGACCAACGGGGCGATTTGCTCGCAGGCAAGTGTGATATAAGTTTAATCAAAATTAACTATGACGAGGATGCAAAGGCCTGGGGAGTCACGGCCATCATGCATGATTTTGGGACATTGATGACGATTTCCATATGGCATGCGGCTTGCAGCCGGGTTTTTGTGGCCTGCGCTGACGCTGAGCTTTGCGCTGGTTGCATGGGCTTCCCGCTTTTCAGGCAGGCGACTCGGCTTGCGGGATTAGGGGAAATCCACTAGTTTGGTAAATGTTTTGTTATCTCGGAGTGATCGTTGCGGCTGTTTGAGCCGGACCTTTTCCGAAGTTTTTTGAAGTTGATTTTTGCCTTTTGGGGGATGTAATGCGTCTAACGGACCTTACCCAGGATTTTTCCAAGGGCGGCGCCGAGAGTTCGTCGGGATTGCGCGAACTGACGCCTGCCGAAGGCGGATATTCCGCTCGCCATACGGCTTCCGCCAGCAAGGTACGCGTCACCTCAACGTCGGCCTTTTCGGCCGGTCAGGCGATGGCGTTGGCTTCCTTCGGCGGGGCCACTCTCGATCAAGAGGAAGTTGATAGTCAGGTTAACTGGCGGCCCGCGCATCTCGTCGCCAAGCGGCTGGTCGACGTTGTGGGGGCCGCTTTCGGCCTGCTCCTGCTGTCTCCGCTTCTGATCGCGGTCGCCGCGATCATCAAGCTCACCAGCGCCGGGCCGGTATTCTTCCGCCAGGAGAGAACGGGACTCGGCAACAAGCCCTTCCAGATTCTCAAGTTCCGGTCGATGTACACCGATCGCTGCGATCTTTCGGGCGTCGCCCAGACGGTTGCCGACGATCCCCGTGTAACGCCGATCGGCCGCATCATTCGCAAGACCAACATTGATGAGCTACCGCAGCTCATCAACGTCCTGTTGGGCGACATGTCGCTGGTCGGCCCCCGCCCGCACGTCCCGGGCATGCTGGCCGCCGGCGTCCGCTACGAGGAACTCGTGATCGGCTACGAGCGTCGGCACGCCATGCGCCCCGGCATCACCGGGCTTGCCCAGGCCAATGGCTTGCGCGGCCCGACCACCGAGGTGGAACCGTCGGTGATGCGAGTGGTGCGCGACATCGAGTATATTCGCAACTTCTCGATCTGGCTGGACATCCGCATCCTCTTCCGCACCGTGATCAACGAAATCCTGCGCGGCAAGGGTTTCTGAGCTACCGCCCGACATGCGAACGCCCCGCCACCTTTTCGGCGACGAGGCGTGAAATCGAGGCAGGCAGCCGTGCCGTACCGGCAACCTTACAGACGCACCCACATGCGCGGGTTGTCCGGCGACTGCATCGATATGAACTTGTAACCGGTGGCGCTCCAGGGCTTGACCAGCGAGTTGAGGTTATCCAGCACGAAGTCGCCGCGGTCGGTACGCACCATCAGCACCGCGTGCGACTCGCCCCGCCGGGTCACAACGTTCGTCATCAACAGCGACGAACTCGGAAACCCCTTGCGCAGCAGCGCGGCCCGCTTTGTCAGCGCGTAATCCTCGCAGTCACCTGAAGACCCGCCGATTTTCCAAACGTCGGTGCTGCCGGACTCGGCTTTCGGCCGGATCGCGCCGTTGACTTGACGATTGATGCGGTCAATCAATGAGAGCGTTTCAATGGTCATCCGCACGTTGCCGGACGACGTCCCCACATTGCGCGCCCGCTGAACCTTGCAGGCGGACGGAATGGTTGCGCACATCACATAGAAGCCGGACGGACCAAGTGTGGGGCCCTTGGCATTGACCTTTCCGGCAACAGGCAAATCCAGGCTCTGCTTAGGAACATTCAGGAAGCCGGCCGAGGCCACCTGAGGAAAGAGCCCCACGACAGCGGAAACAACCAGCGTCCGGATCAACTTGTTCATGTCAACAAACTCCGCCAAGTCTTAAGTGGGGCCAGTTGACCATATTTCTTTTGAGATTCTGTTAGTCAGCGTGGACAACGAATTCGTAGGACCAAGCGGAGAACTCGAAACAAATACAATTCAATTTTTAAGTAAATCACCGGCTCCGACGTTAACCACATCCTGAAGTCGGAGCGGGCCAGCGGCGTCCGATAAGACAAGAAAATCGAGGAATCATGCGCTGAGCTGACCGGAGAGAATCCCCGGATTTCCCTGCATTTCCAAGGCAAAATCTCGTCCGGCAGTGCGCCCTGGCACCAAATCAGGAAAAACACGCAGAAGACAGAAAACTCCCCTTGCACGCGCTCAACTACTTAATGTAAACTATCTGAAAATGTGGCGGCAGGTGGGAGCATCGGCGCTCCAATTTGATGCAACTTTATAGGAGACAATCGATATGACCAGACTTTTCCTTTCCGCCTCGCTTGGCGCCGCGATGGCTTTGTCGTCAGTTGCGAGCGGCTTTGCCGCCACCACGGCGACCGGCCTGATCAGCGAGCTCCAGGGCACCGGCGTCGATACCGCTTACGTGACGGCCGCGCAGGGCGCTTGCGCATCCGGTAGCGCCTCCCAGTGCATTCTGGCGCTTCAGGCGCTGTTGAATGCCCTCCCGGCCAACGTGCCCGCCAGCGTGGTGGCCGAAGTGACGGAGTATGTGACGACGACCGCCGGTAGCCGCGCGGATGTCGTGGCGAGCCCCCAGTTGGTCAGCCTCAACAACACGCTCAACTCGCTCGGCGCCTCTCAGGTCACGGGCTCCGTGACCCCGGATGACAGCCCGGCCAGCCCCGGCGCCTGATTGAGTTTGCCGCTGCGAGAACAGGGCACACATGCCATCTCGAAAACCGTGGCTCTCGAAACACAGAGCCACGGTTTTTTGTATGAACCCGTTGGTTGTGGGTTGGTGCTGAGTTTGTCATGGGCAAAGGTGCCCTTCATTCAGGGGTGAACCTTGTTAGTATGGGACTAAATTTCGCGTACTCCTCGCACGACAGCGCCGCATTTCGCTCGGTATAGCTTGGTCGGCGGCCTGATTTCGGTCATAGTGATCGCGCGTGAGTAGATTCAAGGAAGTTTTCTCCAAATGGATTCATCCGAGTTCGATGTTCGCAACGCAATTGGTCTCGTCCGACGCCAGATTTGGCTCATTCTTTCAACTGTTCTGATTATCGTCGGTTTGGCAGCCGTCTATGTTTTCCTGCAGACACCGACCTACACCGCCTCGACATTGATCCTGGTCGATCCTCGGCAGAAGAACGCCCTCGACCCGGAAAGCCAGATGTCGCTTCTGACCACCGACAACGCACGGGTTGAAATCGAAGTCGAGATTCTGAAATAGCCGTCGACCCAGATCGAAGCGATTTCACGCCTTGGCCTGGTCAAGGATCCCGAGTTCGGCGTCAGGCTGAGTACCGTCGACCGCTTGATGGTCTTCTTCAAGATCAAGACGATGGAAAACCTGCTGGCCGACACCGATGCCCAGTTGCGTGCGGTGTTGACCCGTTTCTCCGACAACATCACCATCGCCCGTCGCGGTCTGACCTACGTCATCAGCGTCTCCGCCACCTCGGCCGACCCCGCCAAGGCGGCGCTGATCGCCAACACCCTCTCGTCGACCTACATCGACGCCCAGGTCGACGCCAAGATCTCCAACGCCCTCAGCGTGCGCGACGCGCTCAACCGCCGCCTCGCCCAGGCATCGACGACCATCAACCAGACCGAGAACCGCATCGACGCCTTCGTCAACGAGAACATAGAGAAGGTCTCGAACGAAAGCACCCGCGCCGATATTTCGGCCATGCGCTCCAGCCTGGAGGCCCTCAAGGCTGAAAGCATATCGGCCCAATCGCTGCAGGCCAGCGTCGCCAGCCTCGCCGCCAACAAGGACTGGGACGGCATCGCCGCCCAATTGCGATCGGACACGGTCAGTCAGATCAAGGCCGAACGCGACAAGGTGCTGGCCGACATCGGCAATGCCGCAGCCGGCTCGACGCGGGAGAGCAATCTGCGCGCCAGCCTCGCCCGGCTCGACGAGCGTTTGGCGGATCAGGTGAATGTCGAACTCGGCACACTGTCCGATCGGGTCAAGACGGCCCAGCAGGAACAGGACCGGTTGCGGACATCCATCCGCGACACCGTCTTGTCCAGCAATCTCTCCAACGACATCATGGTCAAGATCTACGAACTCCAGCAGGAGTCATCGGTCGCCAAGACGCTTTATCAGGACCTGCTGCAGCGCCTGCGCGGGGTGGAAACGCAGGCCGACCTGCAGCTCGCCGACAGCCGCATCGTATCCTCGGCGCTCCCGCCCGACCAACCGAGCGCTCCGAAGACCAAGCTGATCCTGACTCTGGCGCTTGTCGCGGGCCTGGGCCTGGGCCTGGGGTTGGCCTTCCTCAACGAGAACTTCATCGGCGGCTTCACCTCCGACCAGCAGTTCGAGGCGGTGCTCGGCGTGCCGGTCATCTCCTCAATTCCGCTGCTGTCGCGGGCCGGTCGCTCGATCACCGAGAGATCGCAGGTGGCCAGCGAGCTTCTCGACCATCCGCTGACCGCCTACAGCGAGTCGATCCGGCGAATCCGGCTCGGCCTTGAGAACATGTTGAGGCGCAAGTTGCAGGACAAGGCCCGCGAGGGCGGGTTGATCGTCATGGTCGGCTCGGCCATCCCGGGCGAAGGCAAGACGACCACGGCCATCGCCATCGCCCGCGCCTTCGCCATGTCCGGCAAGCGCGTCCTGCTCGTCGACTGCGACCTCCGGCGTCCATCCGTCGCGCCTTCCCTCAACCTTACGCCGGAAAACGGTCTGGCCGATTATCTGACGCTGTCGCTCGATTCCCAGTCGATCCGCCAGTTCGTCACCAAGGACAAGGTCCCGGGTCTCGACATGATCGTCGGCAAGAACACCCACAGGACCTCCACCGACAGCCTGATCGAAACGGCGCAGTTCAACCTCCTGATGGAGCTCGCCAAGGAGCGCTTCGAGATCATCGTGCTCGATACGCCGCCGATCCTGCCGGTGGTCGATGCCCAGTATCTTGCCACCCGCGCCGATATCGTCACGCTGGTCGTTCACTGGGCTTCGACCTCCCAGCGCGATGTCCGCTCGGCCATCAACGACCTCAGGACCACCGCCGGCGAGGATTTGCCGATCGCCGCCGTGCTGTCCAAGGCCGAACTCGGCGTCGGATCCTATCGGAACAAGTACAACAGCTACTACTATTACGCGCCGGAAAGCTGATTGCGGCCAACCGCCGGCTTCTGTCCAAGCAATGGGGCAGCGGCGCCTTTGGGCGTTTGCTGCCCATGTTTGCCGAGCAGCATTTTGACCGCAGCGGACTCTATCCTGCGTTGACGTCCGGAACCCCCGAGACTAGAGCTTGTCATCCCCACGCTTGACGGAGCCACCCGTGAAGCTTCTGCTGCCATTGATCGTCGCGTGCTCCATTGTCACGTCGCCCTTACTCGCTGACGACTCGTCGAGCGCCGGAAGCCGCCCAGTCGCCATCCGTGTAACCACCGCCGAGCTGGAACCGTATGCCGAAACGCTGATTCTGACCGGCGAGATCCGCGCACGCACATCCTCCCAGCTGTCGTTCCGCGTCTCCGGGCGGATCGCAGAACGCTTTGTCGGGGTTGGCGATCACGTCGATGCTGGAGATCTCCTCGCCCGCCTCGACCCCAGCCAGCAACAGGCCGACGTCGCCAACGCGGAGGCGGCGCTCGCTGCCGCGCAAGCCGGCGCCCGTCAGGCCACGTCGGCCTTCGAACGCCAGAAGTCGCTGCTCGACAAGGGCTTCACGACACAATCGGCATTCGATGCCGCCATGAAGGCGGTGCGAACGACGGCAGGCACCGTCGAGTCGGCCAAGGCGGCCCTCGATATCGCCCGCGCCAATCTCGCCTATACCGAGCTGCATGCCGATACCGACGGCGTCGTCACCGCCCGAACGGCCGATGCCGGCGAGATTGCCGCCGCCGCCCGGCCGATCTTCGTGGTCGCGGCCGATGGCCCGCGCGATGCCGTGTTCGACGTTTACGAGCAACTGTTCCTGTCGATCAACGAATTGCCGGACGTCACCGTCGGCCTCATCAAGGATCCGTCCCTCACGGTGTCGGGCAAGGTGCGGGAGATTTCCCCGACCGTCGAGACACGAACAGGCACCGTGCGCGTGAAGGTCGATGTCGGCATCCCGCCGGCGGCCATGAGTCTCGGCGCCCCGGTCACCGGTCGCATCGAAGGACGCAAGACGTCCGCCGTGTTGCTGCCGGCCAGCGCTCTCGCCGAGAAAGACGGCGCCGCCGCGGTCTGGGTGGTGGCAACCGACGGCAAGACCGCCGAGCGTCGTCCAGTCGACATCCTCGCCTATACGACCAGGGACATTGTGGTCGAAACGGGGATTGCCGAAGGCGATCGCGTCGTTACCGATGGCGCCAAACTGCTCCGACCCGGAGCGACAGTAGAGATCGTCTGGGAGGAGAAGACATGACCCGCAGCTTGCTCCTCGCATTTCTGGCCGGCCTTGTGCTGGCGGCCTGTCAGGAGGAGACGGCGCCTCCACCGCCGGTGCGCCCCATCCTGTCGGCCCGGGTGGCGGTCGATGCGGCCGACCAGCAGGCCTTCGTCGGAACGGTCGAAGCGCGCGACAAGGTCGATCTGGGATTTCAGGTCCTCGGCCGGCTGCTGACGAGAACCGTCGACGTCGGCGACACGGTTCGTTCCGGCGAGGTCATCGCCACCATCGACGCCACCACGCTCGATCTCGCCGTCCGGTCTGCCGAGGCCGCGCTCGGCAACCGGCGGGCCGAACGGGAGAACGCCGCCGCGACCGTCACCCGCGTCGAGACATTGCGCGCCAGCGGAACCGCGGCGGAAGCCAGCCTGGAAGACGCTCGCACCGCCTACGACGCCGCGGACGCCGCCGTTCGCCAGGCGGAAGCCGATCTGGCCAAGGCGCGCGACGCGCTTGGATATGCGGAACTCAGGGCCGGCTTCGACGGCATCGTCACCACAACCGGTGCCGAACCCGGCCAGACGGTGGCCGCCGGCGAGAGCGTCGTCACCATCGCCAAACCCGATCCCCGCGACGCCGTCATCGACGTGCCCGACTGGCTGGTGAGCACGCTGCCCCCGGCCGCGCCTTTCGTGGTCGCTCCCCAGATCGCCCCCGACCAGGCGATTGTGGGCCGGCTCAGGGAAATCGCACCGGACGCCGACCCCCTGACGCGCACCCGTCGCCTCAAGATCGCGTTGTCGGAACCACCCAGCCTGTTCCGTCTCGGAACCACCGTCGAGGTGCGGGCCGACCGGCAGGCAAGTCCGAACATCACCTTGCCAGAAACGGCCATACTCACGCGAGACGGTGAGGCCTTCGTCTGGGTTGTCTCCGTCGACGAGACAAGCACCGCCCTCCGGCGCGAGGGCACTGTCGCCTTGAGGAAGGTGACCACCGCGCCAGCCGACCAAGGGCGTCTCCGCATCGTCTCCGGACTTTCCGCTGGCGAACGGGTTGCGATCGCGGGCGTTCACAGCCTTCAGGACGACCAGAAGGTCATCGTGCCGGCGGATGGCCCAGGGGGCACCGAGGGAGACGCGCTGTGAAGAGGTTCAATCTCTCGGACTGGTCGCTCGATCACAAGTCCCTCGTCTGGTACTTCATGATCGTCTTCACGCTGTTCGGCGTGTTCTCCTACATCAATCTCGGTCGGGAGGAGGATCCCTCCTTTACCATCAAGACCATGGTGGTCCAGGCCTATTGGCCCGGCGCATCGGTCACGGAGATGACCCGACAGGTCACCGATCGCATCGAGAAGAAGCTGCAGGAGCTTCCCAACCTCGACTTCACCCGCAACCTGACGCGCCCAGGCGTCACCACGGTCTTCGTCAATCTGCGCAACGACACCAAGGCGTCCGATGTCGACGGGACCTGGGTCAGGGTGCGCAACCTCGTCTCCGACATTCGTGCCGAACTGCCGGATGGCGTGATCGGTCCGTTTTTCAACGACGACTTCGGCGACGTCTACGGCAACATCTACGCACTTACGGCCGACGGCTTCACGCCGCGCCAGCTTCGCGACTATGCCGAGGATATCCGCACCCGCATCCTTTCGGTCGAGAACGTCGGCAAGGTCGTTATCGTCGGCGCCAAGGACGAGGTCATCTACCTCGAGTTCTCGCCGCGCCAGCTCGCCGCCTATGGCGTCGACGAAAAGGCGGTGATGACCACACTGGCCGAACAGAACGCCGTCAATCCGTCCGGCACCATTGAAACGGGCTCCGAACGCGTGTCGGTGCGCGTGTCGGGCGAGTTCCGCTCGGAAAAGAGCATCGAGTCGGTCAATCTCCGCGTCAACGGACGCTTCTTCCGCCTGTCCGACGTGGCGAAGATCACCCGCGGCTACGCCGACCCGCCAACGGAACTCTTCCGCTACAACGGCGAGCCGGCCATCGGCATCGCCATCGGCATGCGGGCTGGCGCCAACCTCCTGAAGTTCGGCGATGCTCTGCGCGCCGAAATGGCGAAAATCGAAGCCGGGCTTCCGATCGGCATCGCCGTGCACCAGGTCGCCGATCAGCCGAAGCTGGTGGAAAAGGCGGTGTCCGGCTTCACGCAGGCGCTGTTCGAGGCGGTCGCCATCGTTCTCCTGGTCAGCTTCGTCAGTCTCGGCTTGCGCGCCGGCGTGGTGGTGGCCTTGTCCATTCCACTGGTCCTCGCCATCACCTTCATGGTCATGGAGGCCTCGGCCATCTCCCTGCAACGCGTGTCGCTCGGCGCGCTGATCATCGCATTGGGCCTTCTGGTCGATGATGCCATGATTGCCGTCGAGATGATGGTCGCGCGCCTCGAAAAGGGCGACACTCTCAGGAAGGCGGCCACCGCCGTCTACACGTCCACCGCCTTTCCTATGCTGACCGGCACGCTGGTCACCGTGGCCGGCTTCATTCCCGTCGGCCTCAACTCGTCGATGGCCGGCGAGTTCACCTTCACCATGTTCGTCGTCATTGCCGTGTCGCTGCTGGTGTCCTGGATCGTCGCCGTCGTGTTCACGCCGCTGATCGGCGTCACCGTGCTCCCGGCGAAACTGAAGCACCAGAAGCCCGAGAAAACCCGCTTTACCAAAGGTTTCGAGCGCCTGCTCATCCTGGGGCTCCGCAACCGCATCATCGTCATCGGCTTGACGCTCCTGGCCTTCGGCGCTTCGCTCTACGGCCTTACCCATGTCCAGCAGCAGTTTTTCCCCGACAGCGACCGCTCCGAGCTGATCGTCGATTTCACCCTGCCGCAGAACGCCGCCATCGAGGAAACCGCCCGCGTCGTCTCCCGCTTCGAGACGGACATGCTGGCCGGCAAGGACGGTGTCGATCACTGGTCGTCCTACATCGGACGCGGCGCGGTGCGCTTCCTGCTCACCTTCGACCAGGAACCGGCCGCTCCTTATTTAGGGCAGATCGTCGTCGTCACGCGCGACGAAGAAACGCGCGACCGCCTCAAGGCGGAGTTCTCCGACTATCTTCATCGCACCTTCCCGGGCGTCGACAGCTTCGTCCGTCTCCTGGAGATCGGTCCGCCCGTCGGACGGCCCGTCGCCTACCGTCTGTCAGGGCCGGACATCGAAAGCGTGCGGGAGGAATCCGGCCGCCTCGCCGCGATCGTCGCCGCCAATCCTCATGTCGACAGTGTCGTGGCGGACTGGGGCGAACCCGGTCGCGTTGTCAAGGTCGACGTCATGCAGGACAAGGCACGACTGCTCGGCGTTTCCTCTCAAGACATCTCCAACGCGCTTTATGGCATCATCGGCGGCGCCACGGTCACCAAGATCCGCGACGACATCTACCAGATCGACGTCATCGGACGCGCGGTGCCCGAAGAGCGCAACTCAATAGAAACACTGAAGAACCTGCAGCTCGCCACCCAGACCGGCACGAGCGTGCCGCTCGCCGCCGTCGCCAATCTCCACTACGAGCTCGAACAGCCGGTGGTGTGGAGCCGCAACCGCTTGCCGACGATCACGGTCAGGGCGGCGCGTGCCGATGCGACCCAGGCGGACACCATCGTCGATCAGCTAAGGCCCGATATCGATGCCTTCGCCGCCACCCTGCCGGCCGGCTACAAGGTGGAGACGGCCGGTTCGGCCGAGGAGTCGCAGAAGGCGATGGCGCCCATCGTCGACGTCGTGCCGCTGATGGTCTTCATCATGCTCACGGTGTTGATGATCCAGCTCCAGAGCTTCAGCCGCCTGGTGCTGGTGGTGGCGGTGGCGCCGCTGGCGCTGATCGGCGTGGTGGCAGCGCTTCTGCCGACGGGCGCGCCGCTTGGCTTCGTCGCCATCCTCGGCGTGCTGGCGCTGATCGGCATCCTCATCCGCAACTCGGTGATCCTGGTCGACCAGATCGAGCGGTTGCGAGCCGAAGGCATGCCGGCGTGGAACGCCGTGGTCGAGGCGAGCGGCCACCGGTTCCGGCCCATCGTGCTGACGGCCTTGGCGGCCAGTCTCGGCCTCATTCCGATCGCCAACGAGGTATTCTGGCAACCGATGGCCTTCGCCATGATGGGCGGCATCATCGTCGGCACGGCCCTGACGCTGATCTTCCTGCCGGCGCTCTACGTCACCTGGTTCCGGATCCATGAAGAGCCGCCAGAGGCTCTGGCGGCCTGACGTCAGATCGAAAGCGTTGGTCGGAAAGCGTCGCGGATCGTCTCGATCGCCGCGATGCGTCGGATTTCCGCCTCGACGAAGGCATCATCCCTGAGGCGGGCCGGGCGCTCGATGGCGAGGCGGGCAACGATCCGGCCGGGACGGCCGGACAGGACCACGGCCTGGTCGGCCAGCCGCACCGCTTCGGACAGGTCGTGCGTCACCAGCACCACCGTCACCTCGCGCTCTTGCGCGTCGAGGCGGACGAGTTGCTGCATCTCGCGCGACAGGCCGACGTCGAGCGCCGAGAAGGCTTCGTCGAGCAGCAGCAGGTCGGGCTCGACGGCGAGTGCGCGCGCCAGCGCCACCCGCTTCTTCATTCCGCCGGACAGCTGATGCGGATAAAGGCCGGCCTCGCTGTGGCCGAGGCCCACCTTGACCAGCATCGAGCGCGCCCGCGCGAGCCGGTCGCCGCGCGTCAGCCGCTTCCCGGCGAGGCCAAAGGCGACGTTGCCGCGCGCGGTCCGCCAGGGCAGGAGGAGCGGATCCTGAAAGACGTAGGCTGGGCGCTCGAACGGCCGCTCGACATGGCCGGCGTCGGGGACGAGAAGACCGCCGAGGATGTGAAGCAGCGTCGTCTTGCCGGTCCCTGACGGACCGAGAATGGCGAGGACCTCGCCCTTCGGCACCCTTAACTCGATGTCGTCGAGCACTCTCGCGCCGGCAAAGCCGTGCCCGATGCCGGTTGCCGCGAGCGCGCCCTCCTGGCTCATGCGGCCTCTCCCGGCAAACCGCGCCGCCACGTCTCGAAATGCCGGCGGACCGGCTCGATGACGAGGCGGTCGACAACGAGCAGCAGGACCACCACCACGATCACCCAGGCCATGGTCTTGGCGGTGTCGACCTCGGCGCGGGCCGCCGCCAGACCGTCACCGATGCCGCCGGCACCCGACAGCAGCTCGGCCATCACCGCCACCTTCCAACTCATGGCGAGCACCGTTCCGAGAGCCGGCAGCAGATAGGAGAGCACGTGCGGCAGGTAGACGTCGGCGACCATCGCCCCGAGCGGCACGCGGAAGGCGCGGGCCATGGTGCGGAGCCCACCGTCGACCGTCCGCGTACCCTGAGTCGCCGCAGCGAACACCACCGGTCCCGCGGCGACCGACACCGAGAAGGTGGCCGCAAGGCCCGACCCGCCGAACCACAGGAGCGACAGCACCACCCAGGCGATGGCCGGCACGCCGATCAGCATGGTGGCGATCGGCTGCAGCATGGCCCGGACCGGCATTGAACGGCCGGCGATCCCGCCCAGGAGCGTGCCGACCAGCGTGGCCCCGAGAAAACCCGAGAGAGCGTCGCGCGCCGTCGTGACGACGGCCGGCCACAGATCGCCGCTCGCAGCGATGCGCCCAAGGGCGGCCAGGGTGGAGAGAGGCGACGGCAAAACGAAGTCGCCATAGACGCGATGGCCGACCTCCCACAGCGCAACGACGACGGCGAGCCCCAACGCTGCCCAGCGCCGTTCGCCGCCGCCGACCAGCCGGCGCCAGGGAGTGTTCGCCATCTTCTAGGGTCCCCAATAGAAGGCAGCGTCCGGCAGATGGCCGGCAACGATGTCGGGCGACAGCGTCATGAGGGCGTTGAAATAGGCTTCGAGGTCGGACTTGGCTTCGAGCGCCGACGCGACTTTCAGCCGAAAGCGCGGCAACGAAGCCTCGACGATCGGTACCGGCAGCTTCAGCGGATCGGCGATCAGCGCGGCAGCCGCCCTCGAATTACCGGCGACCCAGCCTGCCGCCGCCACCGACGCGGCATGCAGCGCCCCGACGACGTCGGGATGGGCGTCGAGGAATGCTCCGGTCACCGCGAGGCCAGCCTGCGGAATGCCGGCCGGCCGGCCGCTGCGGGCCGCGTAGAGTTCGGTCACGTCGAGAGCACGGGCAACGGAAACGCCGGCTTGCTTCGCCTTGATCTCGGCGGCGCTGGCCGCCGGTTCCGGCAGCACGGCGGCATCGGCCTTGCCGGCCAGCAGCAGGGGCACCGCCTCCGCCGACGTCCCGACATAGGAGAGAGTGATGTCCCGGTCCGGGTCGAGCCCCGCCGATTTCAGCACGAAGCGGGTCAGAAGGTCCGGAGCATCGTTCTTGGCGCCGACCAGCAGCGTCTTGCCGCGAAGATCCTCGACGGTGTCGAGACGAACGCCCTGGCCAGCAAAGACGTAGAGCAGCCCCCAGGTCAGCACGTTGACGAGCCTGACGCCGGCACCGCGATTGAAGAGGTTGGCGGCGGCATAGGTCGGCGCTGCGAACAACGCGATGTCGCCCGAGACAACGCCCGCCCGCATCTGGTCGGCCGTACGCCAGACCTCGAAGCGTGCATCGCCAGCCAGCGGCGCCAACGCACCCGAGGCCACAGCACGCGCCAGCACGACCGAGGGCGACGCCGGCATGCCCCAGACGGTCAGGCGATCGAGGGTGGCAGCATCCGCCTTGGTCAGCGCCGGCAACCCGACGAGACCGGCTGCAATGGCCGCACACTCGATGAAGTGGCGGCGGCTCATGCCAACGGGCATGGAGGAAACTGTCATGATGGAACCTGAAACCGGCGGTCTGGCCGCATCTTGAGAGGCGTTCTCATTACACTAGACCAATTCGCCCCTCGGGGAAATCGCCAGCCGAGCGCCGTGCATCAGATGATCAACGAACTGGAAACCAAGTTATTCCGATGATTTACGGATAGGACTTCACCCTAATACGCAATAACGCGTAATATGAAAGCTGAGAATGGGAAGCATCTAAATCGAAAAAGAGAAAAAGCAACTACGTAGGCCAGCTCGTTTGACTTTCCTCATTGCTGTTTGCATGGCAGATGCCTATGGAACGCATGATACGGACACATTTCCCCGAAAGTCGCTCGCCTGTGACAGACTTGCCGGGGAACGCCCAACCAAATGGGGGTGGCAGCATGGCACAGGTTGTTTATGGCGTGTGGGACGGCGTCGTCCACGATTACCGCCAGGGAAAGGCCGTGGAGGGCGCGACGCCTCCCGATCTGAAGGACTTCGAGGTCTTCGACGAGGGCAACCCGATCCGCGCCTTCGTCGCCGATCGCGGCTTCTTCGTCTTTGACGAAAAGGTCAACCTGCTCGATACCTTCTGGCAGTACCTCAGCAAGGCGGCCGACGAGTCCTGCGGCAAGTGCACCCCCTGCCGCATGGGCACCGTGCTGGTGCGCGACGCCCTCGGCGCCATGCGCCGCGGCCTCGAAGCCGATCTCGGCCTCGACGAGATCGCCGCCATGGCCGAGCAGATGCGCGCCACCTCGCTCTGCGGGTTGGGTCAGTCCTGCGGCACCGCGCTCGGCAAGGCCATTGCCGCCTTCCGCGACGAGTTCGAGGCCGAGCTCGCCAAGAAGGAGCCCGCCCGCCAGCAGCACGCCATGAGCTACATGACGGCGCCCTGCATCGAGGCCTGCCCCTCCAAGGTCAACGTCCCCCGCTACATCGACTACATCCGCGACGGAAAGCCTGAGCACTCGCTCGGCGTCATCCTGCAGAAGTATCCGATGGCCGCCACCTGCAGCCGCGTCTGCGTCCGCTTCTGCGAGGCGGCCTGCCGTCGCAAGATGGTCGACGAGGCGGTCGGCATCAAGATCCTGAAGCGCTACGTCGCCGAGTACCAGACCGGCGCCCATCCGCTGGTGTTCTCCAAGGAGATGATCGCCAACGTTCTGCCGGAAGATCAGCGCGTCGCCGTCGTCGGCGCCGGCCCGGCCGGCGTGTCCTGCGCCTATCACCTCTTGATGCGCGGCTATCACGTCGACATCTACGAGGCCCAGGGCGAGATGGGCGGCATGGCCGCCATCGGCATCCCGTCCTACCGTCTGCCCAAGGACGTTCTCCTCAACGAGATGAACGCCATCACCAAGCTCGGTGGCCGCTTCTTCTTCAACCAGCGTCTTGGCAAGGACTTCTCGGTCGATGACCTGATGAAGCGCGGCTACAAGTCGGTATTCCTGGCCCTGGGCTGCCAGGAAGGCACCAAGATGGGCTGCGAGAACGAGGACACCAGCCTCGACGGTTACGAGTCCGGCGTCGGCTTCCTGCTGAAGGTCCACGACCACGTGGCCGGCATCAAGACGCACAACATCGACGGCGAAGTGGTCGTCGTCGGCGGCGGCAACGTCGCCATGGACTGCGTCCGCTCGGCCATCCGCATGGGCGCCAAGAAGGTCCACCTCGTCTATCGCCGCACCGAGGCCGACATGCCGGCCGACCACGAGGAAATCGTGGCCGCCCATGCCGAAGGCATCGAGTTCCATGTGCTGACCAACCCGCTCGCCATCATCTCCGAGGATGGCAAGGTCACCGGCGTCAAGCTGACCAAGATGGAGCAGACGGAAATGGACGCCAAGGGTCGCCGCAACGTGCGGCCGATCCCCGGCAGCGAGTACGTCATGCCCTGCTCGGTGGTGATCGCCGCCATCGGCCAGCAGGTCGACACCGGCTCGGTCAAGCCCGAGGACGGCGTCGAGATGAGCAAGTGGAACTGGGTCGTCGCCAACAAGGAGACGCTCGCCACCTCGCGGCCGGGCGTCTTCGCCGGCGGTGACTGCTATCTCGGCCCGTCGACGCTGATCGCCGCCATGGCCGACGGCCTCAAGGCCGCCCGCAACATCGACGACTACCTGCGCCGGGGTTCGACCCGCTTCTTCCCGCGCTCCCGCATGCGCAAGATCCTGGAGAACAACAAGCTGTTCTCCAACGACTGCATCGAGGTTCCGGTCAAGAACGAGTACCGCGTCCACCATCCGGAACTGTCGCCGGAAGTGCGCAAGACCATGTTCGGGGAAGTCGAGCAGATCATCAGCTCGGAGGACGCCTACAAGGAGTCCATGCGCTGCATGCGCTGCTACCGCATCTATTCCGTGATCACCGAACACTCCATCCCCGAAGGAGCGGCGTGAGACCATGTGCAACGTCGAAACCCTCATCCCCGTCGGCGCCGAGGCGACGATCAACGTCAAGATCAACGGCAAGGCCATCACGGCCTACCCGAACGAGACGATCCTCGCCGCCGCCCGCCGGCACGACTTCTACATCCCGACGCTGTGCGAGCTGGCGGATATCGACCACACGCCCGGCACCTGCCGCGTGTGCTTGGTCGAGATCCAGATGCCGGGCCAGGCCAACACCCACATGGTGACGGCCTGCAACACGCCGGTTAAGGAAGGCCTCGCCATCGAGACGCGCACCAAGAAGGTGCGCGACATGCAGAAGCTGCAGGTCGAACTTCTGATGGCCGACCACCTTCAGGACTGCGCGACCTGCATCCGTCACGGCTCTTGCGAGCTGCAGGACGTGGCGCAGTTCGTCGGCCTCAAGGAAAACCGCTTCTTCGACCCGATCCGCGTCGCCGCTCGCGAGGTCGACCGCTCGTCGCCCGCCATGGTTCGCGACATGACCAAGTGCATTCGCTGCCAGCGGTGCGTCGCGGTCTGCCGCAACTATCAGGAAGTCGACGCGCTGGTCGTCACCGGCACCGGTCTCGACACGGCGGTCGGCCTGCGTCACGGCAAGAACCAGAAGGACTCGACCTGCGTCACCTGCGGCCAGTGCGTGCTCGTCTGCCCCACCGGCGCCCTCGCCGAGAAGGACGAGACCGATCGCGTCCTCGACTACATCTACAATCCGGAGATCACCACCGTCCTCCAGTTCGCGCCGGCCATCCGCGTCGGCTTCGGCGAGGAGTTCGGCATGGCGCCGGGCACCAACGTCGAGGGGCAGATCATCGCCGCCGCCCGCAAGCTGGGTGTTGACGTGGTGCTCGACACCAACTTCGGCGCCGACGTGGTGATCATGGAGGAAGGCACCGAACTTCTGCATCGCCTGGGCGAGAAGAAGAAGCCGACCATCACCTCCTGCTGCCCGGCCTGGATCAACTTCGCCGAGATCCACTATCCGGAACTCCTGCCGATGCTGTCCTCCACCCGCTCCCCGCAGGCGGTGGTCGGCGCCATCGCCAAGAGCTATCTGCCGGGGAAGATGGGGCTCGACCCCAAGCAGATCCGCGTCATCTCCATCATGCCTTGCACGGCCAAGAAGGACGAGATCGTCCGGCCGCAGCTCGGCGAGGACGGAATGCCGGATGTCGACGTCGTGCTGACGACGCGCGAGTTCGCCCGTCTTCTGAAGCGCGAAGGCCTTGATCTCTCCACCATGGAGAAGTCGACCTTCGACAACCCCTACATGAGCGAGTACACCGGCGCCGGCGCCATCTTCGGCACCACCGGCGGCGTCATGGAGGCGGCGCTTCGCACCGTCTACAAGGTCGTCAACGGCAAGGAACTCGACAAGATCGAGCTGACCCAGCTGCGCGGCTTCGAGGGCGTGCGTTCGGCCACCGTCGACCTTGGCGGCAACATCGGCGAAGTCAAGATCGCCATGGCCCATGGCCTCGGCGAGACCCGCGCCTTGATGGAAGCAATCAAGGCCGGCGAAGCCGATTTCGACTTCATCGAGATCATGGCCTGCCCGGGTGGCTGCGTCGACGGCGGCGGCACGCTCCGCTCCAAGAAGCAGTATCTGCCCTACGCCCTCAAGCGGCGCGAGACGATGTTCAACATCGACCGCAACGCCAAGGTGCGCCAGTCGCACAACAACGAGCAGGTCAAGGCCCTCTACCGCGACTTCCTGGGTTCCCCGAACTCCGAGAAGGCGCACCACCTCCTCCACACGTTCTACAACGACCGCAAGGCCGAGATGGAACTGACGGTCAAGGAGATCTGGGGCGAGATCAAGATGAGCACCATGATCTACTGAGATCAGGCGCTCCGAGGGAATGAAGACCGGGCGGCGGGGCAACCTGCCGCCCGTTTTCTCTTGTCGCCCTCAGGCAAACCGTGAGAACACCAGCGCCGCGTTGACACCGCCGAAGCCGAAAGCGTTGGACAGCACGTGGTCGACGGCGGCCGCGCGGGCCGCGCCGGCGACCAGATCGAACCCCTCCGCCTCGGCCATCGGCCGCTCGATGTTGAGGCCGGCGGGCAAGGTCTGGTGGCGCAGCGCCAGGATCGAGAAGATCGCCTCGATGGCGCCGGCGGCGCCCAGCATGTGCCCGGTTGCCGACTTGGTGGAGCTCACGGGTACGCCACCGCCAGCCATACCGAACACCGACGTGAGAGCGGCAAGCTCCGCCGCATCGCCAACCGGCGTCGAGGTGGCATGAGCGTTGACATAGCCGATGGCGCCGGGCTTGAGACCGGCCATGTCGAGCGCCAGCCGCATGGCGCGCGCCGCCTCGCGCCCGTCCGACCAACCGGCCGTGACGTGATGGGCGTCGGTGGTCGTGCCATAGCCCGACACGATGGCGAGCGGCATCGCTCCCCGCGCCTCGGCATGCGATAGCTTCTCGATCAACAAGGCCGCCGCACCTTCGGACAAAACGAAACCGTCATGATCGGCATCGAAGGGCCGCGACGCCCGCCACGGTTCATCGTTGAAGTTGAACGACAGCGCCTTCGCCGCCGTGAACCCGCCGATGGCCACCGGATCGACGCAACCCTCGCTGCCACCGCAGAGCGCGATGTCCGCCTCGCCACTCCGGATCATGCGCACGGCGTCGCCGATCGCCTGGGCCGACGCGGCACAGGCGGTGACCGGCGCGCCCGAGGGCCCACGAAAGCCGAAGCGGATCGACACCTGGCCGGCGGCGAGATTGGGCAGGAAGGATGGCACGACGAACGGCGATAGCCGACGAACGCCATCGGTTCGGACTGTCTCGCTCGCAGCGGTGATCGCCGGCACGCCGCCGACACCAGTGGCGATCACTGTCGCCGTACGCGTCCGTTCGGCCTCGCTTTTCGGATGCCAGCCCGCCTGTTCGAGCGCCTCCGAAGCCGCCGCCATGGCGTAGTGGATGAAAAGGTCGGTGCGCCTGAGTTCGCGCGGATCCAGGGCGGTCTCTGGATCGAAACCACCCGGTTCGTCGCGCCCGGGAACGAGACCGGCAATGCGGCACTTCCATCCCTCGGTGTCGAAGCGGTCGTTTCGCCGGATGCCACTGTCCCCGGCAATCAGGCGTTTCCAGACGGTCTCGACACCCGTGCCCAGCGGGGACACCGCACCCATACCCGTCACGACGATCGGTTCTTGCATGCCGGCCTCCATGTGTAGAAGCACTGTGCTTATACACATGGAGGATGAGGCAAGCTGCCGTGACGGTCAGCGAGAGAAGCGCCTGCTGATCTTGAGGTAGGTCTCGGTTTCTTCCGGTGAGCTGCTTCCCTTGAGAGCCGCCTGTGCCGCCTGCCATTCGACAATCAAACGGTCGAGCAGACCCTCGCCCTCCTCGGTCAGCTCACTAATCCGCATATTGCCGCCAGCACCATCCAGTCGCCGCACCAGCCCCTTCGCTTCAAGCCGATCCAGGTTGCGGATCAGGCTGGTGCGATCGAGATGGATGCGCGACGACAACGCCCCCACCGTGGCGCCGGGATTGTAGCGAATGGCGGCCAGCAGCGAGAACTGCTGCACCGTGACACCGAACGGCTTCAGCTTGGCGTCGTAGCGCCGGACCAGCGCGCGCGCCGCCGCAACGGTGTTGAGTAAGAGGCAGTTCGCGAGATCGTCGGGCAGAGACATAGGCCATGCTTGCACGCCCCGCGCGGCCAAAGTCAAGCGGCACCAGCAGGTGCAAAAAAGCCCCCGATCGCAAGATCGAGGGCTGTCTTCGTCACGGAAAGATCAGGTCAGCCGGCGTTGAGCGCCAGCACCCGGTTGACCGCCGACACCACGGCCGAAAGCGACGCGGTGACGATGTTGGTGTTGATGCCGACGCCATGCAGCTTGCCGCCGGGATGCTTCAGCTCGACATAGGCGATGGCCGAAGCATCGGAGCCCTGCTGGAGCGAATGCTCGGAGTAGTCGGCCACCGACACCGGGATGCCGATGTAGACCGAAAGCGCGTGCACGAACCCATCGATCGGGCCGTTGCCGTGCCCCTCGATGGTGCGCGAAACGCCGCCATCGATGATCTCGGCCACGCAGACCCGCCGCCCCTTCACTTCCGTGTCCGGGAAGGTGTGGTGGTCGACGAACTTGAGCCGACCGTCCGGCTGGTCGACATAGAGCTGCATGAAGCGCTCGTAGATGCGCTGCGAGCTGAGCTCGCGCCCCTCGCGGTCGGTGATCGCCTGGATGTCCTCGCGGAACTCCACCTGCAACGCCCGCGGCAGATTGATGCCGTGGTCGTTCTGCATGAGATAGGCGATGCCGCCCTTGCCCGACTGCGAGTTGATGCGGATGATCGCCTCGTAGGAGCGGCCGACGTCCTGCGGATCGATCGGCAGATAGGGCACTTCCCAGACGCCGGTGTTCGACGCCTTCATGGCCTTGAGGCCCTTGTTGATGGCGTCCTGGTGCGAGCCTGAGAAGGCGGTGTAGACGAGTTCACCGACGTAAGGATGCCTCTCGGGCACCTTCATCTGGTTGGAGTATTCGAACACGTCGCGAATGCGCTCGATGTTCGAGCAGTCGAGGCCGGGATCGACCCCTTGCGTGAACATGTTGAGCGCCATGGTGACGACGTCGACGTTGCCGGTGCGCTCGCCATTGCCGAACAGCGTGCCCTCGACGCGATCGGCGCCGGCCATCAGCGCCAGCTCGGCGGCGGCGACACCGGTGCCACGATCGTTATGCGGATGGAGCGAGATCAGGACGGAGTCGCGCCGGTCGATGTTGCGGCTCATCCACTCGATCTGGTCGGCGTAGACGTTGGGCGTCGCCATCTCGACGGTGGACGGCAGGTTGAGGATCAGCTTGTTCTCCGGCGTCGGATCGATGATCTCGATCACCGCATTGGAGATTTCCAGCGCCACTTCCAGCTCGGTGCCGGTGAAGCTCTCCGGCGAATACTCGAAGCGGAAGCCGCCACCGGCCTTGGCCGCCATGTCGGCGATCAGCTTGGCGCCGTCGACGGCGATCTGCTTGATCCCGGACACGTCCTTGCCGAATACCACGCGCCGCTGCAAGTGGCTGGTGGAATTGTAGAAATGGACGATCGGCTGCTTGGCGCCCTGCAGGGCCTCGAAGGTGCGGACGATCAGTTCCGGCCGGCACTGCACCAGCACCTGCAGCGACACGTCGTCCGGCGCGCCGCCCTCTTCCACGCACCAGCGGGCGAAGTCGAAGTCGGTCTGCGAGGCCGAGGGAAAGCCGATCTCGATTTCCTTGAAGCCCATCTCCAAGAGCAGACGGAACATGTGGGCCTTGCGGTCGTGCCCCATGGGATCGACCAGCGCCTGATTGCCGTCGCGCAGGTCGACCGAGCACCAGAGCGGCGCCTTGTCGATCACCTTGCCGGGCCAGGTGCGATCGCTGAGATTGATGGGGGTGAAAGGTCGGTATTTGGTGGAGGCGATGGGCATGCCTACCCGGTCGCGGTTCATTCCGTTCTGAAAGGTATCGGTCATGATGGCTTCACTCGTCTCTGGCTGGCGCCGCGAGCCGGTCGCGTCATTCTGTTGACGCCGAAATCCGGCATAGGGCGCAAATGGTCACACGTTGGGTTGAGTACGAGAGAGCTCATGGCCAGCGGCGGGCTATCGGCCGCCGGGCGCTCCCTCACTGGACCCGGCAACCGCAGATAAGGCCGAGACGAAGAAGCGAGCCGAGCATCCGTGCGCTATCCCCGGGGGCGGTGCCCTCGGCGGAGATATGGCGCGAGATGTCGTGCGTCGTGGTCATGAAAAGGGCTATACCCGTAGAAATGCGACCTGACAAGGGCTCAGATGCCCCGCCAGCACGTCAACGCCTGTCCGGGGTCGACGCCGAGCCAGGTGAGCACGCGCGCCGCCATTTCGCGGACCATGTCGTCGATGGTCTCGGGCTTGCTGTAGAAGGGCGGCACCGGCGGCGCCACCACGGCGCCCATGCGGGTCAGCATCAGCATCGAGTTGAGATGCGCCTCGGTCAGCGGCGCCTCGCGCGGCAGGACGACAAGCCGCCGCCGCTCCTTCAGCATCACGTCGCCGGCCCGCGTCAAGAGGTTGTCTCCGAAGCCGTGGGCGAGCGCCGAAAGCGTCCGCATCGAGCAGGGGACGACGGCCATGGCATCCGCACCGAACGAACCCGAGGCGATCGAAGCGCCGAGGTTGTCGATGTCGTGGACGACTGTTGCGAGCCGCCTGAGATCGGCGACGCCATCTGGCCCGAGCTCGTGGGCGACGGTTCGCTCGCCGCCCGGCGTAATCACCAGATGCGTCTCGACGCCGGCCGCGCCGAGCTGGCGCAGCACCTCTCGACCAAGCGCCGCACCGGAAGCGCCGCTGATGCCGACGACAATCTTCATGGCGCCGCTCCGAACAGCTCCGTCCACCGAGCGTCGACCGATGCCTTCACTGCTTCGTCCATCGTCATCACCCGCCCCCACTCGCGGCTGGTCTCGGCGCCGATCTTGTTCGTCGCGTCGATGCCCATCTTGCCACCGAGGCCTTCGAGCGGCGAGGCGAAATCGAGGTGGTCCATGGGCGTGCGGTTGAGCACCAGCGTGTCGCGGGCCGGGTCGGCGCGCGTCGCCACCGCCCACATCACGTCGGACCACGAGCGCACGTCAATGTCGTCGTCGACGACGATCACCATCTTGGTCATGGTGAATTGTGGCAGCAGCGACCAGAAGCCCATCATCACCCGCCGCGCCTGACCGGCGAAGCGCTTGTCGATGGAGATGACCGCAACGCGATAGGAGCATGTCTCCGGCGGCAGCCAGAGGTCGCGGATCTCCGGTATCGCCTCCACCAGAAGCGGCTTGAACACGTCGGCCAGCGCATCGCCCATCACCGCCGGCTCATCCGGAGCGCGCCCGGTGAAGGTCGTGAGATAGGGCGCCCCCTCCCGTGCCCGGATGGCGGAGATGCGGAACACCGGATGCCGCTCGGGCGGATTGTAGTAGCCCGTGTGGTCGCCGAACGGCCCCTCCATGGCCGTGTCGTCGCCGGTGATCGTACCTTCGAGGACGATTTCGGCCGACGCCGGCACATGCAGGGGAATGGTGCGGCAAGGTGTCACCGACAGTCGCGCGCCGGCAATCAGCCCGGCGAGCGACAGTTCCGTCACCCCTTCCGGCGCCGGCATGACGGCGCCGAGAATGGTCGCCGGGTCGGCGCCGATCACGACCGCCACCGGCATCGTCTCGCCGGCCTTCAACCATTGCCGATGATGCTGGGCGCCACCGCGCATCGGCAGCCAGCGCATGATGGCGCTCGTCTCGTCGAGCACCTGCATGCGGTAGACGCCGACATTGTAGCTGTTGAGGTCGTCGGCGCCGGGCGCACGCGTCACCACCAGCGGCCAGGTGATCAGCGGACCGGCGTCGCCCGGCCAGCAGGTCTGGATCGGCAGGGCCGAGAGATCGACGGGAAGATCGCGCCAACGCCCTCGATCGCCAACGATCTTCGGCCGGGCGTTGAGCGCCGCCCGCGCCACCGGCCAGAGGGTGGTCGCTTCGCCAAGCGAGCGCGGCGGCTTCGGCGAGCG
>JAUVXG010000242.1 GCA_030603685.1 Pleomorphomonas sp.
ATCGTGCCGCTGGTCGGTTGCATCAACGGCCTTGCCGACAACATCGCCAAGGCGGTGGAGAAGGAGGGCCTGCTGCCCGAGGGCTCCAAGGTCACCGTGCTCTCCCACCCCTACGGCTGCTCGCAGCTCGGCGACGACCTCGCCAACACGCGCGGCATCCTGCAGAACTATGTCGCCCATCCCAATGCCGGCGGCGTTCTGGTTCTGGGCCTTGGCTGCGAGAACAACACCAAGGCCTACTTCCGGGAAGGACTGGAGCTGCCCGACCCCGACCGTGTTCGCTTCCTGACCAGCCAGGAGGCCGGCGACGAGAGGACCGAAGCGCTCGCCCTCTGCCGCGAGCTCGCCCAGAAGATGCAAGAGGACAAGCGGACCGAGGTTGGCGCCGACCGCCTCCGCATCGGTCTAAAGTGCGGCGGCTCGGACGGCTTCTCGGGCATCACCGCCAATCCGCTGCTCGGCGCCCTCTCCGACTGGCTGACCGGCATCGGCGGCACCACCGTTCTCACCGAGGTACCGGAGATGTTCGGCGCCGAACAGCT
Organism: Pleomorphomonas sp.; assembly: GCA_030603685.1. Taxonomy (GTDB): domain Bacteria; phylum Pseudomonadota; class Alphaproteobacteria; order Rhizobiales; family Pleomorphomonadaceae; genus Pleomorphomonas. Next base: position 543 of record JAUVXG010000242.1, read on the forward strand.
GCTCATGGAGCGTTCGGAGAGCCGCGAGGTGTTCGACAAGACGGTGGCACTGATCAACGACTTCAAGCGCTACTATGTCGACAACAACCAGCCGATCTACGAGAATCCCTCGCCGGGCAACAAGGCGGGCGGCATCTCGACACTGGAGGAGAAGTCGCTCGGCTGCACGCAGAAGGCCGGTCTCTCCACCGTGCGCGACGTGATCGGCTACACCGGCAAGATCCGCAAGCCCGGCCTCAACCTGTTGTCGGCCCCCGGCAACGACGGCGTCGCCGTCACCGCGCTCGCCGCCTCGGGCTGTCACATGGTGCTGTTCACCACCGGACGCGGCACGCCGCTTGGCGGGGTCGTCCCCACCATGAAGATCGCCACCAACTCCGACCTTGCCAGCCGCAAGCCGCACTGGATCGACTTCGACGCCGGCCCCATCGCCACCGGAGAGACCACCGTCGAAGGCCTCCGCGACAGCTTCGTCGACGCCGTCCTCCAGATCGCTTCCGGAAAGCCGACCAAGAACGAGACCAACGACATCAAGGAAATCGTCATATTCAAGACGGGGGTCACCCTGTGAGGAACGGTCTCGCCTCCGGAGACTTCGCGAGCATCGGCGAGTGCATGGTGGAACTGTCGCCGACCGGCGACGGTCTCTACCGGCAAGGTTTTGCCGGCGACACGCTGAACACCGCCTGGTACGTCCGCGCCCTGACTAGCCAAGCTGGGCGCAAGGTGCGCTACGTGTCGGCCGTCGGTTCGGACGCGCTGTCGGATACCATGCTCGGCTTCCTGTCGGATGCCGGCATAGATACGGGTTCGATAACCCGGATCGCCGACCGAACCGTGGGTCTCTACCTCATCACGCTCGTCGGCGCCGAGCGCTCGTTCACCTACTGGCGCCGGGATTCCGCCGCGCGGCGTCTTGCCTCCGACAGAGAACGCCTCAAGGCGGCGCTCGATGGCGTCGGCACCGCTTATCTCTCAGGTATCACGCTAGCCATTCTCGAACCCGAGGACCGAGTGAGGTTGCTGTCCGTCCTGACGGACTTCCGGAGGGACGGCGGCGAGGTGGTGTTCGATCCCAACATCCGGCCTCGCCTCTGGAGCGATCGAGAAACGATGGCGCGGGTCACGACCGACGGATACAGGGTGGCGACCATTGCACTGCCGACTTTCCCCGACGAGGCGGACGTTTTCGGTGATGCTTCGCCCAGCGACACGGCGGACCGCATTGCTGCCCTCGGTGTTCGCGAGGTGGCTGTGAAGAACGGACCGGACCCGGTCTTCCTGCGCGTGAGAGGCGAGCCAGATACCACCATTGCCGCGTTGACGGAGGTACAACCGATCGACACCACCGGCGCGGGCGACAGTTTCAACGGCGGCTATGTCGCCGCGCGGCTCGCCGGTCGTTCGCCGGGCGAAGCGGCCAAGCTGGGACATGCGGTCGCGGCTCGAGTAATCCGCCATCGCGGTGCGCTGGCGCCCTTCGCCTCCGTGGCCGACCTCGCGGTCTTCTGAACTCTGGGAGCAGTAGCAGCCTTGTTCGACACCTCCGCCCTTCTCGCCGTTCTCCGCCGCGCGCCGGTGGTTCCGGTGCTGATCATCGACCGCCTGGAAGACGCCGTGCCGCTCGGCACCGCGCTGGTCAAGGGCGGCCTGCCGGCGCTGGAAGTGACCCTGCGGACGCCGGCGGCGCTCGACGCCATCCGGGCGATGAGCGCCATTCCCGGCGGCGTGGTCGGGGCCGGAACCGTGCTCGACCGTGCCCAGGCCAAGGCCGCCGTCGCGGCCGGCGCCAAGTTCCTGGTCAGCCCCGGAGCGACACCCGATCTGCTCGACGTGGCGATCGAACTCAACGTTCCGCTCCTGCCCGGCGTCGCCACGGCATCGGAGGCGATGGTGGCCCGAGACAGGGGCTACCGCATCGTCAAGTTCTTCCCGGCCGGTCCCGCCGGCGGTCCGAAGTACCTGCAGGCGCTGGCCTCGCCGCTCGGCGAGATGGTGTTCTGCCCGACCGGCGGCGTCAGCCTCGACAATGCGGCCGACTATCTCAAGCGGAAGAACGTCGTCTGCGTCGGCGGCTCCTGGGTGGCGCCGGCCGACGCCGTCAAGGCGGGCGACTGGGCGCGCATCGAGCAGCTGGCGAGGGAAGCCGCGGCGATCGCGGTTTAGTTCACCCGACCGCCTGTGCCTGCCGTGGCGCGATCATCGCGGCGGGTGGAACAATGCCAAAGGCTTCGGCAAAGTGCGTCGCGAGCATCGGCTTTCCAATCAGATAGCCCTGACCCTCGGTGCACCCGTGAAGCAGGAGGCTGTCGAGCTCCGGTCTGCGTTCGATGCCCTCGGCGACCGTTTCCAGATCGAAGGCCTTGGCCATGTCGAGAATGGCCCGCACTACCGATGCATCCTTTTCCGAAACCAGCATGCCGTCGACGAAAGAGCGGTCGATCTTGATGCGGGTCAGCGGGTAGCGCTTCAACAGACTGAGAGAGGCGAAGCCTGTTCCGAAATCGTCGAAGGCGATGCCGACCCCGTGTTCCCTGAGCTTCTGCAGCGACTCCAACACGAAGTCATCGTGGTCGAGCACGATGTTTTCCGTGATCTCCAGCTCAAGAGAGCTCGGCGGCAGCCCATGCTTTTCGAGGGTCGCCATCACCTCTCCGGCAAAATCGCCAACGCGGAACTGGGCGCCGAACAGATTGACCCCCATGCGGAAGGCGTCCATGCCGCTGCGCCGCCAGAGGGCCGCCTGGGCGCAGGCCTCGTCGAGAACCCAGGAACCGACGGTCGCAGCCAGCGGGCCTTGTTCCAGCGCTGGCAGGAAAGCTGCCGGACTCAACAGGCCGCGCGTGGGGTGCCGCCAGCGGATCAGAGCTTCGGCACCGGTGAGAGCCCCGTCGGTCAGGCGGATCTGGGGCTGGTAGACGAGCAGGAACTCGCCCTGCTTGACCGCCCGGTGCATCTCCAGGCCATAGAGGCGCCGCGCCGCAGCTTCCATGCGAAGGGAGGGTTCGAAGACCAGCGATCTGCCGCGCCCGTTCGTCTTCGCCCTGAACAGGGCGAGATCGGCATTGCCGAGAAGCTCGATGGGGTTGTTGGTGTGCAGGGGAGCGAGAGAGACGCCGCAACTTGCCGCGACGCGGATCTCCTGCTCGTCGACCATGATCGGCTTGCCGATCTCGTCGTTCAGGGCGTTGGAAACGGCCAAGGCCTTTTGAGCGTCGGTGATTCCGTTCAGAAGAATGGCGAACTCGTCGCCGCCGATGCGCGCCACCGTGCCGGCGTCCTTGACGCAGCTTTCCAGCCGGTAGGCGATCTCCCGCAGGATGCCGTCGCCGACGGCATGACCGAGCGTGTCGTTGATGTCCTTGAAGCCGTCGAGATCGATCATCACGACGGCAATGGCCATGGGCCGCGCCAACGCTTCCTCCACCTGGCGAAAGAACTGGCCGCGGTTGGCGAGCCCGGTGAGCATGTCGAAATTGGCCAGCCGGTAGAGCTCCCCGGCGTCGCCCTGATAGGTTGTCGCATCCTTCGACATGCCGGACTGGACGGCCCGTTCGGCGGAAACCTCGATGCGACGCAGCTCCAGCCGGTCGGTCGCCATGTTCGCCAGCTCGCGCAGGCGGCTCATGTCGTCGAAAGAAAAGTCCTGACGCGGCTTGCTGTCGATCACGCAAAGCGCGCCCAGCGGCAAGCCGCTGGCGGACAGCAGGGGCACGCCGGCGTAGAAACGCAGGTTGGCCGCACCGGTCACCAGGGGATTGTCATGGAAGCGTTCGTCGGTGGTGGCATCCGGCACGACCATCACGCCATCCTGGGTGATGGCATGCGCGCAGAAGGACACGTCGCGGCTCATGTCGACCTCGCCGACGCCGATGCTGGCCGCGAAGAAAACGTGATCGCTGCCGATCATGTTCACCGCCGCCACCGGCATGCCGAACATGCGCGCCGCGATCCGGACCACCGAATCCAGGCTGGGCAGCGGCTTTTCATCGGCGAGCCCGTATTCGGACAGGGCCTGCAGCCGCTCCACTTCCGTCGGCAATACCGGAGGACATTTCATAGACCCCGCTCCCGAGCGTATCCGTGAGAGAGCACCATGCCAGCGCCGTTGACGCCGGGCTTTCCATCGCGCCTGCTTCCGACGTTCCAGAACCGCCCCATGCTGGGGAAACAGCCTGCATTCCTCAAGTAGCGCAAAGGTACTATTGCAACCTTTTCGTCAATGAATGGTTCACCCGGCCGGTGAGGCCTTCCAGAGGCGCCGGCATCGAGCCGAACGACCCGGTGCAAGTATCCAGCAGATCAGGATCTGTTCGGCCGCAGCTTCGGCAACCGGAACCCTGACCACGAGGCTGAACGGACCACTGTCTCAGTAACGTGACAGTCAATTTGGCTTGATCGATTTCGGCATTCAACTCAGCCGCTTGGGCGATATTCCCGCGCGAAATGACCAACACTGGCGCTTTACCAAAAGGGGCACTGGCCGCCTTCCCCTCTTCTGAGGTTGCCAAGCCCCGGCATCGGCTTTACCCTTTCCGCAAAATTCCTGACTACCGCCCTTCGGGGCTCATTATTTGCTTTTGAAATTCACAACTGGAGGCGTCATGCGCACCCTGGGAATCCTTCTGGTTTCGACCTCTCTCGTTTTCGCAGCCAACGCATTCGGCCAGGAAAACGCCGAACCCTCTGCCAAGTTCGACGTCAAGGCAGCCACCGAGGTGATCAAGACCTCCCCAGGTTCACCCGATGCCAAAGCCGCGTTGCAGCAGCTGGAACAGGCGGCTGAGGGTGGTGATGCCGGCGCGCTCTATCAGTTGGGCGATCTCTACGCTCGCGGTGGCGCCATACCCGTCGACGGAGCCAAAGCGGTCGATCTGATCCAGAAGGCCGCAGAAGAGGGTAACTCGTACGCCTATGTCAGGCTCGGAGAGCTATACCGAGATGGAACCGTGGTCGAAGCGG
>JAUVXG010000270.1 GCA_030603685.1 Pleomorphomonas sp.
GCCGGCGGCTGGCGTGGCAAGCGGGATACGGACGTTCTCGACGGTGATCCACCCACGCGAGTAGCTGTCCGGCCAGGAGACGGCGCCGGCCGAGGCGGCCGTCGCGGTCGCGGCCATGGCCGAAAGATCGGCGCGGCTGCCTCCATCCAGGGCGATGTGCAGACTGCCGGGGACGGGAGCGCCTGCGGAAAGCAGGGTGTCGGCGGCTGCGGAGATGGCGGCGAGCTTGGCGGCGCGGAGAGCCCTCTCACTGTCGAGCGTCTGATTTGGAGCTAGCCAATCACCGTCTTTGAGACACCACCCTGCGGTCACCTCATCGGGTGCGAGCACGGTCGACACGTGAGACGGGGGCTCGCAGTAATAAACGGCATCGACGGCGTCATCGATCAGAGTAACTCGAGGCATCAGGAAACCTTCCAGATTTTGAGTTCGGCATATTTTTCCGCCACCCCGAAAGTCGACGGGGTTCCCATGCCATCGCTCGCTCGCGTCGTCTGAACCCTTGTAGACAAGGATACCTCCGTCGCGGCGGACACCGTGAACAGGGTGCAGCCAACGGAAGACGATTGCATGCCATTGCTCGGCTCTGCGTACTCTGTGCCGCCGTAGTCGATAACCACCCCGGCCGTCTCGTTGTAGAGTCTGGACATGTGGCTGCGGCACGCAAATACGGAGGCGCCCCACTCCGCGTAGTAGGTACCCGGAGGCAGCAACAGTTTCGACGACGACAAGGAAGCTCCCGGCACAGATGCCCGGTAGACTGCATTCAGGGGGCGTATAGTCCAAATGCCGGCCGTCAAACCGCCGCCACTGACCCCAGACCCGGCCGTCTGCCGCACAACGATATCGGGCGGGCTGGCCCGAACACCGGTCAGTTGAGATCCATCTACCGCAGGCAACTTGCCCGCTGCATCGAGCGCTACAAGATTGTTCGCAAGCGTTCCGACGACACGACGGGCGAGCGCGGCGAGGTTTGAAGCGAGTGTCATGCCGCTTACTCCCAAAGAACGTTCATGATGCCGGCGTCAAAAACGTCCGTCCCGTTTACAGTCGTCACCCGAAGCCTATCGAGTGCCCCCGCGAGCGCCACATCGCCACCGCCGAAGCTCGCCTGTACGGACGAGTATTTTGCGATCTGGCTCGCGACCCATTGGTTGCCAGCAATGTTATCGATGGTCATATGGCCGGAGACGAGAGAGGCGGCCGAGTTGGAAAGAACAGGGAAACCAGCCGTCGAAGAGACACCTGCCCCAGCTCCACCGTTGTCGGCCGCGATCGATGTTCCCGAGTAGCCGGCTACCTGAAGTGTGCCTGAGCCGAGCTGTACAAGCAGGGATGACGATCCATTGGTGGAAACTCCCGCGAACTCGACAACAAGGCGCTTCGCCGACGTCGGGATGACAAAATCAAAAAACGTCCCCGCAGTTGATGCCACAGCAGCCAGCCGTTTCCATCCGATGCCTGTAATCTGTCCACCGTCTACGGCCGGCAGCTTCCCCGCCGCATCAAGCCTCAGAACCTCGTTCGCTCCGGTGCCCGCCCCCAGGACAGCCGCCGATCCCAGACCCAGGTTCCCGCGCGCCACCGCCTTGTTGCCGAGGTCCGCCAGGTTGGCCGTCGGCACCAACGCGTTCGCCACCTCGAACGAGGAAATCGCCACGCCGGAGATGCGGTCACCCGCTTCCGCCGCGGTCGCCAGCGTCAGCGTCGGCCCGGCGATGGCGTAATCCACGCCACCCACCAGCCAAGCGCCGTTCTGCGACACGATGCAGGCGTTCGGCGCCGGCGACATGCCGAGATCGAAGGCGCTCTGCCCCTCCGCCGCGGTGAAGCCGAAGGGCGTCAGGGCCTTGTCGAGCCCCAGGTTCTCCAGCGCCCGCGCCTTCTCGCCATCGGTAAGCTGCTGCTCGACGGCATAGGAGACGACACCTTCCACCGAGGTCGCCGCCGCCTCCGCCCGCTCGGCCGCGTCGGCGGCGATCTGCGCTTTCAGGCCGGCCGCGGCGGCGGCCTGCATCGCCGCGCCACCGGCGGCGACGGCGACGTCGCGTGCCGTCTCGATGTCGGCCGCCGACGGCCCGCCCGTGGCGCCGCCACTGCCGTCGGAGACGAACACCGACCCCGCCGCCACCAGATCGGCCGACGCCCTCAGCTTGAAGGCGCGCGCCACCTCCTCGGCCAGCTGCAAATCGCGCTGCACGCCCTCGTCCAGCGCCCGCTCGATCGTCTCGGCGAAGTAGGCGCCCTGGTTCTCGAGGTCCGTGCCTTGCGTGAACGGCACGTTGAGGATCAGCGTCACCAGGCAGCCGGCCGGATGGGCAACCGCCGTCTCCACCGCCCCGCCGCCATCGTCTCCGACGCCGGTCACCGTATAATCCGTCCCGAGCGCCAGCGTGGTCTCGATGCCCGCCTCGTCGGTCAGGATGACGCGGACGTGCGCCTCGTCGAAGATCTTGAAGGCATAGGGAAAGCGGGTGGTTGCGCCGTTGCAGGCATAGGGGCCGGAGCGGTTGGCTTCGCTCGCAATGGTCATGGGCGGACCTTCTCAAGAGCACCGGCGCGGCAAAGGCCTGCCACGAGGACGGTGCGACAAGGGGACTCGATGGGCCAGACGCTACCGTGCCTGGGTTTTCGTCATGACGGGCCTCGCGTTCCCGCCAACGCGTAACCGATCGCCACCTCCGCCGGCGCGTTGATCATGAGCGCCGCCGCCATCATCGCCGACCGCGCGGTCTTGCCATCCGCGGCGCTTTCCCTGGAACCCTTCGCCCACATGGCCGCCCGGGCCGCCCCTTCACCCGGCACCGGCGTGGCATCGCAAAGGCCCGGCGCCGACCCGATCAGGCCGAAGGCGCCCGTCCCGCTCCACGCCGCCGCCAGCACCATCTTCTCGCGGGCGAACAGCAGAGTGGCGCCGAGGGCGCGCGTCAGGCCCGCCGCGTCCGATGCGGCGGAGGAGGCCATCAGCGCGGCAACTAGCGTCTTCACCGCCGCCTCGGCCTTGCCGTCCGGCGCTGCGATCTTCCTCACCCAGCCGTCGCCCTCGGCCACCGCCTTGGCCTCGTCACCGAACCGGGCGATCCCATCCCGATAGCCGGCGAGCCACGCCGGGACCTCGACGAAGTGCCAGCGGACGCGCCGGATCAGCCAGGCCGCGAGATCGTCCGGCCCCGCCTCGCCCCGCTTCGCCGCCGCCAGTCGCCGCCCGGCCATCAGGGAGGACCGCTCGGCGATCCGGTCGGCGATGCCGTCAACGAACGCCCCGCTGGCGCCCACCGCGAACGCCGCCGCGCCCACCGCCTCGATCGCTTCGGGCAAGCCGGCCGCATCGGTCAACGCCGCCGCGAGGTCCCGCGCCAACTGCCGGGCCACGGAGTCGCCGCCCTCGGCCGCCGCCATTCGCAGAAGGAAATCCGCCGCCGCGAGATCGCCCGCCGCGACGGCGTCGAGCCAAGCCGCCAGCGTTTCGAGATCGTCGGTGCGGCCCTTGGCGGTGAAGGCGTCGCGCAGCTCGGGCTGTGCGAGCAGCCGGCGCGCGTTGGTCACCGCCTCCGACAGTTCGAGATCGTTCAGCAACCGATCGACGAAGGCATGGAATAGCGCGAGATCGAGCCCCACGCCCCCATCCCCTCCGCCACCCTCTACCATCGCCTTGGCAAAGCGGCCTGCCCGCACGCCCTCGGCCAGATCCCCCGTCGTCGCCAGAGCATATCCGGCGAACTTCGGTTCGCCGACATGCTCTGTCCCATTGTTTTCACGCAACTCTGGACGCAAAACCGGTTCCCGCTTGTGCTGGAGTTGCTTTGGCGGATAGAAGCCGCCCCTCAGCGCCACGCCGCCCACGCTCACCGGCCGCGCCTCACC
>JAUVXG010000136.1 GCA_030603685.1 Pleomorphomonas sp.
CGCAGGCCAAGGCCAGGGCGGCAAAAGTTGCGATCGAATTCTTGCTCATGAGCAGCTCCTCGAGACGGACCTGCCGGTTGGGCCAATCAAACCCACCGACGCTCGGCAAGGGCTTTGAAAACTGAAGCGCAATGAAATCAAAGCGTTGCAGCGGAGAGGGTCGTCATTTTCGACGAGCCTAGCTCAAGCGGGCTCCGATGGCGATACCCAAGCATATCCGGCACCGCTCTTCCGTACCCAGGGCTTGCCTCAGATGCCTACGAACTCACGAAACCCAAGGAGAAACTGGAGCGGTTGAAGGGATTTCAATTATGAAGTTAAGCCATTGTTTTCTCAATACATATTGAAATGAGATCATATCTCGATGCTATGCTTGATACGGTATAATGGTGAGTTTTTTTGGGAGCCGTTATGAGACGGCAAACGCGGGCTCGGACTGTCCACCGAAGCCAAACTGAACGTGATTCAGGTTTCAACGCGCAATGGAATCTCCGATGCGAAAATACGAGCCGCAGGGTTCTCAATCCCGTTTCTGCTTAATGCCTCGACCAGCCCCACTCGGATATCTTCGGTGCGGTTGGACGGGCCGATGACGATGTGGTTCAGGAGGTCTTTGATCTCGATCCCGACGAGTCCCTGTTCGGGGACATCCTTCAGTGGAATTTCGAAGATTGTTTCGTCATGCCCGCGCACGTTGGCGGCCCGCTTTCGCAAAAGCGATGGCCGCTCGATTGCAGGCATGTGGATAACACGCCACTCGCGCTCCTCTTCAAAGCCTGGGTGCTTGAGACATACGGCACCGAAAAGGACCGCCATCGCGACGTTCTCGATTACCCGCTCTGCGCCCAAGAGCCGAAGCTGCTCGACGTTCGCGGCCATATTGCCCAGCATTTCCCGGAACTTGACATGAAACTCAGCGACCGTTCCGTAAAAAACCGGACTAGAGTAGGCATTCAGTGCATTGGACTCCAGCCGAAATGCCTCCGGGTTCAAAACGATAGCCACACCATCTGGCTTGCAGCAATATGCGCGCCACATCGACAACCGCCCAAAATCATCCTTGCCCGGTAAATGCTCCGAGAAGCACGATATGTAGACGTTGGCGGTAATGGAGCCCTTCAGCCTTTGCCAGATCGGCAGGATATGCACACCAAGTCCCGGCTCTATTGTGTCCAGCGTCGAGATGACAAGTTGGCGATCAGCCTCATTCGCCAGAAAAGCATCAACCGCTTGGATGCCGTAACGAACCTCGCCGAGGTCGTTCATCTGTGCAACATCCCGCATCCAGACAGACTCGTTGTCAATGATGCTCAGCGCGACCTCAAACGAAGTGTAGTGCGCCAACTTGAGTTTCTTCTCGTCCATCCGCTTAATGGCTTCGTCGAGTGTAGGCAGAAATATCGCTCGCAGGAGGTCCTTGTTCATCTTGAACTGATCGCCCTCAACAGAATCCACTCCCACGGACTCATGTCCGTAAACTGATTGCCGTTCACTGGTGTTGGCAGGGCTATTACACTACGATCAGCCGCAGTCCGATCGCAGGCGATCTGGAAGTAGCCCTCATTTTACTCGATCCCGATGAAGTGGCGGCCAGTGTTAGCGCAGGCGACCCCTGCCCCGCCGCTGCCCATTGTAAAATTCAGAACCGTCTCACCCTCTTTCGTATAGGTGCGGATCAGATACTACATCAGAGCGATGGGCTTTTGGGTGGAGTACTACGATTTCCCCTCGTTTTTTGCTGTTCTGAAGTATTGCACGCCTCTTGAGTAAATATGTCCGTCTTCATTATCGATCCTCTTGGTTCCGGCGCTAAAATCCTTTTATACACTCTGCCCAAGTCTCGATTTGCAAGGTGCTCCGGAGGTCATTTTCGGATTTTATGTCTCACACCCCCTGCAGAACATCAACACATCTTCGTGTGCCTTCATCATCCTCACCTTGCATAGAGCATAGCCAGTCGCCTTGGATTTTCCCATACCCATTGATATTTGAAGTTAGACGCATTGCTCATCACCAACGCACTGGTGAGTGGCTGAGAGGCCGTAAACATCAACCAAATAATGACTAGATCAACAACGAGTTGATCATAGTATTAAAGGACTCAGTGACAGGAAAGAAGCTGGTTCTGTAATTATTTTATCGCGCCTAATCTCACCCTACAGATCCGATGCTCGAACAGGAGTCGAGCCGGTAGATGTTGAGAGAAGCACCTAAGTCGTTGCGCTGACTCACGATTCAGCGTTTTACAGTACATGAGCGGAATGACTGTCCGAATCTGCGAAAGATACTGTTAGGGCGCGGAAATGCCCTGGTCTCACTCGAGACTACGGGAGACAAAACGGGCTGAGAATCGGAAGGAAACTTCCCAAAATGACTTAGCCCAGCATACTCACAACCAATCTAGTCCATTGATAATAAATGGAAAGATCGATGGAGCGGGTGAAGGGAATCGAACCCTCGTATTCAGCTTGGAAGGCTGCTGCTCTACCATTGAGCTACACCCGCTTCGAGGACCGGATGTTTAGGGAGGTGCGGCCGCCTTGTCAACGTCAGGGACGCAGGGCGGCGGCGATGGCCGAGATCATGGCGTGAACCACGGCGGGATCGGCGCGGCGGCCGGTGTGGTTGAGGCGGATGAGACGGTCGGCTCCGGCTCCAACGCCGAAGGAGAACTCGGGATCGGCGGCCTTGAGGCTTTCGAGAAGGGCGGTGGCATCGACGCCGGGGGGCGGCGCGAAGGCGGTGATAAGGTGGGAGGCCTCCTCCGGCACGGCCCACGCCACAAGGCCCAGGGCCTTGAGGCCGTCGCGCGCCGCGAGCGCCGCTTCGGCGTGGCGATGGACGATCTGAGCGATGCCCTCCGCCTCGACGCGATCGAGCGCGGCTTCCAGCGCCCAGAGTTCCAGCGGCGACGGCGTGCCCGGCAGTGCACCGCGCCCGGCATCGAGCCAGAGGCGCTTCTGGTCAACCAGCGACAGGGTGGACGTCACCGGCGCGTCCGGCCGGTCGATTTCGGCCCAGGCCCGTTTGGAGACGGCGACCGCGGAGATGCCGGCCGGCCCGCCGAGCGCCTTCTGCGGCCCGGCGACGACGATGTCCGCCCCCAGCTTGTCGGCGGCGAAGACATGGCCGCCCAGCGAGGCGACGGCGTCGACGACGCTGACGACCCCACGTTCGCGGGCAAGCCGAAGGATGGCCTCCAGCGGATTGCGGATGCCGCTCGCCGATTCCGCGTGAACCACCGCCAGCAGCTTGGCGTCAGCGTGGGCATCGAGCGCCGCCGCTACCGCCCGCGCGCTGACCGGCCGCGCCGCCTCGGCGCGAATCTCGACGACGCTGGCGCCAGCCCGGCGCAGCCAGCGGCCGAACCAGACGCCGTAGGGGCTGGTGACGACGTTGACCGCCTTGAACCCTGGACGGCCGAGGCTGGCTGCCACGGCTTCGAGCGCCACCACCGCCTCGGCTTGCATGAGTAGAACGTCGCCCGACGTGCCCATCAGCCGGGCGAGGCGATCGGCAAGGCCGGCCACGCGCTCGGCCGGGAACGGCGGCGGATCGAGAAGGCTGGCGGAATCGAAGTCGCTCATGATCGCGGGTTCCGGTTCAGGCGCGGCACCGCGCCGATCAGGTCGATGAGAACGTCGGAAGACGGCGCGGCGATGACGCGGGCCGCCGGCCCCTCCTCGACGATGCGGCCCGCCGCCATGACCGCGATGCGGTGCGAGACGGCGCGCACCACCGCGAGGTCGTGCGAAACGAAGAGATAGCCGACACCAGTCTCCCGCTGCAGGCCGACCAACAGCTCCAGTATACGGCCGCGCACCGAAACGTCGAGCGCCGATACCGCTTCGTCGAGAATGACGAGGCGCGGCCGGACGGAAATGGCGCGGGCGATGGCCACCCGCTGGCGCTGGCCGCCGGAAATGTCTCGGATCGACCGCCCCAGAAGGTCGGATGGCAGGCCGACGCGGTCGATCAGGCGGGCAACCTCGCCGGCCCGCTCGCCCCTGGGCACCACGGCGTGGATGCGCAACGCATCGGCAATGACGCCGCCGACGGTGGCGCGCGGATTGAAGGCGGCGAGCGGGTCCTGGAACACCATCTGCATGTGCCGGCGGGCGGCCCGCAGGTGGGCACCCTCAAGCGCCAGCCAGTCTTCGCCCATGAAGGCGATGGAGCCGGCCTCCGGCGCCACGAGGCGGGTCAGCACGCGCGCCAGCGTCGACTTGCCGCAGCCGGAGCCGCCGACGAGCCCCAGCGTTTCGCCGGGCGCAACGGTCAGCGACACGCCGTCGAGCGCCAGAACGTGGCGGCCGCCGCTCGTGAAGCTACGGCTGAGGTCGCGGGCGACGAGGAGCTGTTCGGTCACGACGCCTCCCCGATCAACGGTGGCGTTGCGAGGTCGATGTGGGCGGCGACCAGCGCCGCCGTCTCCGCCGCCCTGGGCAGGCCGACCACCTCGGCGGTCGGGCCGAGTTCGACGAGGCGTCCCCCGGCCATCACGGCGACGCGGTCGGCGATGCCGGAGGCCAGCGCCAGATCGTGGGTGACGAAGACCAGCGTCATGCCATCGGCCCGCACCAGCTCGACCAGAAGCTCGACGATGGCCGCCTGCACCAGCACGTCCAGCGCCGAGGTCACCTCGTCGGCGATCAGAAGGCGCGGCCGGGCTGCGATGGCGGCGGCGATGGCGACCCGCTGGCGCTGTCCGCCGGACAGCTGGTGCGGATAAGCGCGGGCGATACGCTCGGGCTCGGGCAGATGGACACGGCCAAGAAGGCGCACCGCTTCCGCCTCGGCGGCGCGGCGGTCGAGGCCGAGATGGCGGCGAGCGCCCTCCCCGACCTGCTCGCCGATGGTCAGCACCGGGTTGAGGCTGGAGCCGGGGTCCTGGAACACGTAGCCGATGTCGCGGCCGGCGCGCGGGGCGCCGTCGAGCCCGGGCCAGGCGAGACGGCCGGCAACGCTCGTCCGCTCCGGCAGCAGGCCGGCGATGGCTCGGGCCAGCGTCGACTTGCCCGAGCCGCTTTCGCCGATGATCGCCAGGATCTCGCCTGCCTCGATGTCAAGCGACACGCCGGACAGTGCCGGCTGCGGCGCGCGCCGATAGGTGACCGAGAGGTCGGCAATGCTGACGAGCACGGTCATGGCCGCCCTCCCCGCCCCAGCGCCTCGCCGGCCGCCTCGCTGACGAGGTAGACGCCGAGCACGGCGGCGACGAGGCCGATGCCGGGGATCACCGACAAGAAGGGGGCGGCGCGCAGCACGTTGCGCCCCTCCGAGATCATCGAGCCCCAGGTGACGACGTTGGGGTCGCCCAGACCGAGGAAGGACAGCGCCGCTTCGGTGAGGATGGCGGCAGCGACGATGACGGCGGCGAGCGCCAGCACCGGCGGCAGCGCGTTGGGCAGGATCTCCTTGAAGGCGATCTCAAGGGGATGCATGCCGATGACGCGGGCGGCCGCCACATAGTCGCGCTCACGGATGGAGAGCACCTCGGCGCGCACCAGGCGGGCTGGCTGCGCCCAGGCGCTGAGCGCGATGGCTAGGATGACCGTGCCGAGCGAGCCGCCGGCCACCGATACGAAGGCCAGCGCCAGCAGGAAGCCCGGCACGATCTGGAAGGCGTCGACGACGCGCATCAGGGCTTCGTCGACGAGCCTGCCGGCGAAACCGGCAATGGTGCCGACCACCGATCCGATCAGCACCGCGGCGGCGGCGGCGGCGAGGCCGACGATCAGCGAGGTGCGGGCGCCGTGCAGCAGGCCGGCCAGCACGTCGCGGCCGAGACGATCCGTGCCGAAGGGCAACGCCGGATCGGTAAAGGGCGGCAACAGCGCCGGGCCGGCGATGCGCAGGGGATCGCCGGGCGACAGCCACGGAGCGAGCAGCGCGGCGGCAGCGATGACGGCGAGCAGCGCAAGGCCGGCGGCCCCGGTGGGGTTGGAAACGAGGCGGCGCAGGACGTTCATCGCGACACCTCCGAGGCGCCAATGCGCGGGTCGAGCACGGCGTAGACGAGATCCACCGTCAGGTTGACCAGGATCACCAGCACCGCCGACGTCAGGATGATGCCGATGAGGAGCGGCGCGTCGCGGCCGGCCACCGCCTCCTGCGCGAGGCGCCCGAAGCCGGGAATGGCGAACACGCTCTCGATCACCACCGATCCCCCCAGCATGCCGGCCGATTGCAGGCCGAGCACGGTGACGAGCGGCAGCAGCGCCGCGCGCGCCACATGCCGCCAGACGATGCGGCGGCGCGTGAGCCCCTTGGCGCGGGCCGCCAGTACGAAATCCTGCCGCCAGATCTCGGCCATGGCGGAGCGCATCACCCTGAGAAACAGGGCGAGATAGATGAAGCCGAGGGCGGCCACCGGCAGCGCCAGATGGCGGGCGATGTCGGCGGCGCGGGCAAGGCCGTGCTTGCCGGAGGCGATGGTCTCGATGCCGGCGATGGGCAGCCAGCGGAGCGACACCGAGAACACCAGCACCAGCACGAGCCCCAGCCAGAAGCCGGGAATGGCGTAGAGCGTCAGCGCGCCGATGGAGAGCGCCCGGTCGCGGAAGGAACCGGGGCGGCTGCCGGCGACGACGCCGAGCAGCGAACCGAGGCCGAAGGACAAGGCGGTGGCCGATCCCATCAGCATCAGAGTCGTCGGCAGCCGTTCGGCGATGAGGGCCAGGACCGGCCGCTCGAAGGCGACGGACCAGCCGAGGTCGAGCCGGCCGAGCGCTGCGATGTAGAGAAAGAGGCGCGAGAGGAGCGACTGGTCGAGGCCGTATTGGGCGCGCAGGCTGGCGGCCAGGGCCGCGTCACCACCGCCGGCGGAGAGCAGATAAGCGTCGACAGCGTCGCCCGGCGCCGCCTCGAGCATCAGAAATGTGGCGACCACGACGATCAGCAGCACGGGAATGGCGCTGATGGCCCGCCGCCTGACGAGGGTCAAGGCGCGACGCACGCTTCAAGTCTCCAGGGCTCGATCCGGCCCGGACATCTGGAACAGCTTCCTTGAAGAGCATCCGGCCACATCAAGGCAAGGTATATTATTCTCCCGATCGGCCTTGGCGAGCGTCCACCGTTGCGTCACCTCAAGAAAACGGACATCGTCCGCTGCCAATGGAAAGGAGCCGATCCGACATGACGTGCGACTATACCGTGACCGTCGAGATACCCGGCATCGAAGACTATTGCCGCCTGCGCCGGGTCGCCGGCCTGACGCCGAGAAGCGAGAAAGCGGCGGCGGCCGGCCTGCCGAACACGGTGGTGGCGGTGCTCGTCCGGCATGATGCCGAGGTCGTGGGCATGGGCCGCGTGATGGGCGACGGACTCTGCTATCAGGTCGTCGACATCGCCGTGGAACCGGCCCACCAGGGGCGCGGCCTCGGCAAAGCGATCATGTCGACCCTGATGAAGGAACTGCGACAGCTCGCCCCGGCAGAAGCCTACGTCAGCCTGATCGCCGACGGAGACGCCAAGCATCTCTACGCCCAATACGGCTTCGAACCGACGGAGCCCAAGTCCATAGGCATGGCGCAGTGGATCGGGAAATAAGTACGTCTGGATTGATGGTGCCGGCGGAGAGGATCGAACTCCCGACCTTCGGTTTACAAAACCGCTGCACTACCGCTGTGCTACGCCGGCGCGGAGTTTCGAATAGCCGAAGGCACGGTCAGGTGCAACCCTGGACGCATCTTCATCAGCCGCCTCAGAGCCCGACTCGAAACTCGCTGGGGCGCGGCAGATGGCGATGGTTTCGAGAACCGGAGCGCAGCGGACTTAAGGTCCGTGAGCACCGGAAGCGCAGAAAGCGAAGCTAGATGCCCGTCCCTGTAGAGTTTCCACGTCAGGCTCTCAGCCGAGCGCCTTGCGGACCAGATAGAGCGACAGCACGGCGGCGTTGGAGACGTTGAGGCTCTTGATCTCGCCGGGCATGTCGATGCGGGCGAGCACGTCGCAGAGTTCGCGGGTGCGCTGGCGCAGGCCCTTGCCCTCGGCGCCCAGCACCAGGCAGACCGGCGCGATGAGGCGCACCTCGTCGAGCGGCTCGGGCGCTTCCGAATCGAGGCCGACCACGGTGAAGCCGGCCGCCTTCATTTCCTCCAGAGTGTCGCCGAGATTGCGGACGGAGGTCACCGGCACGACATCGAGCGCGCCGGAGGCCGATTTCGCCAGCACGCCGGATTCGGCGGCGCTGTGGCGCGTCGTGGTCAGCACGGCATCGACCGCGAAGGCGGTGGCCGAACGCAGGATGGCGCCGACGTTGTGCGGATCGGTGACCTGGTCGAGCGCCAGCACGACACGGGCGCCGGCCATTTCCAGCGTGGTCAGCGGCTTGAGCGGCTGGACCTCCAGCGCACAGCCCTGGTGCACGGCCTCGGAACCCAGCAGCCGGTCGAGCACGTAGGGCGACGCCTCCTCGACGGCGATCGGCAGCTTGCCCTCGGGGAAGCGCTCGGCAAGGCGCGCCTGGGCGTTGCGCGTGGCGAGCAGGCGCAGGGCGGCGCGGCGCGGATTCTTCAGCGCGAACTCCACCGTGTGCAGGCCGTAGAGCCACAGCGCCTCGCCGGCCTCGCGCTCGCGCTTGGGACGGGGGCGGAAGTCGCGGGGGCCGGATTTGCCTTCAGGCCGGACTTGCGGGCGGCCGGGCTTCCTGAAGGGGCGCTTCTGAGAAGGTGTATCGTCGGACATGCCGCGCTTATAGCCGTGGCGCCCGGCCGGCGCCAGTGGCGCAGCTTATTCTTGCGCTTCCGCTATCGGCGCGCCCGCGCGTTTCCGCCTTCCTATGCGGGACAATCGCATTGTCGACAAAACAATCGGGCCATGGGGTTGACAGCGCCCGGCATGGTCGCCATAAGAGCGCCCGTTCGGCCGACGCATTCGGGCACCGGCGGAGCGGGATGGGAGAATGTCCCGAGCGGCAAAGGGGGCGGACTGTAAATCCGCTGGCTAGGCCTTCGTAGGTTCGAGTCCTACTTCTCCCACCATCTCTTCAAGACTCCCTGTGTTGCGCGACGTCCCTGCGAAGAACGGCCGGGCGTGGGAAACAGTCCGTCAGGACGGTCGGTTTCGGTCATGCCTTTCTCAACGGGCGGCAGCTCGGTGAAGTAACGAGACCAGTTCGCCTTGTCTGTGGACGCCCGCTTTCTGAAATATCGCCCGAAGGCGGAAGCGCGCCGTCTCGAACGTGATACCGGTTGCAATGGCGATGTCCCTGAGGGAGACGCCAGCCATCAGATGGCGGCAAAACAGCTCCTCCGCCGGCGTCAGCATGAACATCCGGGCGAAGTCGGTCAGTGGTTGAAGTGACTGCGCTGCCGACAGGTTTCGCGCCTGGAGCAAAACGAGTGGCCGCGAGAACAGCAGAGGGTTCGATCTCGACCCAGCCACCAGCGAGAAATGGATGATCCAGTGTCCGCTTTCCAGATGGGCGCCCACGGAGGTGACTTCGGAACTCGCCGATGCCGCAACGCTCCTGACAGCCGCCGGGATCGTTTCGGCCAACCTTCGGTCGCGGAACGTCAGCTTGCCCTGTCTCTCCCATAGGACATCAGACCGGACCAGGGCATTCACCGCCGCCCCATTGGCATCAATGATCTTCATCTCGTTGTTCACGACGAGGGCCAGATCGCCCGCCCTGTTGGTCAGTGCAGCATGTGCGAGCCGAAGATCGTTCTGTTCTTCCCTGACAATGAGGCCATTTGCGGTTCTTCTCAGGACACCCCTCAGCCTGCTCAGTATCCATTCCGCCCATGGGTCGTAGCGTTCGGCATAGGCCCGCGAGTAATGAAGTGGAATTCTGAATGTCGCACCGGGATCGATGTCCAATGATATTCCGGCTGCCGCATCGAAATTCGGAACCTTCCTGACAAAATCGCTATAGTATTCCGTATTTTCAATTCTCTTGACCGGAAAGTCTCTTTCCGTCACGACACAAGCCCCGTCAGGAAGAAAATCCATCACTTTGATCCATGGATTTTTGAAGGCAAAATACTTCGTATAGTTTTCTACGTGGTGCTTTTCTATATTCACAGAGTCGAAAAGCCTAAGTTCTTTCATCAACCGATCTTCGCTCAATACAACACAAGATGACCCAGGAAATACTTCAACAAGACGCGATGCCACATCAGTCCAGGCCGAGAGACCGAATGCCGCCCTTTCTATTTCCTCCGAAACGACAGCCAGAGCTCTGTCGGCGTCGATTTGCTTCATTTGGTCAGCACCCCGAATTACTCGAATTCCTTTTTCTTAAGTTTCGGCTCGACGGTGCACGGCATTTGCCGCCAAAACACCGACATCGATCTCGACATCGGGTACGGAGAACATGAATAGTACCTTTAGTAAATTCCCCATTCCTCCAATGTAGTTTTCTGGATCGCAAGTTTTCTATCGATGCGATCTCTTTCTTTACCCTGCTACCGGCGAACCAAAGTCTCGCCATTCAGGATCAGCTTTTTTAGCGCGCCGTTTCGGACGCCAGCCGGTTCCACTTCTGCTGGGGCAGCTTGAGATCATGTTTTCCATCTACTGCCGATGCCGTTCCGACGGCTAAGGGTAGTCTTCGTCTCCGGATCACCGAGACTCCGCTCGATTAGGACGCGGCGAAAATGAACGCATCCCCCATTTGGGAGATGCGACGCTACGAAGTTGTTCAATAGAAAGTGCAAGTCATCGCGGGGAGGGATCAATGTCCTGGGTGAGAAGCACAATGATGCCGCCCTGCCACATCTCTGGAAGCCGCCACCACCATTGCGCGTGAGGGGATGATCATGAGTGCCGTATCCGCACTTATCGCCGGAGTCATGGCTGCCTATACGATAGGTCCCGCAGGGTTTTACCGCATGTGCCTGAACAGCCCGTCCGACTGCCGCCCGGTCGTACAGACGCGTGTTCTGTCGGTGGAGGAGGTTCAGGACATCAACAGAATCGTCAACGCATCCATCCATCCCAAGGCTGAATCCCCTGGCAAGGACGACTGGCGGATGGGTCCAAAGGATGGCGACTGCGAGGACTATGCAATCACCAAACGACGCCTTCTCATTGCCAGGGGCGTCGGCAGCGCCAATGCCCGCATTGCCGTGGCGGAGTTCAAGGGCGGCGACCACGCCATCCTCTTGGTCACGCTCTCCGGTCAGACCTATGTCCTCGACAACTTGACCGACGCCGTGCAGCCCGCCGAACAGTCGTCCATGAGGTTTACCTCGATCCAGTCGGCCAAAAACCCCCGCATGTGGCTAAGACCGAAGTGACTTGGACATCTTCGGTATCTGTCCAAACTCGTCGCCTTTTCTCCGACATCACGCCGCAGATCGAAATCTAGCGGGCCGAAGTACACCGAAAGGGTCTGGCATGACGATCCTGACTATTATCGCCGTCAGTACGGTCTTCTCGCTTGGCTTTCTGCTGGGAGTGGCCGTGGGCGCCCATAAAAAGGGGATCGGATAGCGGGAGCCAGTCTTGCCGCCTACGCCCCCAATCCGGCAATCACCGATTCCAGCTCCGGGCGGGTAGACAGCGCGGCGGCGGCTTCCCAGACGGCCGAGAGGCGGTCGGGTGGGGTTTGGCGGAGGTCGGCGACGATGCGGGCCGGGCGGCCGGCCAGGACGACGATGCGATCGGCGAGGCTGACGGCTTCGGTGAGGTCGTGGGTGACGAAGAGGACCGCCACGCCGGTTTCGCTGGCAAGCCGGCGCACCTCGACCTGAAGGTTGCGCCTCAGGCCGAGGTCGAGCGAGGCGAAGGGTTCGTCCATCAGCACCAGATCGGCCCCGGTGGCAAAGGCGCGGGCGATGGCGACGCGGGCGCGCATGCCACCCGACAGCTGCCTCGGCCGTTTGCCCATGTCGCCCTCGCCGAAGCCGAGGCGCCTCAGCCAGGCAGCGGCGATTTCGGCGCGGCGGGAGGGTTCCTCGCCTTCCAGCACCAGGGCGACGTTGCCGAGGGCGGTCGCCCAGGGCATCAGGCGCGGCTCCTGGAACACCATGGCGGTGCTGGCAAAGCCATTGACCACCCTGCCCGACCAAGGCTGGGAGAGGCCGGCGGAGAGGCTCAGCACCGACGTCTTTCCGACGCCCGACGCGCCGAGCATGACCACCAGCTCTCCCGGCGGGATGGCGAGGTCGAGGTCTTCGAGAACCGATTGATGTCCGGCCTGCCAGGTGGCCTTTTCGAACCTCAACATCACACCCGTTCCTTGGCGTAACCGATGCCGACGCAGGTCGGGCCGGCGGCGCGCGCGGCGGCGTCGGTGGCCCTGTTGCCGCGAATCCAGCGCCGGAGCGGGCCGAGCAGCAGGCCGTCGGTCACCAGCAGGAAGACGACGACCAGCCAGATCCAGGCCATGGCCTCGGCGAGGTCGAGATGGGCGCGGGCAGTGGCGAAGGCGCCGCCGACGCCGCTGCCGTCACCCAGCACCTCGGCCGTCAGGGCCACCTTCCAGGCGAGGGCGAAGGTGGTGGAGAGGGCGGGCGCCACGTGGACAGCCAGCTCCGGCAGCAGCAGGCGGAACAGCCTCGTGCGGCGCGACAGCCTGAAGACGTCGGCCATCTCGACGAGGCCCCGGTCGCGCGCCTCGACGCCTTGCAGGGTGGAGGCGAACAGGATCGGCGCGGTCGTCACAGTCACGGTGAACAGCGGACTGAAGAGGCCCGGGCCGAACCACAGGAGCGCCAGCACCACCCAGGCGACCGGCGGGATGCCCAGAACCGTGACGGCCATCGGCCGCAAGGTGGCGCCGACAGAAGGTCGCAGACCGCCTGCCAGCCCGAGGCCGAAGCCGATCGCCGTGCCCAGAGCGGCACCGCCGACGGCATGCAGCAGCGTCGTTCCGAGCTCCCG
>JAUVXG010000246.1 GCA_030603685.1 Pleomorphomonas sp.
GCCCTATAGAAGCCCCGTGCCCTTTTCGGCCTGAGGTTCACCTTGCATTCGCTCGCGAATGCAAGCGGCCTTCGCAGAGAATGACAGGAGAAGGATATGAAACGGGAGCTTGGCCGGAGGCCGCCCGGCCACGTGACACGCTCCGCCGCCGCCGACCTATCTCCCCCTCCCCATCAAGCTGTCCTCCTCTGCGCAGGCAGAGGATCTCAGGACGGTGAAGCGAGCCGCCATTATCAGGCTCCGTCCTGTCACCCCGCCGGCCCGCGCAGGGCCATGGACGCCCCGCCGGGACTGATCGGTTCGGCACCGAACTTGATCGGCTCCGGCGCGCGGCCGGCCGGGCCGGCACCTATCCTCAAGCCGTTGCAAAGCAAGAGGATAGCCCCCATGAAAGCCCTTTGTCAGCTCTCCGCCGCCGCCCTCGCCCTTTGGCTCGCCGGTGCCGCCACCGCCGCCGAGCCGCTCAAGGTGACCATCGGCGGGCTCGACGCCACCGGCCGCCTGGCCGACAAGGCCGCCTTCTGCGCACCCGGCGAAGGCGGGCCCAAGAACGTCAATCCCGAGATCACCTGGTCGCCCGGCCCCGAGGGCACGCGCGCCTATGCGCTCACCATGACCGACCCCGACGTGCCCAAGGACCTCAGCCTGATCAACAAGCCGGCCACGGTGATCGCCGACAGCGAGCCGCGCATGACCATCCATCACTGGGTGCTGGCCGACATTCCGGCCGACGTCACTACCATCCCCGAGGGCGCCGACAGCGACGGCGTCACCCCGCACGGCAAACCGGTGGGCGAGACGCCGCACGGCCTCACCGGCGCCAACGCCTTCACCGGCTTCTTCACCGGCAATGCCGACATGGCCGGCACCTATGGCGGCTACGACGGCCCCTGCCCGCCGATGAACGACGCCCGGCCGCACCACTACACCGTCCGCGTCTACGCCCTCGACACGCCGTCGCTCGGCCTTTCCGGCGCCTTCGACGGCCCGGCGCTGGAGGCGGCGCTCGCCGGCCACGTGCTGGCCGAGGGCGAGGCCATGGGCACCTATTCGCTCAACCCGGCGGCGCGCTGAGCGTGCCTCACATCTTCATCGTCAGGATGGGGTAGAGCGAGGCCACCAGCAGCAGCGCCATGGCGATGTTGAAGGCCCGGAGCAGCCCTGGGCGGTCGAGGACGCGCTTCAGAAGCGATCCGAAGCCTGCCCAGGCGGCGACGCAGGGGCCGTTGACCAGCGTGAAGATGGCGGTCACTACCAGCATGTTGAGGAAGTAGCCATTGGCCGGCGTATAGGCGGTGATCGCGCCGATGGCCATGATCCAGGTCTTGGGGTTGACCCACTGGAACGCCGCCGCCTGCAGGAAGGTCATCGGCTTGGTCCCGCCGCTTCCGCCGTTGACGCCGCCCGACCGGGCGATCCGCCAGGCGAGATAGAGCAGATAGGCCGCCCCAATGTAGCGCAGCGCGTCGTGCAGCGGCGGAAAGGCGACGAAGGCCCCGCCGGCCCCGAGGCCCACCGCCAGCACCATCACCGAGAAGCCGAGGTTGACGCCGAGAATGTGCGGAAAGGTGGGGCCGAAGCCGAAGTTCGCCCCCGATGCCAGGAGCATGGTGTTGTTCGGGCCGGGGGTGATCGAGGTCACGAAGGCGTAGGCCGCGAAGGCGATGATGAGGTCGAGCGTCATGGAGGCCACCTGCTGGAAACCCGCTGTCCGGGGTGGCCGCCAAGCTAAACATGTGACACTATCGCCTCAAACGAAATAGCGTCATGTGACACTTTAAGAGCAACTCCAGCAAAAGTGGATACCGGTTTTGCGTCCGGAGTTGTGTGAAAACAAGGAGATAGAGCACGTTGGCGAACAAAGGTTCGCCGGACGCGCTCTAGGTCCCCCATGCCCCTCGCCTCTCCCTGGACGCCGCGCCTTGCCGCCGAGGGCCGCCCTTCCGAGCGGCTGGTGGCGGCCATCGCCGAGGATATCGCCGACGGCGCCCTTGCCCGGGGCGACCGGCTGCCGCCGCACCGCGACTTGGCCTACCGGCTCGGCATCGGGCTCGGCACCGTCACCAAGGCCTATGGCGTGCTGGAGCGGCGCGGTCTGGTGCAAAGCGTGCGCGGGCGCGGCATGTTCGTTTCCGGCCTCGCGCCCCGGTCGGACACCGTCATCGACCTCAGCGTCAACATGCCGCCGCGCGTGCTGGACGACCGCCTGCTCGCCGCCACGCTGGCGCGCCTTGCCAAGCGCCTCGACGCCGACACCTTCGGCGCCTTCATTCCCCCGGCCGGGCGGGCCGACCACCGGGCGCTGGCCGCCGGATGGCTGGCCGGCCAGCGGCTGGAGGTGGAGGCCGACTGCGTGCTGCTCTGCAATGGCGCCCAGCACGCCCTCTCCGTGGCGCTCGCCACCGCCTGCCCGCCGGGCGGCGTGGTGCTGACCGAGGCCACCACCTTTCCCGGCGCGCTGATGCTGATCCGGGGCAGTGGCTGCCGGCTGGTCGGCCTCGACCTCGACGGCGAAGGCCTGATGCCGGAGGCGCTGGAGGCGGCG
This sequence comes from Pleomorphomonas sp., assembly GCA_030603685.1. Taxonomy (GTDB): domain Bacteria; phylum Pseudomonadota; class Alphaproteobacteria; order Rhizobiales; family Pleomorphomonadaceae; genus Pleomorphomonas. The sequence continues at coordinate 2,546 of JAUVXG010000246.1, forward strand.
CTCCGCTCGCCCGATCTCTCGGGAGCCGCGCCGGTGCTCTACGTCACGCCGACGCTGAACAACCCCACCGCCGCCACCATGGGCGCCGCCCGCCGCCGCGACATCGTCCGCCTGTGCCGGCGGCATGGCGTGACCATCATCGAGGACGACGTCTACTCCGTCTTCGCCGGGCCGGAGCTGCCGCCGCTGGCCGCGCTGGCGCCGGAGCGCACGCTCTACGTCAGCGGCCTGTCGAAAAGCGTCAGTCCGGGCCTGCGCATGGGGATGCTGGCCGTGCCCCGGCCGCTGATCGAGCGGGCGCTCGCGCGCCTTCAGGCCAGCTCCACCATGGCCTCGGCGCTGTCGTCGATGATCATGGCCGAATGGCTGAGCGACGGCACCGCCCAGTCGGTCGACGCCTCCATCCGCCTCGACACGGCGCGGCGGCACGCGCTTCTCGCCGCGGCGCTACGGCTCCCTCCCACGAACGGCCCCAAAGGCTTTCACGCCTGGCTGCCCATGCCCACCGACGCGGCGGAGCGGCTGGCGAGCAATGCCGCCGCCCTCGGCGTCCTCCTCATGCCGCCGCGCCTGCCGCTGGTCGACCCCGCCGCCCCCGAAAGCGGCATCCGCCTCAGCCTCGGCACCCCGCCCATCGACCAGCTAAAACTCGCCCTCTCCGTCCTCGCCGGCCTCCTCCGCCCCGACGGCGACCGACGGGACCGCCTGGCCGCCGGCTGATCGGAACCTTTTGCCCCCTCGCGCATTGCCTTTTTGCGTGGGGCACGGTTGCGAAGGGGGCAGGCTTGGAGTTGTTCGGCTGGGAGATCGACGCCTATCCGGCGGCCATGGCCGGCGCCGGCCTGTTGATCGCGCTGGTCGCCTGGCTGCCGCTGGCATTGCGCCGCCTGCCGCTGTCGCTGCCCATCGTCTGCCTGATCATCGGCGGCCTCGTCTATATCGGGCCGCTGCCGTCGCCCAACCCCTCGCCCATCGCCCACCCCTACCTCACCGAGCGGCTGACCGAGTTCGTGGTCATCGTGGCGCTGATGGGCGCCGGGCTGAAGATCGACCGCCGCTTTTCCTTCCGCGACTGGGGCGCCACCTGGCGGCTGCTCGCCGTCACCATGCCCTTGTCCATCCTCGCCATCGTGTTCACCGGCGTCACCGTGCTGGGCCTCAGCGCCGTCGCCGCCCTGCTGCTTGCGGCCAGCCTCGCCCCCACCGATCCCGTTCTGGCCGCCGACGTGCAGGTGGGCGACCCGCTCGAGGGCAAGGAGGACACCGTCCGCTTCGCGCTGACCTCCGAGGCCGGGCTCAACGACGGCTTCGCCTTCCCCTTCGTCCACCTCGCCATCGCGCTCAGCCTTTCCGCCACCACCGGCGAGCCGTGGCTCACCCATTGGCTCGCCGTCAACGTCGTCTGGGAGATCGCCGCCGGCATCGCGGTCGGCTGGCTGGTGGGGCACCTGTTCGGCTGGGCGACGTTCAAGATGCCGGGCGACACGCTGGCGAAGACGGGCGACGGCCTCGTCGCCATCGCCGCCACCTTCGTCTCCTACGGTGTCTCGGAGATGCTGCACTGCTACGGCTTCTTCGCCGTCTTCGTCACGGCCCTGACGCTGCGCACCTCGCACCGCGACCACCACTTCCAGCGCGACATGCACGACATCACCGAGCAGATCGAGCGCATCACCATGATGGCCCTGCTGCTCGCCTTCGGCGGCGCCATCATGGGCGGCCTGTTCGTGACCGTCCACTGGATCGACATGCTGGCCGTGGCGCTGATCCTCCTGGTCATTCGCCCGCTCGCCGGCCTGGTGGCGCTGATCGGCATCCCCGCCACCCTCTCCGAAAAGCTCACCATCGCCTTCTTCGGCATCCGCGGCGTCGGCTCCTTCTACTACCTCGCCTTCGGCCTCAACAACGGCGACTTCCAGGAAGGCGAGCGCCTGTGGGTCATCCTGTCGCTGGTCGCCTTCATCTCCATCCTCATGCACGGCCTGACGGTAACCCCCGCCATGCGCTGGCTCGACCGCCGCCACGGCCGGGAGGTGGATTGAGGGGTTGGGCGGGGGGCGGCCGGGAGCGCGATATGAACCGCTCGCCTTTTCCTGCCTGAGGTCCTGCGCCTTCGCGCAGGATGACGTTCTATGGAAGGGATAGCGAGCGGCTACCTCTTTGTTTCATCTATATAAAGCCGTCATCCTGGCGAAGGCCATGACCTCAGGCAGAACGGAGCTCAACGCCGATATAGCGCCCCAAATGACCTGAACCCGATACCCGAAAGGGATCGCTGGACAGCGATCCCGCCTTGCTCCATGTCTTGGCAATGCGCCCCACGCTCGAACTTATCGCCAATGAGCCGACCGCCGACGAGCGAGACCAGCTCCTGAAACTGCTGCTGGACTTCAACGCCCCGCATACCAGCCATCTCGTGGAGCGGCCCAACCTCGGCATCCTGCTGAGACACCCCGACACGGCCGAAATCGTCGGCGGCCTCTACGCCTCCGACGAGTACAACTGGCTGTTCATCAAGTATCTCATCGTGCCGGACGCCCTGAGAGGCCAGGGCCTCGGCCGCGCGCTGATGACGGAAGCCGAGCGGATCGCCCGCGAGCGCGGCTACCTCGGCCTGTTCCTCGACACCTTCGATTTCCAAGCGCGGCCGTTCTACCTCAAGCTCGGCTTCGAGCAGTGCGGCGAGCTGGAGGGCAACGCCGACACGCCCCGCCGGTTCTTTCTGAAGAAGC
>JAUVXG010000140.1 GCA_030603685.1 Pleomorphomonas sp.
ACGGCATCGGAGTGCAGCGTAGTCCATCGTCGGCGACCGGGGGGCGTCGCTATCGTTGTTCTGGGCCGGTGCGCCTTGCGGCGGCCGGCATCTTGGCGCGATCGCGTAACCGACATATTGGCATGGAAAGACCGGGTGCGTCAGGTCGCGGCGCGACTTTTGGCGGCGGTTTTCTTAATATACCCTAAATCCTATAGTCATTTGTGACGTGGGTAATAAAGGCTAGAGGCGGTCTGCACCCTGCACGGGCGCTTCTGTCGGCCCCAACTCAGGCCTCTGGCGCCACCTTCGACAGAACCTTTGCCGGCGCCTTGACAGGGCGATTTCGATCGGGTACCAGAACGCCGCAGCCGACGAAGCACCGCTTCGCCGCCGCCTCCGAAACCGTCGGGGTCCCGCTGGGGGATAATTTAACGGTAGAATGACGGACTCTGACTCCGTTCGTCTTGGTTCGAATCCAGGTCCCCCAGCCAATCTCCCTCACTAATGCATTGATTTTAAAAGCGTTTTTCGCTTGCCAAATCTGGATGGATTGGCAGAGATGGCGCTTGCGCTCCCACAATGCTCCCACATCACGCGAAAACGCGGCGTCTACTATTTCCGCCGAAGGCTGCCGCATCCGTCGCGGGGGGAGGTTGCCTTGTCGCTTCGGACGCGCCAATACCGGGAGGCCGAGTACCTCTCGGAAGCTCTCACGAGTCGATGGAATCAGGTGATAGGGGAGGCGATGCTCGATCAGGCTAGGCTCTCGGAAATTCTCCGGCGGGAACTCGACCGGCTGCTGCATGAAGGACGCGAGCGGATCGTCGAGACGCCTTATGGAAAGCCGGTTTTTGTTGGTGGCTTCGCAGGTAGTGAGCGAGAGGCGTTGAATGCTGACCTGGACGCCATGGATCGGGACATCAAGCAGATGTCCAGCGACTTGGCGCGCCGTGATCTTCGTGGTCCCGAGACCGTCATCCGCAAAATCATGGCGGACAATGCCGTTCCCGAAGAGGAGTTCCAGCGCTTCGGCCTCGCATGGTTTAGGGTTTACATCGAGTCTTTGAAGAGGCGCCGCTCTTGGCTGGAGAATGGTCCGTTCGATCTGGATGACATCCTGTCCACCTCGGCGCCTTCTCCTATGGCCACAACCCCTGCGACACAATCGACGCGACCTACGAGCGCATCGGTGGAGCCCTCAGCTCCCAATCTCTCTGTGGTTCTGCCTGGGTTTGTGGACCTAATGGTCTCGACCGGCGAGTGGACTGGGCAGACCGAGAAGCAGAATACAGCGACCTATCGCATGTTCATGGCGGTCTGTGGCGATCGCCCCATCACAACCTACTCGCGGAAAGACTGCGCGACGTTTTTCGACGTGCTGAGGGGGCTCCCATCGCTCTACTCCAAGAAGCCGGAGTGGGCGAAGCTTTCTCTGCCCGAGATCGCTCAGCAAACGAAGGGAATGGACGTTGAGCGCCTCGCGATGAAGACGATCAAGCGGCATTTCGCCGCTCTAGGCCGTCTTTTCGATCATCTGCGTAAACGTGGCGAGATCACGGGCGAGAACCCTGCACACGGCTTTGACTTCCCGGTGGGTAAGGCCAGGGCGAATGAAGGGCGCCAGATGTGGGAAGGGGAAAAGCTGAAGGCTCTGTTCCTGTCGCCTGTTTGGACTGGCTGCGCTTCGGAGGGCAGGCGGTCGACCCGTGGCGATGTCATTATTCGTGATGAGAAGTTCTGGCTGCCGCTGTTGGGCCTGTATCATGGGAACCGACTGGAGGAGTTTGCCCAGCTGCTTCGCTCCGATGTGCGTCAAGAGAACGGAATCTGGTTTCTCGATATCAACGATGAGCAGGGCAAGCAGGTAAAGAATGCTCAGTCTAGACGGCGTGTGCCGTTGCATCCCCGCTTGGAGGCGATGGGGTTCCTTCAATACGTCGATCAGATTGCCAGGGTGCCGGGCGATCGCATCTTTCCTCAGTTGAAGCCCGGCGGACCGGATAGGAAGCTCGGCTATTACTTCTCCAAGTGGTTCTCGCGGTATCGCCAGTCGGTAGGGGTCTACGAGGAAGGGCTAGATTATCATTCCTTCCGACACGGCGTTACGACCAAGCTCTTCGGAGCCGGAGTAGACAAAGTGGTCGTCGATGCCCTGACCGGTCACGAAGGGCAGGGCATTAGCGAAAAGGTCTATCTGAAGGGGCTGCCACTAACGCGGCTCTATGAGGCCGTGTGCAAGGGGGAGTGGCCGGAGCTGGACGACCTTATACGAAACCGTACACCCTAGCGTCCTAAGGGCCGCAGCGACGTCCCGCCGTGGCTAGGTCATTGTTGCACTGAAACCCGTGTCGAGTATGTGCGGCTCTTCTGGGTAACCGGCGGAGCCGTTCTTCACTAAGTCGCTCCCAACAAAACACGGCATAGAGGCCGGGTAGTGCCACGCAGGTATGGGCGTGAACTGTCTCCGGAAAAAGGCACACCCCGACTTAGGCCAGCTTGGCGAAGGGGGATTACCACCCCCTTATGCATGAGGCGGGCTGACCGATACGGCTCCCGTCCGATTACCACCCCCTTATGCAGTAAGTGACGGCCAGTCTGAGGCGAGCCCTCCGCGAACGTCGTTCGCATAGAGGTCAAGACCGGACTGCCAAGGCTCCCGGCAATTGCCCCCCCCCTTTTGAAGGACGAGGTCGGCTCGGGGAGTCTTGGCCTCATCGTCGTGCGTCGCAGCCTGAACCGAGGGCAGCGGAACGACTATCGGCGATTACCCCCCCCTTATGCAGGAGACGGCTCAGCGCAAGACCCGCGCCATGAGCCGGGTAACGCTTGCCGTCCTAACTCTGCCCAACAACATCGTACCTCAAATCTCAACCTCTGGAGCTACTGACATGCTCGATTAACTCCTAAACGCCCCGTATTCGATTGAAAATACAGCTCATCACGAGGCTGCTCATGCCGTTATGTGTCTCATGACTGGGTGTTACGTGGAGCGTGTGGAAATATACACCGATACGAAAGATGGATATTTTGGTAAGTGTTTGTGCAAAATGGCGTCTGATTGGAAAAAGAACGTTTTGGTGTACTTGGCTGGGCCCGCGATGGATAGCATAAGAACCTCAGCTCCGATGTTCGTTAGTTACTTCCGCAGTGGAGGCGAGGACTTTTATAAAGCGCTTGATCTGTTTCACAGCGCACTTGTTCCTCGACCGGAGGCAGACATTCAGGAGTTTGTGCCTTTTGATCGGGCCGTGCTTGACATGATGGTCGAGGACGTTCTCGAAGGCAGAGAGTTGGCAAACGTTCCGGCGAAGGTCAGGCGCAAGGTGGCGGCATATTTGGAGAAGTATGCGGCTGCGCTGGAAAGTGTGCACGACCTCGTCCACGCCGAGGCCGAGACCGTTAGGCAGACACTGCTTGATAACAAGTGCTTCCAGACCTTCATTCCTGCCGTCGCAAACGCTCTTCTGGAGAAGCGGCAGCTGACCCACGCTGACCTCATCAAGATCTGCACCGCTGCTGCAGAAGGAAAGGAGTAGTTCTTGTCGAGCAACTGGCATGGAATATGAAGCCACTTACCTAGATAGGGGAACCGGTGACTTAGTGACCGAGAGCATCGGAGACTGGATCACAGTAACCGAGTTCGGACGAAGGAAGGGCCTCGGCCCGAGGACGGTGCGTCACCTGCTGCACCACGCTGGTATCCTTCAACCCGAGGGGAAACATGGTCGCTTCCGACTTTCGTTCCCGATGGTTGAACGAGGCGTTGGCAAGCGCATCGACAGACCCAAATCTGGGTATCCCTTTGACGTCCTTGCCCCAGAGACAGTGCGCATCCTGGATGAAGTCTGGGATGAGATGGTTGCTGATTACGAAGCCAGCGTTGGTCAGTCTGCGTTGGTCAAGACCGCGAAAGCCGCCCTCGGCCGATTTGAAGACCAGCGGATTACTCATCCCCTGTCATCAGCTGCCCGCGTCTGGTGGGTCCGCGATCACTTCCAAAGTCTGACGCACGCTCAAATCGGGGAAGTGGTCGGAGTACAGCAGCCCATCGTCTCTAAGCATTTGCGCCAACGGGACGACCAGAGAAAGGAGAAGAAAAAAGCTCAAGCCTCAAGCCACATTGCGGTAACAGGCGCCTCGCTTGCGAGCGGAGCGAGCCTGTCTACAGATGCAACCATTACCCACGATCATTCCCAATGGAATGTGCCACGCGAGCCCTCGGATGGTTCGCCCCGTCATTCGCACGGTCTTTCATGACACCCGACCATCGGGAGTGCGTTTGATCTCTGCCGATGCTCGGTCTCCTCGGGCCCATCGGTAACCTCTCGCCTCGTCGCTGCTCTTCAAACCGACCGGCTCTCAGCCCTCTGACCACTTGTTGGTCCGAGCGGTCGAGGCCGGTCTTTTTGCATTCAGCGAGGGGCATGCACTCAACAGCGACAGAGTGAGAAACACCCCAAATGCACGGAACTACTGATAACCCGCACCGCATCGTCGTGCGGCCCCTGAAGGGCTTCGCCTGCGGCATGTGGTATTGGGTCGAATACGACCATCTCCCCCTCATCGCCCGGACCAGAAATCCCGAACACGACGCCTGTCGAGCGCTGGTTTCCAAGGGGCATAGAGGTCGCCTGGAGACATGGGACGGCATCCGCCCCCATCCGCTCCTCATCATCGGCGACATCGAGAAGGCTGCCTTGTTCACGGTCGCCGAGAATGCCTCGCATGGCCCGAAGGTGGTCCGATACCGCCCGCTGCCGACCTCCCGCTTTTGCGACGCTGACCTGCCTACCTGGAACGAAGAGGACCACGCCAATGTCTGAGACCGAGTTCAACGAAGCGATGATGCCGCGTGCCAAGGTTCTCGCCACGGCCGTCGACCTGTGGAAGCAGTGCAACGAGGGCAAGCCCGCCCGGAGTGAAGAGACGCTTCCTCTCCGCGAGATCGTCGCTCGACCCGATCTATTCCAGGTTCGCGGCACGACGGACGCCAAGCATGTGGCCGACCTTGCCGATATCATCCGTGGCACCGAGGGTGACCTTGACCCTCTGCTGCTCATCGAGCTGGGTGAGGAGGCGGTGGTCGTCAACGGCCATCATCGCGTGGCAGCCTATCAGGCTGTCTACGGTGACACCGACCCAGCCCGGCTGGTTCCGGTGCGGTGGTTCGTTGGTAATCCCGTTCAGGCGCTGACCAAGGCCACCGGCGAGAACTCCAAGACCTGTCTTGTGATGACGCGGGAACAGCGGAAGGATGCTGCTACCCGTCTAGCTGGGATGGTGGGTACCGCATTGAGCAAGGCCGAGCTGTCAAGAGTGACTGGCCTTTCGACAACCACCATTGCCGAGATCAGGGCCGGCCTGAAGAAGGTGCAGGCGCTGGCTGCCGGTGACGGTCTGCTCCGGGATGAAGCGCGAGACGCTCTCAACTCCCTGAAGTGGTCCGACATCCAGGCATGCGTCGACCTTTCCGAAGGTGCAGCCGAACAGGACGAGGACACGGAGGCCGAGGGTGTACGTTTCCGTACAGGCGAGCCGGTCGAGGTGAAGGCGGAGGTGGTGAACGCCGAGCGTGCGGACGAGGTGATCGCGGAGGAGGCAAGCTCTCCCAAGGAGATCGGTCATCCCGAGCCCGTAGCGCCCGAGCAGGACACCGTCCAGAAGTTCGCCGCACTACTGGTGAAGGACGGGGCCGCGACCGTCAGGCAGCTCCTTGCATTCCTCGGGAATGACTCCTCGCCGTTGGCGCGGGCAATCTTCGACCAGATGCTGCCCATCACCTTCCTGCGCGCTGCCGGCTATACGGTCCGTCAACAGACGGCAGACTGCCTTAGCCGGATGCCTCGCAGCGGTGAGGGCTATACGCACGACGCCGACTTCTGACGTCCGGAAGCGGGTATTGTGTCCTTTTGATGCGGTGGGGTTTTGTGCCCCTCGCGATCAGGTAGCCACATTGGCTTTCAGATCGACGCCGTGGGCCTAATCTCCCATCACCGCATCAAGGAAACGCGTGCCGTAACAGACAGCATGTGCCGAGGCCGAAAGGCCCGAATGTCGGGGGCAAAAATCTGAGAGGGCATCTGATAAAAGGGAAGGGGCGACTTCCCCCCGGTGCCCCCTCGGCTTCGTTGGTGAGCCGGTCAACAGCCTTCCAGTCCACACGATGGCACCATGTCCGCCCTGACGACGCCTTCACCGAGTTCATGGCAACCGTCGAAGAGGAAGGCATGAACGCCTTCCGTGAGGGTGGCCCGAACGTCGTCCCGTTCCCGACCAAGTACTGATCAACCAGCGGAAAAGGCCGGTTCGTTTTTGGTGTACCTCATGAGAACTGGCGTTGAGCCGGTCTCATAAATGCTGGTTGACAACTCAAAGCGAACCGAAGATAAGCGAACCAGTCTAATCGAACTGGTAACGCCTGCCATGCACATCCGAGCCTATCTCCGAGCCTCCACCAAGGAACAGGACGCAACCCGAGCCAAGCACCAACTTCAAGCCTTCGCTGCCGAGCGCAACCTGACGATTGCTGCCAGCTACATCGAGAACGAGAGCGGGGCCGCCCTGAAGCGTCCCGAGCTGTTCCGGCTGTTGGCTGACTGCCTTCCGGGTGACGTGCTCTTGGTCGAGCAGGTTGACCGCCTTAGCCGTCTCAATGCCGATGACTGGGACAGGCTCAAGACTGAGATCAGGGCGAAGAAGGTGAAGGTGGTGGCTCTCGACCTCCCAACATCATGGATGATGATGGCGGTGGACAAGGAGAGCATTCAGGCTCGCATCTTCGAGGCCATCAACGACATGATGCTCGATGTCCTCGCGGCGGTTGCCCGGAAGGACTACGAGGACCGCAGACGGCGGCAGGCTCAGGGCATCGAGAAGGCGAAGGCCGAAGGGCTCTACAGGGGCAGGCCTGAGGACATCGAACGTAACGCGGCCATCATCGGCATGCTCAAGGCAGGTATGTCGTGGAGCGCCATTGTTGCCGCGACGGGCTGCTCCCGGTCGACACTCGCAAGGTTGAACAAGCGGGCCGGTGGAGCGGTAGAGTGAAGCAGGCCCCAACGACGGGCACATGGTTTCAATAGGTCAGTATCGCTGGCGCATATGGATCGCCTGTTTGCCTCGGGGCGATAATGGCTTTTCGAGCTGGGATTTCATGGATGTTTCCGTGACCAAGGGGGAACCTCGCAACCTCCAACGGGAGGTCCAAACGTTCCACCGAACGGCCTCCCGAGATGCCGCAGTCGAAACTGCAAATCCTCGACTATGCAGCTAGCGAGGAACCGCCTAAATTGCCAATGGCTTAAGTTTTCCACGACGCACAGCAGTTTGAAATATGGTCTCCGAATTCTCTGAAATCACCGACACTTTGTGGAGCTCCGCCGAGAAGCTTCGCGCCAACTCCGGGGTTCGCCCCGCTGATTATGCACGTCCGGTCATGGGCCTCCTGTTCCTGCGTCACGCCGAGGAGCGCTTCGTCGAGGTGGAGGCCCGGATATCGCCGAAGGCGGGCTCGCGTGTGCGTCCCGGCCCCGAGACCTACAAGGCGGAAGGTGCGATCTTCCTGCCGCCGGAGGCCCGCTTCTCGTTCCTCTTGGCGCTTCCCGAAGGGTCGAACCTCGGGCGGGCGCTCACCACCGCCATGAAGGAGATCGAGGAGCGGAACCCCGAGCTCGCCGACGTGCTGCCCAAGACCTACCAGTCGATCCCTGACGACGTCCTGGTCGAGCTGTTGCGGGAGCTGAAGTCCCTGAAGATCGACGGTGACGCCTTCGGCCACGTCTACGAGTATTTCATGGGGGCCTTCGCCAAGCAGACGATGCAGAAGGGCGGCGAGTTCTACACGCCCTCCTCGATCGTCCGCCTCATCGTCGAAATCCTGGAGCCCTTCGAGGGGCGCATCCTCGATCCGGCCTGCGGCTCCGGCGGCATGTTCGTCCACTCCGCCGACTTCGTGAAGCGTCACCAGAAGGCGCCGGAGAAAGAGCTCTCGATCTATGGCGTCGAGCGCACCCGCGAGACTTGGCGTCTCGCCCAGATGAATCTGGCGGTCCATGGTCTCTCGGCGAAAATCCTCGACGCCGACAGCTATCGCGATCCGGTCTTCGAGGAGGTGATGGCGGAGGCAAAGGGCTTCGACTTTGTCATGGCCAACCCGCCCTTCAATGTGAAGGAGCTCGACAAGTCCAAGCTCTTCGACGAGGCGGGTCGCTTCCCCTTCGGCGTGCCGACCGCCGACAACGCCAACTATCTCTGGATTCAGCTGTTCTGGTCGCGCCTCAACGACACCGGCCGCGCCGGCTTCGTCATGGCCAACTCCGCCGCCGATGCACGGGGCAAGGAACAGGAGATTCGCCGCAAGCTGATCGAGAGCGGCAGTGTCGACGTCATCGTCTCGGTCGGGCCGAACTTCTTCCTCACCGTGACGCTGCCATGCACCCTGTGGTTCTTCGACAAGGGCAAAACGAAAGGGAAGCGGGCCGACGAGGTGCTGTTCCTCGAAGCCCGCCACATCTTCCGCCAAGTCGACCGCGCCCATCGCGACTTCACCGACGACCAGATCGAGGCCCTGGCCAACATCGTGCGGATGTGGCGCGGCGATGCGCCCGAACTCTTCGCCGGTTCGACGGCGTGGCTGAAGGAGCGCTTCCCCGGCTTCGCCTATGCCGATGTCCCCGGTCTCTGTCGGTCGGCCTCCCGCGCCGAGATCGAAGCGCAGGGCTGGTCGCTCAATCCTGGCCGCTATGTTGGCGTGGCGGCGGGCGAAACGGATGACGACGACTTCCGGGAGAGGCTGGAGCTCTTGCATGAGGAACTCGAAGACCTCAACGCCGAGGCCGGTCGCTTGCAGGCAGTGATTGCGCAGAACCTCGCCGAGGTGCTGGGATGAACCGTATCAAGCTCGGCGAGGTTGCAGAATTTCGCAATGGCCTGAATTACACAAATGCTGACAACGGCAGTGGTCTAGCTGTGGTTGGTGTCGCTGATTTTCAGGACCGCGTTACCGTCGATATCAATGCTCTATCGCAGCTGAGTTTATCAGCTCTGTCTAGGCCCGAATCGTTATTGAAAGGCGGTGATGTTTTATTCGTTCGCTCCAATGGAAATAGGCAACTGATCGGGCGTTCGATGTTCCTTCTGGAGACGCCGTCGATTCCGACGTCCCATTCGGGCTTTACGATCAGGTGTCGTTTCCGCGATCCACGTTGTCATCCACGTTTCTACGCGTATCTCTTTCGCGGTCCGATCGTGCGGCATGTCCTGTCGGCGCAGGGTGGGGGTACGAACATCTCAAACCTAAACCAGGGCATTCTCGAAGAGCTTGAAGTGCCCTTGCCGCCGCTTGAAACCCAGCGCCGCATCACCGGCATCCTCTCTGCCTACGACGACCTGATCGACGTGAACCAGCGGCGCATTGCGATCCTGGAGGAGATGGCTCGGCGGCTCTTCAACGATTGGTTCATCACCCCATTTGGGCAGCGGCTTCCTATCCCAGGAGACCGACTGGACGAATGGAAGCTTCCGAGTGGTTGGACCTTCTCGAACCTTTCAGGAACAGCGCATCTCACGATGGGGCAGTCTCCTTCCTCTATGGATTATGGTGCGGACAACTCCGGCTTACCCTTCCATCAAGGAGTGACTGATTTCGACGGCCGCTTTCACAAGAACCGACTGTATTTGAATGCATCTCTGGAGTGGTCACGAACGGCCTCGCCGGGAGATATTTTGTTTAGCGTCAGAGCCCCAGTCGGGCGCATGGCTGTGGCACTAGAAAACCTGGCACTTGGTCGTGGCCTTGCTTCCATTAGGGAGAAGGAAGGCAACCAAGCTTTTCTGTTGACCCACCTTCTGGCTTCCTTTCCCAGAACCGACATGTTTGGAAGCGGAACGATCTACAAGGCCGTCACAAAGGGGGACGTGCAGTCCATTCCAATACTTGTGCCGCCAAGAGAGTTGAAGTCGAGTTTTGAAGGAATTGCAGGGCCGATATGGCATCAAGTACGGGCACTCACACTCACTAACACCCGCCTCCGTGCCGCCCGCGACCTCCTTCTCCCCAAGCTGATCTCCGGCGAGATCGACGTTGGCCGGGCCGAAGAGGCCCTCCCGGAAGCGGCGGAGTAGGCCGATGACTGCGAAGCCCGAGGACGTCCGCTATGGTCTGCCGCCCGGCACCCGTGCGACGCTTTCGGGGTTCTCCGAGGATTCGCTCGTCGAGAAGCCGGCGATCGAGCTGTTCGAAAGCCTCGGCTGGCGTCACGTCGATCTCTTCGAGGAGACCTTCGGCCCCGAGGGCTCGCCCTGGCGCGAGAGCCGCCGCGACGCCTTCCTGACGAAGCCGCTCCGGGCCGCCCTAGCCCGCCTCAATCCCGGCCTGCCGTCCGACGCCCTCGATCTCGCCTTCGATACGCTCACCCGCGACCGCACCGCCATGGTGCCGATCGCCGCCAACCGAGAGGTACTGGAGCTCGTCCGAGACGGCATCGATGTCGAATTTCGCGAAGACGGCGGAGTGGTGCGGGAGCGCGTCCGCGTCGTCGACTGGCGTGATCTTCAGGCCAACGACTTCACCCTGGTCTCTCAGGTCTGGATATCCGGCGAGCTCCACACCCGCCGCGCCGATCTCGTGGGCTTCGTCAACGGAGTGCCCCTGCTCTTCGTCGAGCTGAAGGCCGGCCATCGCCGTGTCGACGACGCCTATCGCGACAACATCCGCGACTATCGCGACACCATCCCCCAGCTCTTCCGCTCCAACGGCTTCGTGCTGGTCTCCAACGGCCTCGATACGCGCATCGGCGCTTCGGTCCAGGCTCCTTGGGACACTTACAAGGAATGGAAGCGCATCGACGACGAAACCGAGCCGGGCCGTGTCTCGCTGGAAACGGCCATCCGCGCCGCCGCTACGCCGGAACGCCTCGCCGACCTCGTCGAGAACTTCCTGATCTTCGAGGCGACCAAGGATGGTCTCGTCAAGAAGATCGCGCAGAACCACCAGTTCCTCGGCGTCAACAAGGCGGTGGCGGCGGTCGGTCGACTCGGCGAGAACCGGGGCAAGCTCGGCGTCTTCTGGCATACGCAGGGATCGGGCAAGAGTCTCTCGATGCTTACCTTTGCCCGCAAGGTGCTCCGCACCATGCCCGGCGCCTGGACCTTCGTCATCGTCACCGACCGCGAGGAGCTAGACAAGCAGATATCCGAGACCTTCGCCGCCTGCGGTGCCGTCACCAAGGGCCTAGATGAGGTGCGGGCTGGCTCGAAAGAGCACCTGAAGGCACTTCTACGCGGCAACGAGCGCTTCGTCTTCACGCTGATCCACAAGTTCGGCACCGCCAAGGGCGAGACCTTCCCGGTTCTCTCCGAGCGGTCCGACATCATCGTCATCGCCGACGAGGCCCATCGCTCACAATACGACACCCTCGCCGCCAACATGCGCCGGGCTCTGCCCAACGCCGCCTTCATCGGCTTCACCGGGACCCCCCTGATGGCCGGGGAGGAGAAGACCCGCGATGTCTTCGGCGACTATGTCTCGACCTACACCTATCAGCAGTCGACCGAGGACGGGGCGACGGTGCCCCTCTATTACGAGAACCGCATCCCCGAGTTGGAGTTCGCCAACGAGAGCTTCTCCGAGGAGCTCGAAGCGGTGATCGAGGAGGCCGATCTCGACGAGGACCAGGAGCGCGAGCTCGAACGTCGGCTCGGGACGCAATACCACCTCATCACTCGCAACGACCGGCTCGACCGCATCGCCGAGGATATCGTCCGCCACTTCGTCGGTCGCGGCTATCGCGGCAAGGCGATGTTCGTGGCGATCGACAAGGCGACCGCTCTGCGGATGCACGACAAGGTGCGCCGGGCCTGGGATGCGGAGATCGCCCACCGAGAAGCCGCGCTCGCCACCGCGCCAGAGGATCAACGGCCGGGGCTCGCCGCCGTCATCGCCTTCATGCGCGAAACCGACATGGCCGTCATCGTCAGCCAAGGCCAGAACGAGATCGCCGACATGGAAGCGAAGGGGCTCGACATCCGTCCGCATCGCAAGCGCATGAACGACGGGGAACTCGACGAGCACTTCAAGAAGCCCGACGACCCGCTCCGTCTGGTATTCGTCTGCGCCATGTGGATCACCGGGTTCGACGTACCGACCTGCTCGACGATCTACCTCGACAAACCGATGAAGAACCACACGTTGATGCAGACCATCGCCCGCGCCAATCGCAATGCGCCGGGCAAGAAGGCGGGCCTCATCGTCGACTACGTCGGTGTCTTTCGCAATCTCCAGCGGGCCTTGGCGATCTATGCGGTCGGAGGCGCCACCACCCGGCGGCCGATCGAGGACAAGGGGGCTCTGGTCGAGGAACTCGCCACCGCCGTTGCCGAGGCCTTGGCCTTCTGCCGTGCCCATGGCGTGGAGCCCGAGTCCATCCTGGAGGTGACCGGCTTCGAGCGGCTCCGTCGGCTCGGCGATGCGGTGGAGGCGTTGAACGGCACCGACCCCGAACGGCGGGCCTTTTTGGCGCTGGCGTCGAACGTCTGGTCGACCTTCAAGGCGGTTCTCCCCGATGCTCGCGCCGAGCCTTGGCGGC
>JAUVXG010000222.1 GCA_030603685.1 Pleomorphomonas sp.
GCCGGCGACACGGGGAGCCGTCTGTGAGAAGGCGATATCGAGGCGGGCTCGTTGATGATCGGGGGGTAGCGGCGTGACGACGATCGCAATGTCGGCGCCGCTCTCGCTGTCCGTGGCAGTGGCCCCGAAGTAGGCGAAGGTGGCGGCGATCGCGGCGGTCTCGGTGGACGTTCGCCCTTTTACCCAAACACTGGCGCCGTGGAGCGGAGCCGGATCGACGTCGGCCGCCTCGGCCCGTTCAAGCGGCAGCTCGAAGAAGAAGGTGGAACCCCGCCCTTCGCGGCTCTTGACGCCGATCGTCCCGCCCAGTCCCTCGACGATGCGCCGGCTGATGGCGAGCCCGAGGCCGGTGCCTCCGAAGCGACGGGTGATCGACGCGTCGACCTGCGAGAACTCCTTGAAAAGGCGCTTCTGTCCCTCTTCGGAAATGCCGGTTCCCGTATCTTCCACCTCGAAACGCAGGATCGGCTTGTCACCGCCGCTGACCTCGCGGATTCGCACGGCTATCAGACCGCTCTCGGTGAATTTGACCGCGTTGGACAGGAAGTTGATCAGCACCTGTCGGACGCGCGTCGAGTCGCCTGAATAGCGGGCGCTCATGGCGATCTCGGGCGCCAGCACGGCGACGAGCCCCTTCTCGCGGACGGATGCCTCAACCATGGACATGGCCGCCTCTGCCGTGCCCACCGGGTCGAAAATGACCTGATCGACGTCGAAGGAACCGGCTTCCAGCTTGGAGAAATCGAGGATGTCGTTGACGAGGGCGATCAGGCTGCGTCCGCAGGTCTCGATGTTGGTGGCAAAGCCGCGCTGCTCGGCATCGAGTCGCGTGTCCTTGAGCAGATGCGCCATGCCGAGCACACCATTGATGGGCGTACGAATCTCGTGACTCATGGTCGCGAGAAAGGCCGATTTCGCCTGATTTGCCGCTTCGGCGGCGGCGACGGCCTGCTTGAGCTCGGCAGCCATCGCTTCGAGGCGCAGCCGCGAACTCCAGATTTCGCGGATCTGCCGGATCAGGCTGAAGATGAAGATGCACATGGAAAGCGTCAGCGCGCCGACGAGGACGACAAGCACGCGATAAAGCTTCTCGCGCAGCATCCGCTCCTCGTTGCGCGCCGCCGTCTCCGCCGCTTCTGCGAAGGCGGCCTGCCGCGACGTGATGGTGGGAAGGTCACTCAGGCGGGTGCCGAGGGCATCGAGGGCCTGAAGGTCCATCTTCGGTGCGCCGTCCAGACGATCGACGAATGTCCTGGCGTCCGTAACGATCTTCGTTACTGCGTCGATGCCGGTGCGATCGGGGGCGGTTGTCATGAAGTCGCGCGCCGTGGCGCCGAACAGCACAAAGCGCGCGATGACCGTCTGTGCATTGGCCTCCGAAGGCTCCCGTCGGGCCGTTTCCACCGAGCGCAGCAGTTTTTCGGCGGCCCTATCGAGCCGATAGGCAGCGGCGAGCGTGCGCGTCTCCTCGAGATTCGCCACGTCGGCTTGTTGGCGGATCAGGATGGTGAAGACGGCGACGGCGGAGACGAGGAACAGGAAACCGACGACGACGTAGAGGAGCGCGCCCCTGAGCGGACGGTCTTGTACCGTGGACTTTCCGGCACGCATCCCGGCTCCAGGTCCGGATGAAAAAGGAGTTGTGGTCTTCACGATGGATCGTCCGGCAGGAAACGGCGGTGAAGGTCAGGCGGCGAAGCCGAAGGGCGCTCCGCCTTGTTCCCGAATCTTCAATATGCGGAAGTAGCGCAGCGAAAACGCCCTCGCGACCTCGGGATCGAACTGTTGGCCGGAGTTGTCGGCGATGTAGCGGGCAGCTTCCTCAGCCGTCCAGGCGGCCTTGTAGGGGCGCTCGGAGGTCAGGGCATCGAACACGTCGGCCACGGCGACAATGCGCCCGGCAAGCGGGATCGCCGCTTCCTTGAGCCCGCGCGGATAGCCGGCGCCGTTCCAGAACTCGTGATGGGTCTCGGCGATCTCGGCGGCAAGGCGGATGACGCGCGATTTCGAGCCTTCGAGGATTTCGCCGCCGATCAGCGTGTGTTCCTGCATCCGGCGCCGCTCCTCGGTCGTGTAGGGACCGGTCTTGTAGAGGAGGTCGTCGGACAGGCCGAGCTTGCCGATGTCATGCATCAGCGAGGCGATGTAGAGGTCCTGGCAATAGGGTTCGCTCTGGCCGAGTTCCTCGGCGAGCTCGCGGGCCGTGCGGGCGACACGCACAAGGTGACTGCCGATCGAAGGATCGCGGCGCTCGACGGCGCGAGCAAGGCGCAGGATCACCTCCTCCTCAAGACCAGATCGGTCGTAGGTGGCTTTCTGCACCTCGGTTTGCAGCCAGTCGGCGCGATCCCGGAGCTTGTTCTGCATTTCTCGCAGCATGGCGAGATTGCGGAGCCGAGCCTTGGCCTCGGCCATGTCGACGGGCTTGGTCAGAAAATCGGTGGCGCCGGCTTCGAGCGCGGCGTAGCAGATCTCCCGCTGGTCCACGGTCGTGACCATGACAATGGGTACATCGACATAGTCCGGAAGGCTGCGCACCTCGCGGATGAGCGTGAGCCCATCAATGCCCGGCATCATGTAGTCGACGATGATCAGGTCGAACTGGGTCCGTCGGGCCTCGTCGAGTGCCTGCAAGGGGTCGCGAAACGACTGCACGTCGGCAATGCCGGAGCTCTGCGCCAGTTTGCCGAGCATGAAGAGGTTACTTGGATTGTCGTCGACCAGGAGGAGCTTCATGACGGTTTCCATGCGGATTTTTCTGAGAGACAACGTATCCGGGAAACATGAAGCTTCAGAAAATGAGCATGAGAAACGGATCTGAACTTGGTTATGTTCTATTCTATTGAAGGCATAAAGGTAATATTTACCTTGTTGCCTCCAGGAGGCCGAAATTTAGGCAAATTGGCCTCAGTAAGCTTGCCGCTTCCTAGCTGACATTGTCATAAGTGACAGGGGTGAGCGGATCTCGTTCACGACTTGTCAAGACTCGGCTGCGGGGCGGCGATTGCCGCTGGCGCGACTTCGGTGACCGGGGCATAACGTCAACATCGAGCCGACGGAAACCCAGCTCACTTTCCGAAAGCACGCCTCTCGGTTACTGCAGCCGCAAGGTTGCAGACTTGCCAACCCGGACATGGCCAGGCCAAGTCCGGGTTTTCTTTTCCCTCGATGGCCACCTCAGCGGTGGAAGCAAGCTTGCACCGCTTCGACGACTTCCCGCGTCAGCTCGATGTCGACGCTGCCCCGCTGATTGGCCGAGGATGAGGCGGCGATCAGCCGGTAGCGCCCCTTGTCCGAGACGAAGGCGTTTCGCTCCGTATCGAAATAGGAGAACGCGCGTGCCGGAAGAGCCATCGTGGCGATCGCCGTCTCGCCCGGGGCGAGATGAAGCTTGGCGAAGGCTCTCAGCTCCTTGACCGGCCGGTCTGTGCGAGAGGCGGCAGGCGCCACATAGAGCTGTACCACCTCCGAGCCTGAGCGTTCGCCGCAGTTGGTCACCCGGACGCGAACGGTGACGTTTCCCTCTCCATCGAATGACGGACGGTCCACGGTCGCGGCTTCCCAGTCGAAGCGGGTGTAGCTGAGGCCGTGTCCGAACGGGAACAGCGGTTCGATGCCGGCTCTCTCATAATGTCGGTAGCCGACAAACACACCTTCTCGATAGACGACGTGACCGTCTTGCCCGGGGTAGGTCAGCGGATCGCCAGTCTCGACGGGTGTGTCCTTGATGTGCCGAGGAAACGTCTGGGCGAGTCGTCCGCCCGGCTCGGCGGCGCCGGTCAGCACGTCGGCAATTGCGTTGCCGGCTTCCTGTCCCGGATACCAGGCCTCGATCACCGCCCGCACCTTGTCGAGCCACGACATGGCCACCGGACCGCCGGTCTGCAGCACCACGACGGTGTTGGCGTTGGCCGAAGCGACGGCCGCGATCAGTTCATCCTGTCGGCCCGGCAAATCGATGCCGGGAAGGTCGTTGCCCTCAGTATCCCATTCACCCGAGCGGCCAGCGTAGACGACGGCAACATCGGAGGCACGGGCGAGTTCGACAGCATCCGCGAAAGCCTTGTCACCGAGTGGCACCGCCACGCCAACACGGATGGCCTTGAGATTGAGGGCGATGGCCTGCACGAAGCGATACTCGACGACGACGTCGACCGCGCGCCCCGCTTCGAGCGCGATTGCCCCGCGTGCCTCGCGATTGCCGCACTCGAAATAGTTGTCGCCCGGCGACCAATCGTCCCGCAGATCGACCACCGTCCGCCCGTCGACGATCAGGCGGCTTGGTCCGACGCTGACGAGACCGAAAACATGCTCGGCCGTCTCCGAAGGCGTGAAGCGGGTGGTGGCCCTCAACGAGAAATCGGCGTCGGCAACGCCTGGTGCGACCTCATTGAACCACATCACCTCGCCGAGCGGATGGCTCTGATGCTCGACGACGGGGCCTGTGAAATCAGGCCGCCCGTAAACGTCGACCTCGAAGGGGCCTGCAATCAGCGGCATCAGCCGATTAGCGGTCACGCCGGGCGTGGTTCGCAACTGGTTCTCGGATGTGAGGACGCGAAGGCCGTCGGCCGGTGAAACCGCATAGTGAGGATTGAGCTGGGCGCTGCCGCCCCCCATGATCTGAGCCGCCTCGGCATTGGGGCCGATCGCGGCAATCGTCCGGCCGTTGAGATCGAGCGGCAGGATGCCGTCGTTCTTGAGGAGCACGATGGCCTCCGCGCCGGCCCGCCGAATCAGCGCCCGGTGAGCCGGCTTGTCGATGGCCTGCTCGGGGGGAATGCCGTGTGCGTCGAAACCGCCGACCCGCTCGATCAGCTTCAGCACGCGCCGCGCCGCCTCTCGCACCTTCTCCGCCGCGACTTCTCCCGCCTGCACTGCGGTGACCAGTTTGTCGCCGCGGTCGCGCGTCGGGCCGGGCATTTCGAGATCCAGACCGGCTTCCACGGTCGGCGCGGTCGAATGGGAGCCGAACCAATCGGACATGACGATACCGGAGAAGCCCCACTCGTCCTTCAAAAGGTCGCCCAGGAGCACCTTGTGCTCGGAGGTGAAGGTCCCGTTCAGACGGTTGTAGGAGCTCATGACCGCGAAGGCGCCAGCCGTTTTCACCGCGGCTTCGAAGGGCGGCAGATAGATCTCGCGCAAGGCGCGGTCGCCGATGTCCGAACTCATGGTCGTCCGCTGAATCTCGGATTCGTTGCCGACGAAGTGCTTGACGGTGGCACCGACGCCACCTTTCTGCAGGCCGGTGACATAGGCGGTCGCGAGCTCCGCCGTAACACAGGGGTCTTCCGAATAGCACTCGAAGTTGCGGCCGTTCACCGCGGAGCGCTGGATATTGATCGTGGGAGCAAGCAGCACCGAGGCGCCCTTCGAACGCGCCTCCTCGGCGAGCGCTCCCCCGATTTCCTCGACCAGCGCCGGGTTCCAACTTGCGCCAAGGGCTATACCGACCGGGAAACTCGCGGCCTTGACGCCACCGACGAGCGAACCGCCGCCCCGAGCGCCATTGGGTCCGTCCGACACCTTGATGGCTGGAATGCCGAGCCGCGGTATCGCCACCGTCGTCCAGAAGTCGGCGCCGGCAAGCAATGACACCTGCTCCTCCAGCGTCATGGCATCGAGAAGTGCCTCGATATCTCGTTCCGCCACGTAAACCTCCCGCTATGAAACGATACAATCGGCTCCTCATAGCATGTTCCGGTCGCCGTCGCGAGCCGGCTGGCCACCAAAGGTCGCCACCTCGACCAACGACGAACTGTGTGGGGGTGGCGGCTCCCGGTCCGGCGGGCTAGACCGGACGCCGGAAGGAACGGGAGGGACTTGTGGACGACGCTTGTTTCCTGGGTATCGACATCGGCACGTCGGCCGTGAAGGTCCTTTTTGTCGATAAAGGCGAGCGGCCGGTGGCTGGCGCCGAGGTGGCGCTCATCACCAACCGGCCGGCGCCGGGCTGGTCCGAACAGCATCCGGACATCTGGTGGCAAGCCGTGCAACAGGCGCTCGCCGAAATGTCCGCTGCGATGCCCGGCGTGCTGGGGCGTGTCACGGCCGTGGGGCTCTCCGGCCAGATGCACGGGGCGGTCTTGGTCGGCGACGACGACAGGCCCATCCGTCCGGCCATCCTATGGAACGACGGGCGAGCCGCCGCCGAGGCGATCGCGCTCAACGCGGCCATGCCCGATCTAGGCCAGATTGCCGGCGTACCCGCCATGGCAGGCTTTCTCGCCCCGAAGATTGCCTGGTTGCGCCACAACGAACCCGACGCACTCGCGGCGACCAGACGCGTATTGCTGCCGAAAGACTGGGTGCGTCTCCAGCTGACAGGCGAGTTTGCCACCGACATGTGCGACGCCGCCGGCAGCCTTCTCCTCGACGAGGCGAAGCGGCAATGGTCTGCGACCATTGTCGAGGCGGTCGGGCTGCGTCTCGAACAGCTGCCGCGCCTTCTCGAAGGGCCGGCGATCTCGGGCCGGATTACCGCCGCCGCGGCTGCAGCCACCGGCCTTCCCGAAGGCATCCCGGTCGTTGCCCGCGCCGGCGATGCCGCCGCCGCCCGCCACGGGATCGGCGCGGGTGCCGACCGCGACGCCATAAATTCGCTCCGCCCCGCGCGCCC
>JAUVXG010000247.1 GCA_030603685.1 Pleomorphomonas sp.
CGCTGCGCCTGATGCTTGGTGACTTCATAGTTGTTGTTGTGGATTTCGTCGTGATCGCCGTCGCGTTTCGTGAGCGGCTTGTGGGTGGCGATCCATTTGCGTAGGGGGTGCGGGTCGCCTGGCCGCGAGGTGTCGTAGGGAACCAGCGCCACATGATCGGCCTGGTTGGTCTCCAGAACCCGTTTGAACGACGTCGTGAGGATGCGGTACTCGTCCGAAGCGGGGTCGGCGGGGAAGGCCTCGAACAGGTGGCGACCAACGATTTCGTCACGACTATCCCGGCCGACCGCCTTGAGATAGGCGTCGTTGCAACCGGCGATAATCAGGTCCCGAGTAAAAATGACATAGGCGTTCGCCGAGGCATTGAATAGGTCTCGAAGATCCAGATCGTCGGCCGCCAGTTTGCTGAACATCTTCATCCCGCCGCTTCGAGGCGACGGAAGAATGACAAAAATAACCTTACCTTTCAATGACAAATGCGACGGGAGGGTGCGCGATGAAATTCCTCAGTAACGATGACGCGCAGGGCACTTCGCAGAAGTGAGCGCTCGGTTGCTCCCAGATGTGGCCCGATCGCCGGTGGCTTAGTCGACCATCGCCGCCGCAAGCGGAAGACCGTGAAGTTGAGAACTGCGTGGTCCTTATCTTCTCGGCCGGCGGAGATGTTCGGAAACATACTGTCCGGGTCGAGCCTGGCTTGAGGGTTTTCCCCGGAGACGATGCTCCGTTGCTGAACGTGCCGGCCCGCTTGTGCGGGACGGCGTCTTTCTCCTGACGATGAGGGTGTCAGCGGGCGGCCTCGTCGATGAGGTCGGCGACGACTTCAGGCTTGGACACCATCACCACATGCGAGGCGCCGTCGACGACCACGGTGCGCCTGGAACCGGCTCGGTCGGCCATGAACTGCAGCGCGGCGGCCGGGATGTTCTTGTCGCCGCTGCCGTAGACGAACCACGATGGCAGGTGCTTCCAGGCGGGGGCGCCGGACTTTTCGGTCAGGGCGGCCTCGGTGATCGGCCGCTGTCCGGCGGCCATCAGGGCCGCGTCGGCCTCGGCCACGTCGTGGGCGAACTGGGTCCGGAACTTTGACTGGTCGATGTAGAGGTCGACGCCGCCGGAGGCGAGCTTCACCGGCTCGGCCAGCGCCTCGCCCAGCGTGCCGCCGGGGAACTTGGCGGCGAGCTCGGCCACCGCCTCGCCGGCCTCCGGGGCGAAGGCGGCGACGTAGACCAGCGACTTCACGTTGTCATGGCCGTTGGCGGCGGTGGAGATCACCTGGCCGCCGTAGGAGTGGCCGACCAGCACCACCGGGCCGTCGATGCTCTCGACGACGCTCGACACATAGGCGGCATCCGCGGCGACGGAGCGCAGCGGGTTGGCGGCGGCGACCACCGGATAGCCCTTCGACTGAAGGGCGGCGATGACGCCGTTCCAGCTGGAGCTGTCGGCGAAGGCGCCGTGGACGAGGACGATGGTCGGCTTGGCCGGCTCTGCGGCGGCGCCGGAGACGAGGCTGCTGAGGACGAGGGCGGTGGCAGCGATCTTGGACATGGGTGTTCCTTTCAAGAAATGACTTGATTTGGCAGGCTTGGATTGTCGGAAAAGGTTGGGAAGTCAGCCGCGGATGAAGGTCAGCACGTCGGCGTTGAAACGGTCGGCTTCCGTTTCGGCAAGGCCGTGCGGGGCGCCGGCGTAGACCTTCAGCGTCGAGCCGGCGACGAGCTTGGCGGCGCGTGTCGCGGAGGCCTTGATCGGCACGATCTGATCGTCGTCGCCGTGGATGATCAGCGTCGGCTTGTCGATGGCCTTGAGGTCGTCGGTGTAGTCGACCTCGGAGAACTCGTGGACGCAGTCATACTGGCCCTTGATGCCGCCTTGCAGGCCGATGCGGCGGAAGTTCTCGCGAAGGCCTTCGTTGACCGCCGCGCCGTCGCGGTTGAAGCCGTAGAAGGGGATGGTCAGGTCGAAGAAGAACTGCGAGCGGTTCTTGGCGGTGCCCTCGCGGATGCCGTCGAAGACTTCGAGCGGCGTGCCGTCCGGATTGGCGGCCGTCTTGAGCATCAGGGGCGGCACGGCGCCGACCAGAACCACCTTGGCGACGCGGGCGGTGCCATGGCGGCCGATGTAGTGGGCGATCTCGCCGCCGCCGGTGGAGTGGCCGACCAGCACGACATCCTTGAGGTCCAGCGCCTCGATCAGCTCGGCGAGGTCGTCGGCGTAGCGATCCATGTGATTGCCGTCCCAGGTCTGGTCGGAACGGCCGTGGCCGCGGCGGTCATGGGCGATGACGCGGAAACCGTTCTGGCCGAAGAACAGCATCTGCTGGTCCCAGGCGTCGGACGACAGCGGCCAGCCATGCGAGAAGACGATGGGCTGCCCGGCGCCCCAATCCTTGTAGAAGAGCGTGGTGCCGTCGGTGGTGGTGAAGGTGCTCATGGCAATGTCCTCTGGGTTAGAAAGATTGTGTGCGATTTGTTTGCACGCGATTTATATGCCGGAGGCGAGAGCGGATGTCAATCGCTTGCGAATAGATCGCGCACGAATTATTTATGACAAGGGACATCCGCTGGCCGACAAGTCGGCGCCGGAGGTCCGGAATCGCACGGAAGCCAAAAAGATAGAGCGGGGCGGATGATGCTGCTATCGCTCGTCGCAAGCTGGAGAAACGCCGATGACCGCCACTGCCGATCCCGTCGCCGCGCCGCCGCGCATCGACGATCTCCTGTGCTTCTCGATCTATTCGGCCGGCCTCGCCTTCAACCAGCTCTACCGGCCGCTCCTCGAGGAGATCGGCCTCACCTATCCGCAGTTCCTGGTGATGGTGGCGCTGTGGGACCGCGACGGGCGGACGGTGAAGGAGCTGGGCGAGGCGCTCTATCTCGACTCCAGCACGCTGACGCCGCTCTTGAAGCGGCTGGAAGCAGCCGATCTGATCTCGCGCAGCCGCAACCCGAAGGACGAGCGGCAGGTGCTGCTGCGCGTCACCGACCAGGGCAACGCCCTCCGTCCGAAGGCGGCCGCCGTCGCCTGCGCCATCGTCGACACCGTCGGCATCAGCGCCGAGGCGGCCGGCGCCTTGCGGGCCGGGCTCGACGGCATCCGCGACAAGATCCACGGGCACGAATGAAAACGGGCGCCGTGTGACCGGCGCCGCGTCGTTCTTTGCCTGCGATGGCTTACGCCGCGTTGAGGCTCTTCACGAAGTCGCCGACTTCCTTCTGAAGCGAGGCGGACTGTTCGTTCAGCCGGTCGGACAGGGTCATCAGCTGGGTGGAGGCGGCGCCGGTCATCTCGGCGGCGGTGCTGACGCCGGAGATGTTGGAGGTGACGTCGGTGGTGCCGGCCGCCGCCCGCTGGGTGTTGCGGGCGATTTCGGAGGAGGCGGCGCCCTGTTCCTCGACGGCGCTGGCGATGGCGGCCGAGGAGTCCTGGATGTTGCCCACCGTCTTGACGATGCGGGAGATCGCCTCGACCGTGCCACCGGTGGCCGACTGGATCTCGGTGATCTTGCGGCCGATCTGGTCGGTGGCCTTGGCGGTCTGGTCGGCCAGCTGCTTGACCTCGGCGGCGACGACGGCGAAGCCCTTGCCCGCTTCGCCCGCACGGGCGGCTTCGATCGTGGCGTTGAGCGCCAGCAGGTTGGTCTGGGCGGCGATGTTGGAGATCAGCGTCACCACCTCGCCGATCTGCTGGGCGGCCTGCGCCAGCGTCTGGACGTTCTGCGAGCTCGTCTCGGCCTCCTTGGCCGCCTCGCGGGCGATGGTGGAGGAGTGGGTGATCTGCTCGGAGATCTCCTGGATCGAGGCTGAAAGCTCCTCGGCGCCGGCGGCGACCGTCTGCACGTTGGTGGCCGCTTCCTCGGCCGCGCCGGTGACGGCCTGGGCCTGGCGGGCGGTTTCCTCGGCGGTGGCGGAGAGGTTGCGGGCGGCGTCGGCGACTTCCGTCGACGAGGCGCCGAAGCCGGCGGCGAGCTCCTGCATGCGGCTGACGAAGCGCTCGGCTCGGTCGGATCGCTTGCGCATGGCGGCGTCCTCGGCGGCCTTGGCCTCTTCCTGAGCCTTTCGGGCCTTCTCGGCGTCGATCAGGCTGAGACGGAAGGACTCGAGGCCGCCGGCCAGTTCGCCAACCTCGTCCTTGCGGCCGATGCCGAGGATGGAGATGTCGTAGTGGCCCGACTGCATGGTCTTCATGGCCTCGACCAGCTTGCCGATCGGCCGCGTCACGCCGGAGGTGAGCAGGAGGATGGCAAGACCGATCACCACCACCACCATCAGGCCGATGAAGCCGAGCGTCGTCCAGACCGCGCGATCGGCAGCCTGGCTGTTGGCGTCGCTGGACGCCTGCGCGTCGCTGAGCAGGATGGTGTTGAGCGCCACCGACTTCTTCTGCAGGGCGACGATCTCGGGATGGCAGTTGGCCGTCAGCAGGCCCAGCGCCTTGGCATTGTCGACGACGTCGGTCGACTGCGACAGCCTGACGACCTCGCCGCAGCTGCCGCTCATCAGCTGGCGGACGTCGGCCTGGATCGCCTCGAGCTCGACCTTCTTGTCCGGGGCGGCAGCTATCGAGAGCGCCATGTTCTTGTCGACATCGGCAAGTGCGGCCTCGCGGGCGGCGGTTGCAGCCCGGTTGTCCTCCGCAGTGGTCGCGGCAGCGTTCCAGTAGAGGCTGGTGGTCAGGTCCGATACCGCACGGTTGGAACGGGCGAAGGCGAGGCTGGCCGCCGAGCGGCCGGTGAGCAACTGCCCGTAGCTGCCGTCGATGGCGACCATCTGGTAGACGGCGTAACCGCCGCCGGCCAGGGCGCCCATCCCCAGAAGTACGAGTAGCGTAGATACTTTTGCCAAGATTGACAAATTTGCGTAAGACAAAATACCGCCCTCCAAAGTTCAGCCTGCACTTTTTGGTGGCAGTCAGGCGCTGATAACAAATTTTGGGAAATTATGGTTAATAAAGATCTAAGAGGGGGGCTTATTTTATTGTCAGTTTTTCGGATGTCATGTTTTACGAAAATATAGTCGTGCAAATTTGTCGCAGCCCGAAGATTGGGCCAAGTAGTATTCGCTGCAAGTTGTTCCTTTCGGTGAACTTGTGACATCTGCCAGTTAAGACCTGGATTCCCGAGCTTTTTCGGAGATTTTCGCCAAGGTGCCGGTGGCTGGGGCACGTAATCGTTGGGGCGTCTCGCCGCACGTGGGAAAGTTATCGCGAA
>JAUVXG010000066.1 GCA_030603685.1 Pleomorphomonas sp.
AACTTGGCCCTTTGATCGACGAGAAGGCCGAAAGCCCCGTTGATGCAATCGGCGCAGAGGTTGGAGCAGCTTTCTCGGAGTATCTCGCCGAACGGATGGGCGTGTCTGTCCGAAACGTCAAGCGTCTCAGCCAGATCGCCAAGAGCCTATCTCCCGCCGTACGCGCCGCTGTACGCGGGACACCAGCCGCCGACAACCAATCCCTTCTGCTTTCCGTCGCGAAACGACCGCCTGCCGAGCAGCAGGCAATCGTGTCGACCATGCAGGCGGCTCAACTCGACCTTCCGACCGTGCTCCGCCAGATCCGACCGGCACCGGCCAAAGTGAACCCGCAGGACGCCATCTTCGCGACCCTCTCTGCCGCCTGGAAGAAGGCGGACGAAGCGACGCGGGCTAAGTTCCTCGATCACATCCAGCAAAAAAAGGCGGAGGCACAATGAACTCCCCGCATCAGCTCGACATGTTCCTGGCCCCGCTATTTCCGGTGCGTTCGCCAGTGACGCGGCTCGATCTTGACCGATTTCGCGCCCGCCTCAAGCGGGAGATGAGCCGGGCGATCCGTGAGTGTCCTCACGACCGGGCGACGATCGCGGCGCGAATGGCGCAATATCTCGGCCTCGCCGGCATCAGCAAGGCGATGCTCGACGCCTACACGGCCGAGAGCAAGACGTCGCACGATATCAGCCTGATCCGCTTCAAAGCTTTCGTGCACGCGACCGGCGCGACATGGCTCTGGGATGTAGTGGTGGCCGACCATGGCGCTACGCTGTTACTCGGAGACGAGGCCCGGCTCGCCGAGGTCGCCCGCCTACAACAGGAGCAGGACCGCATCCGAGCCGAGCTGAAAACGCTTCGGTCGGTGCCGGTCGACATCAAGCGAGGGCGGCCATGAAAGAGTGGTGGATGCTCTCCGACCTCGCCGGGATGCATCTGCCCGGCCTGCCGACCTCGGAGCGGCAGCTGCAGCGCCTCGCTCTCGAAATCTGGAAGCCGACGGAAGCCTTGGTTCGCCGGGCGACCGGCCGCGAAGGTGGTGGTGGCTACGAGTACCACATCAGCCTGTTGCCGCAGGAGGCCCAGAACCGCCTCCGCTTCGTGGCTGACCTCGCCGCCCTGCAGGACAAGAGCGACGACGAGCGGTCGGCGCTTTGGCAGCGTTTCGAGTGCCTGCCGGAAGATCACAAAGCAATCGCCAGACAGCGTCACGAGGCGGTCCGGCTGGTCGATGAGGCACGGCGATCAGGCGCCAGGAACTCGGAGGCGGTGCAGTTGGCCGTCGTGCGCTACGACGTCTCGCGCCGATCGGTCTACAACTGGCTGGAGATGGTCGCCGGGGTGGAGCGGTCGGACTGGCTGCCGGCCCTAGCCCCCAATTACGAGGGCAACCGAGACGAAGCCCGCACCGCTGCTGATTGCCATCCTGCCGCCTGGGAGGCGCTGAAATCTGACTATCTCCGGCCGGAGAAGCCCAAATTCAGCCGCTGCTACCGCCGGGTTTGCGATGCCGCCAAGAAGTACGGATGGGCGCCGATCCCCTCGGAGCGGACGCTGCGGCGGAAGCTGGAGGCGGAGGTGACCAAGGGCGCCCTATTGGTTGCGCGCGAGGGCATGGATGCCGCCAAGACGCTGTTTCCGGCGCAACGGCGTAGCCGGGCGCATTTCCACGCCATGCAGGCTGTCAATATGGACGGCCACAAGATCGACCTGCTCTGCTCGGTCTCCTGGTCGAAAAAGCCGGTCCGCATGCTGCTGATCGGCATCCAGGATCTCTATTCGAACAAGATCGTGGGATGGCGGCTCGCTGAGGCGGAAACATGGGAGGCGGTACGCCTTGTCATAGGCGACATGGTCGAAGCCTACGGCATTCCGGATGTGATCTACCTCGACACCGGCCGTGCCTTCGCCTCGAAGTGGATCACCGGCGACAACGTCAAGCGTTTCCGTTTCAAGGTCAAACCCGAAGATCCTCGCGGCCTGCTCGCCACCCTCGGTATCGAGCAGCATTTCACTCTGCCCTATTCGGGCCAATCGAAGCCGATCGAGCGCGCCTGGGGCGACCTCGCCGAGGAGATCGCCAAGCACCCGTCGATGGCCGGCGCCTATACCGGCAACAACCCCACGAATAAGCCAGCGAATTACGGTTCGCGCACAGTGACGCTGGAAGAACTGCAGGCTCACGTCGCCCGCTGCATCGCCGAGTATAACGGCCGCCTCGGCCGCGAGACCGAGACGGCCGCCGGGCGCTCCTTCGACGAGACCTTTGAAGCGAGCATGGCCGATCCCGCGACAATCGTCCGTCGGCCGACGGCCGCGCAGCGCTCGCTCTGGCTGCTCGCCTCCGAAGCGATCACGACGCGCGGCAATAGCGGCGAAATCCACTTCCAGGGCAATCGCTACTGGGCGCCGGTGCTCACGCGAGTGGCCGGTCAGAAGGTGGTCATCCGCTTCGATCCCGACCGCCTCTCTCGGCCGGTGAAAGTCTACGACCTCAAGAACAGGCTGCTCTGCGACGCGCCCTGCATCGAAGCCGTCGGCTTCGACGACATGGATGCCGCCCGACAGCACATGCGTCTCCGGCGCGAGTTCATCAAGGCGACGAAGCAACTCGCCGATGCACACCGCGCCCTGACGCCGGCCGAGCTGGGCGAGATCTACGGCCGGGGCCAAAAGACCGCGGAACAGCCGGAGCCGGTGCGGCCGGCAGTGACGCGCCTTGCCGTCGGTGGTCCGCCGACCGTGCCGATCGACCTCATGTCCGACAGTGAATTCGAGTCCAGTTTCTCACGCGCCCTCGCCCGCGTTTCCGGCGAGGCCGTGATCCCGTTCCCGCAAGGGAAAAAGGCCGAATAACGGCCCGGCGAGCCGAAATGTACCGAGTACGGCTCCCGAAAAGAAAAAGGGCGGGGAAAACCCCGCCCAAGACAAGTCGATGGAGCCAATATAAATGCAAAAGCCTGTCACCACAACCCCTTGGGAATTTCCGTCGCCAGCGGCCGACTTCGTGGCCAAGCACTCGGAGGAGGACGTCAATCGCTGGCGCACGTTGGTCGCGCGCGTGATCGAGATCGCCGGTGCCCAGGGATGGACCAAAGCCGAGGTCGCCCGCCGGTGCGGCATTCCCGATGGGACATTTTCGCAGGTGCTCTCCGGGAAATACCTGGGCGTGCTCTCCAATCAGCTGGCCATGATCTCCCGCTGGATCGAGGCGACTGAGGAAAGCGCCAGCATGGTCGCCAGCATCCCCGTCTCTCCCGAGTTCAACCCGCGCCTTCGGATCGCACAGGAGATATTGGAGACGCTGACATGGGCGCAGCTCTGCCCCGACCTCGTGATGATCACGGTCGGCGCCGGCATGGGTAAAACGGCAGCCTGCGAGCATTTCACGAGGACCCGGCCACACGTCTACCACGCCACGATGTACGAGAGCGCGGCGAGCGTCCACGGCATGCTGACCGAACTCGCCGCCGAGCTTGAGGTCCAGCAGAACAACCCCGCCAAACTCGCGCGGGCAATCGGCGCCAAGCTGGCCCGCACTGGCACCGGCACGCTGCTGATTGTCGACGAAGCTCAGCACCTCACCGACGGCGCGGTCAACCAACTCAGGTACTTCTGCGACGTCCATAAGTGTGGCGTCGCCATCGTCGGTAACGAGGAGGTTTACCGCCGCTTCAAGGACAAAACGGAGGGCCGGTCCTATGCGCAGATCAAGCGACGCATCGGCAAAACCCTGCGCCGGCCCGCCCCCTACCCCGCCGACGTGAAAGCCTACATCGCCTCCTGGAGCGTGACCGATCCCGACTGCGTGAGGTTTTTGCTCGGTGTCGGCATGAAGGACGGAGCACTCGGTCAGGTCGAGAAGACGGCCAAAATGGCCACGATGCTGGCGATCGGTGACGGTGAGCCGCTCGCCCTCAAGCACCTGCAGGCCGCCTGGAAGAACCGCGACGTGGAGGACATCGCCTGATGGGAACCTCCCTCGCCAACGAACTCGGCGCCCTGCGCTCGGAGTTGCTCGGCATCGCCCAGCAACAGCGTCCGATCATGCGGGAAGAAAGCGCCAACATCGGCCATCGGCTGCAGCTCCTGCAGCGCCTCGCCAAGGCAATGGAGCAGGAGCTTGCCGTTCACCGGCTCGCGGAAGCCACAGGCCGCAGGGTGATGATCATGAACGACGAGGCCGTCTCGGCTCTCGCTGAGATGGTGGAAGACCCCGAGGGCAAAGTCATTCGCCCGGATTTCGGGAGGGACAAGACATGATTGCCCGTCCCGCTTTTGTGGAGCCGAGGCATAACCTCGGCAACACCCTCACCGCATGGATCGACACTCTAGCGCCATCAGGCATGTGCGGGGTGCAGATGGATGGTGCCACCACGCGCGAACTAATCGCCTTATTGGTGGCCTGCCGCGCCGAACTAGGCGGGACGCCCACGGTCATAGACCTCTGTGCCAGCGAGTACGCGATCGGAGGTGTGTCATGACCGGCTACCTATCCGTGCGCGCCGTCATCGAGGCGGTGTCGGGTGTGACCGGCATCCCGTACGCCGACATCATCGGTCCGCGCCGGATGCCACGATTTGTCCGAGCCCGGCAAGTTGCGATGTATTTCGCCCATCGCTACTGCCGCCACCTCGCCGTGGCGGAGATCGGCCGGCGCATGGGCGCCCGCGACCACACCACCATTCTCTACGGCGTAGGCAAGATCGAGGCCGAGGTTGCGGAAAAGGGTATGGACGCGACCATGCAGGCCATCGATCAGGTGCTCGCCCCAGCGCTCGACGTGGTCGAAAAGCTCGATATCGCCGAGCCCGATCCCGCCCCGCTAGTCATCGCTGAACGGGCGATCGACGGCTACGCGGTCGCCCGCCTGTCGTACAGCGAGATCCGCGTCCTCGGAGAGTTCGTACTCCATGCGGTCAAGGCCGGCCGGCTGGTGGCCGATCCGCCAGACGACGACTCCGCCAACGTCGGCATCATCGGCGCGGCCCGACGTGTGGTGACGGCCAGTCGGGCGTTGGCAACGGCCCGCTATGGCACTGGCGAGAGGCTGGCTCTCGACGGGCTGCTCGCCGCCATTGGCGATCTCGGAGCCGCCTATGCCGCCGAGGTCGGACCGATCCCTGCGCCTCAACCCATCTTCAAAACCGCCTTGAACCCCTCTCGAAAGGAAGCCTCCCATGGACACGCCTGAAACCCTTTCCGCGCCGGACGGCGTCATCGACATCAACGGCCGCCAATACATGACCGACGCGCGCGGCGCTCTGGTGCCGCTCGGCACGATCAAGGCCCAGGACAAGCTGATCGACGAGACCGTGCGCAAGATCATGGGCTACGCCGTAGCCCTCTCCGAGCAGCTCGCCCGATTCAAGGGCCATACCTTCGACGACATCGGCTCGATGCAGGCTCTCCTTGAGCAGGAGTATGGCGCGAAGGCCGGCGGCGCCAAGGGCAACGTCACGCTGACCACCTTCGACGGCACGATGCGCGTCGTTCTCAAGATGGCCGACCTGATCGAGTTCGGCCCAGAG
Source organism: Pleomorphomonas sp. (assembly GCA_030603685.1). Classification (GTDB taxonomy): domain Bacteria; phylum Pseudomonadota; class Alphaproteobacteria; order Rhizobiales; family Pleomorphomonadaceae; genus Pleomorphomonas. The sequence goes on from JAUVXG010000066.1 coordinate 5,526, forward strand.
TTGCAGGCCGCAAAAAAGCTGGTCGACGAGTGCCTCAACGACTGGTCGGCCGACGCCGGAGACGAGTTGCGCATGATCGTCAACCGCGCCTTCCAGGTCGACAAGGAAGGCCGGATCAACCGCGCCGAAATCTTCATGCTGCTCCGCGCCCAGATCGACGATCCGCGCTGGAAGCGAGCCATGGACGCGGTGCGCGACAGCATCCGGGTGATCGGCGCCAAGGCGTATCTCACCTTCCACCGGCGCGCTTCGGCCGAGGCCGCCTGGGAGAGCATCTCCATAGATCTCGCGAGGGCGTGATGGCCACGATCTACCTGCCCGACAGCGCAAAGATGCTCGATTATGCCCTCGCCGCCAAAAGCTCCGCCCGCAAAGGCGGTTCGCCGGCGATGGTGACGATCAAGATCGAGGTCTCCGACCCGGTGGAGGCCGGCTTCTTGCTCCGCGAACTCGCCGACATCGATAGCAGGCAGCGCAATCCCTATCGGCCGGCTCCGAAGGGCCGCGCCGAGCGCGAGCTGGCGAGGGAGATCGGCCGGCTATCTGCGCCCCTGCAGCTCACCGACCAGCGGGAGGGGTGACCATGCGCTACCTCACCGACGAGCAGGTCCGCATCGCCAACGCGATCACCAGCGTGCTGGAGATGGAGCGGGCGGACAAGATGGATGCCTTCAAGGCCATGATCTCGATCATGGCGGCGACCATCAACGAGAGCGCCGGCACCGAAATGGATGCGCGGATCATCGCCGCCGGCCTCGCCACCGAGCTGAAGACCGTCGTCGAGGACGGCCGCGCCGGGCTCTACGAGGCGCGGCCATGAGCATCGACTTCAACGAGGCCGAGGTCCGCGCCCTGGTCGCGATGCGGGAACTCACCGTCTCCCGCGTCGATGGCGGCTGGGAACGGGAGGGAGACCTCATGTCTCCGCCCGTTACGATCCCCGACGCCATCATGGCGCCGCTGGTCGTGCGTGGACTAGCGGAGGTGCTTGAGGACGACATGGGCGTCTACGCGCAGCTCACCGTCCTGGGCAACGAGTTGATGAGGAGCAGGTGGTGATGAGCTTCGCCAGCCGCTCGCTCCCTCCCGAAGCCGAAGACCCGCCGCCGACGCGGCGGGATCTCCTCCGGCTGGAGCGCGACATGCTCCTCCGACAGGTCCGTCCACGCGTGCGCTCCGATCGACAGGAGCGCATCCGCCGACGGATCGCCGACATCACCAAGGCGATCATGACAGAGGAGATGGACCATGGCCGAGGATTTCCGACCGGGCATTTTTGACGGTGCCACCGTGTGGGCCACGCTCACACCTGATCAGCGGGTCGAGATAGGCGCTCCGGCTCTCGAATCTGTGGTCGCATTTAAGGTCTTGTGCTTCACCGGCTTCGACGATGTGGCCCTGGCCTCGGAGAGAGCCGTCGAGGCGTCGATCGACGCTGCGCATGCTGAGATGGAGGCGTGCGTCGACGCGCATGTCTACCAAGAACAAATGTACGATCAGGACGGCAAGCCGCTCGTCCCCAGCGTCGTCGGCATGTTTTGTCGCCGCTGCGGCTGCAGCCAGTATGGTGCATGCGACGGCGGCTGCGATTGGGCCGAGCCCTATCTCTGCACCGCCTGCGCGGCCCAGCCGGCCGAGGTGGCATGATGGGCGCGCCCAAGCTCACCCTCGGCTATGAGAGCCGCACGGCCGCCGTATCGGCGCTACGTGCGGACGGCCTGTCGACGGCGGCGATCGCCGCCCGCATCGGCATCGAGCCCAAAACCGTTGCCGCCCTCGAAGCCTCGGCGGCGCGCGCGAAGCGACCATCGCTGCCGCCGATCAGCGGGCCGGCGGTAGGACGTACCGTCCTTATTCCTTTCCAGGATTACGCAGCTCTTCGGCCCCACGCGGCCCGGCGCGCCTTCACCGTCGACCAACTCATCCGCGACATCATCGAGATCGTAGCTCGCGATGACATGGTCGACGCGGTGCTTGACGACGGACCCGCATCATGACCCGCCCCGCCACAGCCAAAATCCACGTCGCCCGCAAGCAGCTCGCCCTCAGCGAAGAAAACTACCGGTCGATCCTCGTCCGGATCACCGGCCAGGACACGTCCTCCGGGCTCAATAACCGACAGGTCGACGACGTGCTGGCCGAGTTCCGCCGGCTCGGGTGGCGCCCAAAGAAGGCTTTCAAGCCCTCCGACAAGCCGTTCGTCCGGCTGATCTACGCGCTCTGGAAAGAGGCGGCGCAGGTCGGCGCCGTGTCGAGTAGTTCCAAACTGGCGTTGCGCGCCTTCGTCGAGCGCCAGACCCGCCTGGGCGGCGAGCGTGGGATCGACGATCCTGAGTTCCTCCGTGCTGCCGACGCCCGACGCGTTTCGGAAGCCCTGAAGGCAATGATCAAGCGGGCGGAGGAGCACGGCCGCAAATCGGAGGGGAGAGCCGATGACTGACCGCGAAAAGCTCAAGGCGAAGATCCGCGCTCTCAAGGAAATGACCTCGGCGCGCGGCTGCACGGAAGACGAGGCGATGGCCGCTGCAGCCAAAGCCGCCGAGTTGATGCGGGAATATGGCGTCTCTGACGTAGAACTGGAGACCGAGCGCGCGAAAGCCAAGTCGAAAACTCGCGGAACCAGCATCCGCGACAAGCCCGTCCCTGTGATCCAGCATGTCACCAACACGGTCGCTGTGTTCGGAAGCAACGAGGTTGAATTCTTTGGCGTGGCGCCCGGCCCCGAGATCGCCAGCTACATCTGGACAGTGTGCAATCGCGCCCTGGACAGAGCGATAAAGACCTTCAAGACAGGCAGGCTCTACAAGGCGCGGCGATCGGATCGCACACGACGGGAAGCGGTGGCGGACTTTACCGATGGCATGGTGACGCGTCTTTCACGCCGCCTATTCGAGCTGTTCGGAGACACCCATTCTGACCAAGCGGTCGCCAAAGCCAAACAGGCCGTGGCGATTGCCTATCCGCGCACCCGCAGCGTCTCTCCAGCACAGGCCAAGGGATCGTTCTGGGACGCGCACGTCGAGGGCTGGTCGGCCGCTGGCGATGTCACGCTCGGCAAGGGCGTCAAGTCCGATGCGCATGGAGCGGCAAAGATCGGTGAAGGCCCGAAACTACTGGGGGCATCATGATCCATGTCACCGACCATGCCGTCCTACGCTACCTTGAGCGCGTCCACGGCGTCGATGTGAAAGCTTTCAAGGACGCGCTTCGCGCCGAGGTTTCAGAAGCCGCCATCGCAGCCGGTGCGGCGATTGGCGGACCGTATGCGGTGAAGAGTGGCAGGCACACGTACATCTGCGAGGGCCAAACGGTGGTCGCCGTCGTCCCCCGGTGCGCCGCCACAACGTCGATCGGAGGCGCTCGGTGAAAGCCTCCCACGGCCTTGACGGTATCCTTGGCGAGATCGCGGATGTGGCCGGCATCGCCGCCGCGCTCGCCCTCGCCGAGCAGTACGGCGGGACGCAGGTTCACTTCCCACGTGCCGCCGGGCCGGACCATTGGTTGGTGCTCTGCGTCGGCGACGAGGCCGCCAAGGCAATCTGCGCTTACATGACCGTCACCGATGCCGATGGACACCGGAAGGGTCAGCGCGGTGTACTGATACCGCGCGGGCCGATGGCACTGATGCGGCAGGCCAAGAGGCGCTTGGTCAAGGAACTGCAAGCGGGCACCAGCGCCCGTGAGGCGGCCCGCCGCGCCGGCCTTGGCGAACGCACCGCGTGGTACACCAAGGCCAAGCTCAAGAACGGCCGCCAGGGCGATCTGTTCTGATCTTGGCGGCCGACCGCCGATCAGCTACAGTCTCGGCAGCTACGGAGCGCCCCGCTGCATCCATGCAGCGGCAGGAAAATGCCCCGCCCGCCTAATGTCGGGTCACCAAACCGAGGTGACCCATGGCGAAATCCCCCCAGACTTTTGATGCATGGCTGATCGAGCGCCTAGTTGCGGCCGGCGTCTACGGCGCCGCTGTCGACGGTGGCCACGGCCGTGGTGTCATCGCCGCGCTCCGGGCTTTCCAGGCCGACCTCGGGCTGCCGGTGACCGGGAAGGCCGACAGCGCCACGGTGACGGCGCTGCGCTCCAACCCTCACGATCCGGTGGTACCGCCGGCGGAGCCCGTCTGGCTCCGGGAAGCCAGACGCTTCATGGGGCTCAAGGAAGTCGCGGGCGCCGGATCGAACCGGATCATCATGAGCTGGGCCAAGGCGCTCGGCGGCTGGGTTTTCCGCTATTTCACAAATGATGGCATCCCGTGGTGTGGGCTCTTTATCGGCCACATCATGGCGGCGACGCTGCCCGAGGAACTGCTGCCCTCCAATCCTCTCTCCGCCAAGGCCTGGGCCAGCTTCGGCCGGGCACTCACCACGCCGATACTCGGCGCGGTGATGGTGTTCACACGCGACGGCGGCGGCCATGTCGGCCTCTACCTCGGCGAGACGGCGACCCACTACCTCATCCTCGGCGGCAACCAGAGCGACTCGGTGTCGATCGTGTGGATCGCCAAGACGCGCCTCGCCGCCATCCGCTGGCCCTCGACCGTCGCGGCGCCGCTGCTTGGAGGTCGCATCCATCTCAAGGCCAACGGTGCTCCTCTCTCAACCAACGAGGCATGAACATGTTCGCTTCTGCTCTGATTTTTCTCTCAGCCCTGATCGTCGGCTTGCTGTTGCTGTCACCCGGCCGGTGGCCTCGCCTCAAGGAGGTGCTGGTAAGTGCAGTCGTAGCCGCGATGGTGGTTTTCGTGGCAGCTCCGGCCTGGGCGGCCGATGCCATCGCCGACAGCCACATCACCATTCCGATCGGCGACTGGCTCTCCGAGCTGCTTGTGCCGCTGTTTGCGGCAATCGCCGGCATCATCACTTGGTTGATCCGCAAGTTGCCGGCGGCGGCCAAGGCATGGCTTGACACATTGCGCGTCGAGCAGTTGCTCGACCGGGCGATCGCCTACGGCCTCAATTCGGTTGCCGGTGCCACCAAGGACCGGACGCTCACCGTCGACGTGCATTTGCCGGTGCTGGCCTACGTGCTGCAGTACGCGCTCGATCGCATCCCGGCCGCCCTTCTCAAGTGGGTGGGCGGCCCGACCTCGCTCGCCGAAATGATCTGGTCCCGGCTTGATGTCGACGTCACGGCGACGAGGCCTGATCTTCAGACACTCGCCGAGGAGATCGCCGCCGGATCGTCGGTGGCGGTAGCGGTGTCGAGTGTTGCCGGTGGCTCGTCGTGAGCCTGATCAGCCAGATCGTTCTCGCCCTGATCGGCGCCGCCGCCGCGTATTTCGAGGCCAAGGCCAAGGGTGGGGACGAGAGCTCTGGCGCCATCGCGAAGGCCCTCCGAAATGCGCTCGACGAGATCAACAAGGCGACCGCTGCTCGCCAGACTGCCGCTGATACCGCTCGCCGCGATCCTGCTGGTGTCCTGCGGGACGATGACGGATGGCGCCGGGACTAGCGCCGAGGCGATCGAGCCGCTCGCGCACGCGAGCTTCTGCTCGGTCGCACGGCCGATCTCCTGGTCGTCGCAGGATACCCCGGCAACGGTCGCTGAAATCAAGGAACACAACGCGGTAGGGCGGTCCCTGTGTGGATGGGGCGCCGACGGAAGGTGAGCCGTGAACGCTGAAGATTTGTTGCTGCAGGCGGAAGAGAGGATCGCGGCCGAGCGTGACCGTTCGATCGCCGCCGCCAGCGCGGCCGTGTCGGCGCCGGGCGTCGAGATCTGCGTCGATTGCGGTGCGGCCATCCCGTTGGAGCGGCGGGTCGCAGCGCCCTGGGCCAAACGCTGCTTCGAGTGCCAAGGCTTTTATGAGGCGGAGAGGTTGGGGAAGTAATGGACGAGCTGATGCGGTACTGGCCGGTGGTGGCGTTTGCGGTCGGCCTGGCGTTGACGATCGCCGGTTGGGCAATCCGAAAGGGTCTAGCGTCTCAAGACGAACTGCGCGCCGAAGCGGGCGCCAGAGCGCTAGCCGACGCGGAGATGGATGAGCGCCTCTCCAAGCTCGAAACCGAGATGGACCACATCCCGAACAAGGAGTCGCTCCATCGCGTGGACCTGACGCTGACCGAACTGCGTGGCGAGATCCAGGTGCTGACCGAGAGGCTCAAGCCTGTAGCGGCGATCTCCGACCGACTGCAGGAATTTCTGATCGAGCAGGCAAAGAGATGACCGATTTCGACCGTATGATCCGCGAGGAAGCCCGCCTCATCATCCTGCGCACTCTTGCCGACGAGCCTGACGGCCGCCTGAATTCGGAGTTGCTCCGACGCAGCCTCGAAACCTTCGGTATCGGCCGCACCCGCGAGTGGGTGCAGGCGGAGATGCGCGGCCTCGAGCAGTTCGGCGCCATCGATGTGACGGAGGCCAGCACCGTACTTGTCGCCCAACTCACCCAGCGCGGTCTCGATCACATCGAGCGGCGCGCCTTTCTCGACGGCATCAAGCGCCCAAGCTTGCCGAGGGTGTGACCATGGCCCGCCGCCTTGCCAAGATGGACATGATGCCCGAGGAGGCGCGTGAAGACGTTCTCTGGGCCTATGGAGAACTCAACGCCGGCCGGCGGGAACAGCAGGATATCCTCACCGAACTTAACGCCCGACTGGCGGCCAAGGGGCTTGAGCCAGTGTCGCGCTCGGCTTTCTCACGCAAAGCCATGCGCCTTTCCAAGTGGGCGGAGAAGCTGGAGACCCGGCGCTATGTCTATGCCGGCATCGCCAAGAGCCTGACTGCGGAAGAAATCGGGCAAAGCGACATTGTGCTGGGCGAGTTCCTGAAAGCGCTCATCGACGATCTCGCCGACAACCAGCAGGATACCAAGGGAGCGATGGAACTGGCGAAGGCCTACAAAGAGATTATCGTCGGCCAGCGCCACAGCATCGAACTGCGTGCAAAAACCGAGAAGGCCGATGCCGAGCGCCGAGCCGCCGCTGAGAAGGCGGCGACCGAGAAGCTCGGTGCCGTTGTTAAGAGCGTGGCCGGCGAGTTGGGTCTTAGCCAAAACACTGTCGACGTGCTCAATCGCAAGATCGCCCAGATTGCGGTCAAGAAGCCGCCGGAAGCACCATGAGCGCCCCGATCGATCACGAGGCACTCGAAGCTTTCGGAAAGGCAATCTCCGAAGCGGACTGGATCAAGCTTCGCCTTGATCATCCGCCGGGCCTCGCCGAGACCGATATCTTCCTTGCCTACCAGAAGAAGCTGCTGGCCACCACGGCCGTCAACCGTGTGACGTTCTACGAGAAGTCGCGCCGGACCGGCGTGACCTGGGCGGCGGCCTATGACGCCGTGATGACCGCCAGCAAGGCGCGCAGTGCCGGCGGCATGAACGTGTTTTACATGGGCTACAACCTCGAAATGGCGCGCGAGTTCATCGACGTCTGCGCCATGTGGGCCAAAAACCTTCAAGAGGTGCTCGGGCAGTCGGACTTCCCGGTCAATGAATCACTTTTCGAGGATGCCAAGGGCAACAAGGACGTCAAGGCGTTCTCGATAGACTTCGTCTCGGGGTTCTCAATCAAGGCCCTGCCATCTCGCCCGCGATCGCTGCGCGGCATGCAGGGCTATGTCATCATTGACGAGGCGGCTTTCCACGACGACTTGCAGGAGCTTCTCAAGGCTGCAATGGCCCTTTTGATCTGGGGCGGCAAGGTGCTGGTCATCTCGACCCACGACGGCGAGATGAACCCGTTCAATCAGGTCATCAACGACATTCGGTCCGGCCGGAAAAAGTACGCCCTGTTGCGCACGGATTTCGATGAGGCGCTGCTCGACGGTCTCTACGAGCGCGTCTGCCAACGCACGGGCGAGCCGTGGACGGCCGAGGGCGAGGCGGCATGGCGTGCCGGCATCATTTCGGACTATGGCGATGCCGCCGATGAAGAACTCTATGTCGTGCCTTCGGAAGGTTCCGGCACCGCGATATTGCCGTCGGTGCTCGACAAGGCGGCGCGCGACATTCCGGTGCTCCGTTGGTCGGAACCTGCGGCTTTCGCCGGCATGCCCGAGGAGTATAGGCGTGCCCGCGCTGGAGCCTTCATCGAAGAAATCCGCCCCCATCTCGGCCGGCTCGACCACAAGGCGCTCACCTTCGCGGGGTGGGACTTCGCGCTCGTGGCGGACCTCAGCGTGTTCTGGCCAGTACAGCTCAGGAAGGGCGGGCCGGCCGAGAACCCGCTCGTACGGCGAACGCCGTTCGTCGTCGAACTGCGCAACATCCCCTACCCGCAACAGAAGCAGGTGCTCTGGTGGCTGATCGAACAGATCAACCTTGCCGTACTGGAGATGGACGCCACCGGTAACGGTGCTCCGCTCGCCCAGGAAACGGCCATGCGCTTCGGCGAGGATCGGGTCCAGCAGGTCAAGATCAATGTCGGCTGGTATCGCGACACGATGCCGCTTCTGAAAGAGGCGCTCGAAGTCGTCGGCTTCGAGTTGCCGGCCGATCCCGAAATCCACTCGGATTTCCGCGCCCTCAAGCGGATCGACGGCGTCATTCAGGTTCCGAAGACCCGGAACACGGTCAAAGGTGATGGTTCCAAAGCTGGAAAACCGCGACACGGCGACGCAGCCATCGCGGCAGCGCTGGCCGAACACGCCAGCCTTACCCCGATCATGGAATACGGCTACGTGACTGCCGGCTGCGCCGATGAAAGCCCGATGCCCTACAGCGACGACGACGCGCCCTCCGGCCGCAGCCTCTGGTGATCATGATGGAACAGAAGCGCATCTTCCTCCCCGACGGATCGAGCTACGCCGTCAACGCCAGGACGCTCACCGAGGAGCAGGCGACGGCAACTGTTGCCGGTGTCCGGTCGCCCTGGGCGAACACGGTGGCCAGCGGCCTCAAGCCCGATCGCGTCGGCCGCATCCTGCGGCAGTCGGCCGAACAGGGCGGCGACACCAGGGACTATCTGACCCTCCTCGAAGAGATCGAGGAGCGCGACGCGCACTACCGTGCCCAGTTGATGACGCGAAAGTTGGCGATCCGTGGCCTTGAGCCGCAGATCCAAGCCACTGCCGAGAGCGGCAAGCCGGTAGAGATCGCCGACGAGCTGAGGAAGATCGTCAAGACGCCGCGCTTTCGGCGAATGATCTTCGACCTCATGGACGGCATCTCGAAGGGCTATTCGGCCGTCGAGATGATGTGGGACACGGCGCGGCCCCGGTGGGCGCCGACACGCTGGGAATGGCGTGATCAGCGGTGGTTTCAGTATGACCGCCTCACTGGCCGGGAACTGCGGCTCAAGGTTGACGGCTCGACCGATGGCGAGATGCTTCCGCCGGGCAAGTACATCATCCACGAGCCAAAGCTCAAATCGGGCCTGCCAATCCGGGGCGGTATCGGCCGGACCGTCGTCTGGCTGTTCCTGCTTAAGAGCTTCACGATGCAGGATTGGATGACGTTCCTCGACGCTTATGGCATCCCGATCCGCATTGGCAAATGGGGCCAGGGCGCCAGCGAGGCCGACAAGCGGACGCTGCTCCGCGCCGTAACCCACATGCTCGCCGACGCGGCCGTGACCATCCCGCAGTCGATGATTATCGAGACGCTCGACGCCAAGCTCGCCACTGGAACCGATGCCCACGAGCGGGCGACCGACTTCGTGAATGCCGAGATCTCGAAGGTGGTCGTTGGCCAGACGATGACGGCGGAGGACGGTGCCAGCCTCGCCCAGGCCGAGGTGCACGATCGGGTGCGCCTCGATATCGCCGAAGCGGACGCTGACGATCTCGCCGATAGCATCCAGATCGGTTTCATCGAGCCCTACTGCTCGCTCAACCATGGCCTTCAGCCCGAGGATTGCCCCCAGTTCACGCTGCCGGTTCCCAAGCCGAAGGACATGAAAAGCCGTATGGAGGTGATCAAGTCCTTCGTGGAGATCGGCGGCGAAGTGTCGATGGCCGAGGTACGTGACGAACTGGCACTCAAAGATCCTGGGAAGGACAAGCTGCTCGGAATCAGGACGCCGGCTCCACCTGAAGGCGGCAGTCAGTCACCGCCGTCCGATCGGCCATCCCAGCCGGGCAAGGCGCCTGCCCTCAACCACGCCGCAAACTGTCCATGCTGCGGCAGCCCGCGCCTTGCCTACAACCGTTCGGTCAGCTACGGCGCCGACGATGTCTTCGAGCTTATTCCAGCCAGCTTCGAGGGCATCTCAAAGCCGCTTCTGAAGCCGCTTCTAGCGGCGATCGACGAGGCCGAGAATTTCGAGGAAGCATTGGCAGCGATCGAGGCGGCCTCGCCAGACAGCAAGCCGCTCCTGGAGCGCCTCGCGACCCTGATGACGATCTCGCGCGGCATCGGCGACGCGAAGGACTGACGGATGACCGAGGTCAAGAAGGGCTTCGCCCCCCCACCCGAGGTGAGCGCGTACTTCGACCGGAAGGGACTAAAGCCGGCCTTCTCGCATCTCGATGTCTGGGCCACCGAACATGCCCACGCTTTCACGGTCGCAAAGGCCACCGAGCTTTCGCTGCTGACCACTTTTCGGGATTCGATCAGCAAGGCGATCAAGGACGGCAAGGGATTCGAGACGTGGCGGGAAGACATCCGTGCCGAGTTGGCCGGCCAGGGCTGGGCTGGGCCGCGAATGGTGGCCGACCCAGCCGGCGTCGATCCGGACCGCATGGTCGACTTCTCGCGGAGCAACCGGCTGCGAACCATTTTCTGGGGCAACATGTCGTCGGCACGGGCGGCCGGTCAGTGGGAACGAGCGCAGCGGACGAAGGCCGCTATGCCCTTCCTGCTCTACGTTCGCACCACAGCGGCCGATCCACGGACGGAGCATCTCAGCTGGGTTGGCGTCATCCTGCCGGTCGATGATCCATTCTGGGCGACACACTTCCCGCCCAATGGCTGGCTCTGCCATTGCTCGGTACGTCAGGTTAGCCGTCGCGAAAAGGAAACGCTGATCGCGACCAAGCGGAGCGACGGCGTCTACTACACTGACACTGCGCCGCCCGTCGTCATGCGCGACTGGCGCAACCGGCGGACCGGCGAAATCTCGCGCATTCCGGAGGGCATCGATCCCGGCTGGCACGGTAACCCCGGCCGCGACCGGACCAAGAGCCTGCTCGACAATCTCGAACTGCGGCTAGGCGATGCTCCGGAACTGGTGTCGACCAAGGCGCTTACGGATCTTTGGTCGGACCCCTTCGTCAAGATCGCCCCCCAATTGCCCGACGGCGCTTGGCTGCCGGCCGGCGTTTCACCTCGCCTCGCGGCCGTGCTCGATGCCAAGACACCCGTCGTCTCGATTCCGGCGTCGACCACCACGGTCAAGATCGACGCCCATCAGGACCATCTGTCCTGGGACAACTTTGCCCTGCTACCTCGCGTGCTGTCGGAGGGATCGATCCTCGACGAAGTACGCGGCAAGGCGATCCGGTCCGTCTGGGCCGAGATCGATGGCAAGATCTGGAAGGCAGTGGTGGTCCGATCGGCCAACGGCCTGATGCGTATACGGACATTCCACCGCACCAACCGGGGCGAAATCGACCGTCTACTCAGAAGGGAGAAATAGAGCGGCGGGAGTGCGTCACGCTCCTCCAGACCTAGTGGCCCGCTGCTCGACTTTGCGCCACCGCTCACCAAGAATATGCCCCTTCGGGGCCGTTTCGACAAGTCGCCCCAGATTTGGCCGCTGGCGGCCGGTAGATCTCCGGGGCTACGAGTGGACCTCCTGTGCAGAGACGGCCGCCCACGGGCTTTGAAGGGTGTTTGAAATTCGTTTTATTCGGGGGCGATCAGGGTGATCCGCATACGGAGAGGAATGAAGCCGTCACCACTCCGATTCCGGATCATCGATCGGGCCGCTCTCCGGCCGGCCCGCAATAGGGGTGTTCACCGCTATCATCGCCATGATCCGTTGGGCCTGCGCTTCGGCGGCTCCGCGTTCGACGGCACCGATCTTCTCGGACGAACAGCCCCGCCTGACGATCAGGAAGTCGGTGTCGTCAAGATCCAGATGGCCGGATTTGACGAGCACGATGCGCCAGGCGCAGGAGAGGACCGTATTGGGCCGCACCGCGCCCGAGCCTCCGCCCTCAAGGAAGGCGGCCACGTTGCGCTGCCCCTGGTAATCGCCCTTCACGGCACTCCGATAGTCCTTGACCCACTCATCGCGCTCAACCTGACAGAGCTTCCTGTCTTTTTCAGGAACCACGTCACAGGACGGGGTCAGGTAATCCTCGGGTGGCCGCCATTCTGCCGCGAACACCGGCGTGACCGTCAGAGCGGCGATCACGGCAACAGCTATCCTGATCATCGATCGATCCTCCTTGCGGCATGATAGGGCGCTGGGCGTAATCCGCCAACCTTGACGCAACCTGCCGTCGCGGCGTACCTCTAGGTCATTCCCCGCCTGATCTGGCTGCCCCGCTGCACCCATGCAGCGCCACGGCAGATGTCATCCCGGTGCATCGTCGCCGGCATGAACTCGCTCCGCCTCGCCCTCAATTCCGCAACGCTCGCCGTCTGCCGTGCTGTCCCTCAGGCCATGCCGGAGGGTGACGTCCCTGGTCGCCTGCCGGTCATTCCGGCTGGCACCATCGAAGGCGTCGACGGACGTGTCTTCTTCAACTCCGATCCGGATGCTGTCGTTCGTGCCTTCCGGGACGGCGGACGCGAACTACCGATCGACGTCGAGCACGCAACCCACATCAAGGGGCCGGCGGGCGAGCCGGCTCCGGCTGTCGGCTGGATGACGGACCTGACTGTCGAGAACGGCGCCATCATCGCGACGGTGGCTTGGAACAATGCCGGCCGGGCACTCGTCGGCGACAAGGCCTACCGCTTCTCTTCGCCGGCCTTCACACATGACGCGACGGGTCGCGTCATTGCGCTCCGTTCGCTGGGGCTCACCAACGAGCCCAACTTCCTGCAACTCCCCGCCCTCAACAGAGAGACCACCATGGATCGCGCCAAGCTCATCGCCTTGCTCGGCCTTGCCGCCAATGCCGCCGACACCGAGATCGAAGCGGCTATCAACGCCTCGCTCGCCCTCAACCGTCAGGGCAAACAGCCCGACCCGTCGCTTTACGTACCCAAGGCCGATCTCGACGCCGCGCTCAATCGCGCGACCTCGGCCGAAGCGCAACTCAAGAAGATTTCGGACGATACGGCGGAAGCTGAGGCTGTCGCGCTGGTCGATGGCGCGGTCAAGGACGGCAAGGTCGCACCGGCGAGCCGCGACCATTACCTCACCCTTTGCCGGTCCGGCCAGATGGCCACCGTCAAGACGATGCTGGCCACCCTGCCGAAGCTCGGCGCCATTCAGAACAGCAAGACCGAGGGCGACCCTGCCAAGGAGAGGCCCGGCACGCTCGACGAGGCGCAGCTCGCCATGTGCCGACGTCTCGGCATTACGGCCGAGCAGTTCCTCGCCGCCGGCAAGGCCTGACCCACCTCAACTCCAAAGGAAACCATCATGGCACTCACAGCCGAGCGCGGCACCTTGAAGAAGGCTAAAGGCCCACGTTCCTTCCCCCTCGCCGCTGGCGTCAAGGCCACGAAGGGCGGCATCGCCGTTCTCGCCGCTGGCTACGCCAAGCCCGGCGTGACCGCCCTCAATCTGACCGCTGCCGGCATGTTCATCGAGACGATCGACAACACAGGTGGAGCAGCCGGCGACAAGCGAGCCGATGTCGAGGAGGGAGAGTTCCTGTTCGCCATCGCCTCGGCCGATCCGGTCGCTCAGGCCGACGTCGGCAGTGACGTCTTCATCGTCGATGACGAGACCATCGCCAAGACCAACGGCGCCAACACCCGTTCGCGGGCCGGCAAGCTGACCGGCATCGAAGGCGGTCAAGCCTGGGTCAAGATCGGCCTCTGATCCCAGCATCTCCTACTCCGAAAGATCGTAGATCATGGAAATCACCCGGCAGAACATCGCCAACCTGACGCAGGGCTTCAAAACCAACTTCATGGCGGGTTTCGCCGGCGTCACTCCGACCTATCAGCAAATCTGTACCGAGGTACAGTCGACGACAAGCGAGGAGGTCTATGCTTGGCTCAACTCTTTCCCGCGCATGCGGGAGTGGATCGGCGCGCGCGTCATCAATTCGCTGAGCCAGAGCCAGTACAAGATCGCCAACCGGACTTGGGAGGACACGGTCTCGCTCCCGACTGAGAAGGTCGAAGACGATCAGTACGGCCTCTACGCCAAGCCGATGGAAGGCCTTGGGCAGGCTGCCGCCGAACATCCGGACGAGCTCGTCTGGGCGCAGCTCGCAAATGGTTTCACCGGCGAGTGCTTCGACGGTCAGACCTTCTTCGACAACGATCATCCGGTCGGCGAAAAGGCCAAGAACAACGTCGTATCGGTCTCCAACATGCAGGCCGGCGCCGGACCTGCGTGGTTCTTGGTCGACCTCCGCCGTCCGCTGAGGCCGATCATCTTCCAGCAGCGCCGGGCGGCGAGGTTCATCTCCAAGACGAAAGTCGACGACGATAACGTGTTTTTCGACAAGGAGCTGATCTGGGGCGCCGACGCGCGCTATGCCACCGGCTACGGCTTCTGGCAGGTGGCCTTCGGCTCGAAAGCCGAGCTGAACAGCGACAACTTCAACGCCGCCCGCACTGCCATGCAGCAGTTCACCAACGACCACGGGGCGAAGCTCGGCATCAAGCCGACGCACTTGGTAATCGGCCCGTCGAATAGCAAGGCGGCTCGCCAGCTCCTCACCGCCGAGTATGGCACCAATGGCGCCTCCAACGTCGATAAGGGTCTCGTCGAGGTGATCGAGAGCCCCTGGCTCGAATAAGCGAGACTGTCGGACGTCACATCCGCCCCGGTCGGCCGGGGCGGGGTTTCCCCGGCCGGCCCGAGGGCCTGCCCGGCAAGCTCCACCAACATAAGGAAATGTCATGGCGAGGACCCCGAAGGCCGCTTCGGCCGCGAAGAATGATGCCGTGAAGACCGATGCCGAGATTGTCGGCGACACCGTCGAAACCGAGATCGCCGGCACTGAGGCGACCACTGCCACGACCATAACCGCGAGCGAAGAGCAAACCGGGGGGGACGGCGATCCGGCCGTCTCCCCTGAGGCTTCTTCAGAAGTCGCGACCGAAAATCCCGGCGATGGCTCCAACGACGCCGAAATGGCGCCGGTCGCAACCGTCGAAGGCATGGCTCCTGTCGATGCCCCGAAAGCCGAGGCGCCGGAGCCGGCCTCGGTCGACCTCCCTGATGCGACCAATGCCGACGAGGAGGATGACGATCCGGCCCGCGTGATCTGCCGGGCGCGGGCGGTTGGCGGTCCGCGCCGCCGCGCCGGTCTTGCCTTCGATACGATGCCCCGCCCACTCACTCGCGCCGATCTCGGCGGCACCGACGAGAAGATCGAGGAGACGCTCCAGATCCTCGCCGCCGACCCGCGCCTTTCGCTTCTTCCGCCTACCGACTGAGACCGAACATGACCGCCGCCTTCGCCACCCTAGCCGATCTTCAGGAGCGCCATCCGCAGGAGGTGATACTGCTCGGCGCCGACGAGACCACCGGCCTTCTCGACGAAGTCAGGGTGGCGCGGGCGCTTGAGGATGCTTCGATCGAGACGCGCACCATCCTTGCCGCACGCTACAGCGCGGCCGAGCTGGATCGCGTCGATGACGACGGTCTCGCCATCCTCAAAATCTATGTGATGGACATAGCCCTCTACCGGGTGGCTCTGTCCTTCTCCCGCCTGACCGACGAGATCCGCGAGCGGTATCAGGTGGCCATCAAGCGCCTAGAGGCGATCGCCGCCGGCAAGGGCGCCTTGACGCTCGTCGGCGAGCAGCCGGCCGGAGGCGACGCCGGTGCCGAGACCTCCAACGGTGGCGCGGCCATCGTCGCGGCGGAACCCTTCTTCCCGCGCCGTGGTGGAGGCCTCTGGTGAGCAGCTCCATCGTCGTCGACATCAATGACCTTGAACTCGCGGCCGACAAGATTGCCGCGTTGGCAAGCGTCGACCCGTCCGACCTGATGACCAACATCGGCGCGATCGGCGAGAGCCAGACGCGCCGACGCATCACCGATTAGAAGACGGCACCGGACGGCACACCCTGGCCGCCGAACCGCGCCGGCACGTCGATCCTGCTCCGGACCGGTGAACACCTTTTGGGGTCGGTGGCCTTCGTCGCCTCGGCCGATGTGGCCGAGTGGGGCGCGTCCTGGGAGTACGCGCACGTCCACCAAGACGGCATGACGATCAAGCCGAAGGACGCCAAGCGCCTCGCCTTCGTGGTTGGCAACAAACAGGTGTTTGCCCGTCAGGTCACCATCCCGCCGCGCCCGTTTGTCGGCCTTTCCGATGACAACCGAACGGAGATCTCCGACGTCGTCACCGACTGGCTGGGGAGCCTCCTGCAATGATGGCGCCGGCAACCCTCGCGCAGATCCTCGCCGCCGACCCGCTTGAGGCTTGGCAGGCGGCGATCGTCTCACGGCTCGATGCGCTCTTTCCCGGCGTGACCGTCAAGGCGCATCCCGGCAAGATCGACATTTCCCAGATGATGGCCAAGACCATCGTGCCGGCACCGGGCATTGCGGTCGGCTGGTCGCGCGTCCGATCTGTCGAAATCATCAACGGCATGGTTGATCTCACGGTCGACTGGTCCGCCTACATCGTCGTCGAAGCCAAGGCGATCGACAACCGCGCCGTCGATCGCGACCGCCTCGGCTGGGCGCTCGGCTACCGGATGATGATGATCCTCGCCGATCGCGAGGAGACGACGTGGGGGCTCAACCAGATCACACCGCCGGCGGAGCAGCCTGCACCGCAGCTCGTCCCGCTCTACACCGTCCAGGACGAACGC
>JAUVXG010000062.1 GCA_030603685.1 Pleomorphomonas sp.
CGCTGTCCTTGACGGACTGGGCAGACCGGGTGGTGGCGTCGGCGGCACTGGCCACCCGCTCGACGATGCCGAGCACCGATCCGGTGGCCGCCGCGGCGGCATGGACATTGCCGCTGATCGAGGTGGTCGCCTCGCTCTGCTGGCCCATGGCGTCGGCCATGGCAACCGTGTAGCGGTTGACGGTCGCCATGGTATCGGTAATCGCCTGGATGGCTTCGGCCGCCTCTTCCGAGGAGGTCTGGATGGCGGCGATCTGGTGGGCGATCTCCTCGGTGGCCTTGGCGGTCTGGCCCGCAAGGTTCTTGACCTCGGAAGCGACGACGGCAAAGCCTTTGCCCGCCTCGCCGGCGCGAGCGGCCTCGATGGTGGCATTCAGGGCCAGAAGGTTGGTTTGCCCGGCGATCGACTGGATCAGCGTGACGATCTTTCCGATCTCTTCGGAGGCGACGCGCAACCCACCGACCTTGGCGTTGGCGGCATTGGCGCCCTCGGTCGCGCTCTCGACCACGTCGCGGGCGGCGTTCACCTGGGTGCCGAGATTGCGGATCGAAGCGTCCAGTTCCTCGGCAGCGGCGGCGACCGATCCGACCGATCCCGACGCCGTTGACGACGCATGGGCGGCCTCGCCGGTACGGACGGTGGTTTCCTCGGCGACCTGTGTCAGGTCTGAGGCGGTCGCGGTCATGTCGGCCATCCGACGCGTGACGGCTTCGATGGTGTTGTGCACCTCGGCCCGGAACTCCGTAACCAGTCGGTCGATCTCCTGCTGCCGGATCTCGCGCCGGCGCCCCTCCTCGATCTGCTGTTCCTCAAGTCGCAGCCTTTCGATGGCGGCGGCACGGAACACGTCAACGGCACGGGCAAGATCGCCGATCTCGTCCTTGCGGTCGCGACCCGACAGCGCGGTATCCAGCTCGCCGGTGCCAAGACGGCGGACGTCCGAAGCCAGCGTCGCCAGGGGGCGCGTCAGGCGGCGGGTGAGCTGAACGGCGAGACCGCCGACCAAAAGAAGAATGGCGGCCGCGACCGCGATGAGGATCAAGGTCAGCCGCTTCACCGGGGCCAGGGCCGCGCTGCGGTCGTGCAGCGACAACACCTGCCAGCCGGGCCGAACCGGGGCCAACGCCGCAAGTTCCACGACGCCGGGCGTAACTTCGGTCTCGAAAGCCACGCCTTGCGCCGTCTTGAGCGCGGGATTGGCGGAGAGGTCGACCAGAATGTCGCCCTTCTCCGTCTGGCCGAAGGCAAACCCTGCCCCATCCCCGGATGATACGAGGAAGGACCGCCCCGTCACGCCAAGCCCGGTCTTGTCGGTCAGGATCTTGGCCGCCTGGATCATTTTGACTCGCAGAGCGACAACCGCAACGAAGCGGCCTTCCATGATCACCGGCGCCACGAAGTAGGCGCTGAGGCCGACGGAGGCGGACGGATCGGGCATGAAGCTGGTAAAGGCGGGCTTGAGTTCGGCCGGCTTGGCGCCCGGTGCCGGAATCATCGCCCTCACCACATCAACCAGCCCCGGCTTGTCGGTGGCGTCGGTGATGCGACGGCCGAACAGGTCGTCTTTCACATAGGAATAATAGGCCCGACCGCTGTCGTCGAAGAGAACGAGGTCGTCGAAGCCGGTGTCACGCAGGGCGGAGGCCACTGCCTTGTGGCCGGTTGCGTGATAGATGAAGTAACGCTCCGAGGTATCGTCGACGGCGACCATCTCTTCGCGATGCTGGGGGTTCGGGTTGGCGTCGACGAACACCTGCCGCAGGCGCGCGCCGGGGTCGTCGTCGAGAAGCTGGTTCCAGGCGCTGCTGAACTCGCGCGCCGACGCCTGGAGAGCAGAGGCGGACGCGACGGCCGCCGCCTGGCTCGAAAGGCTGTCGATCCACGCCTGCAGCGCGGCGGCACGTGCGCCGGCCGCCGTGACGATGGCTTCGCCCGAGAGATCGGTAACCGTCTTCTCCGCCATTCGCTGCGTCGCGAATGTCAGAACGGCAGCGAGCGCCAGCGCGGACGCCAGCACGACGAAAACTATTCTCCCCGTGAACGATCTCAGCATGCCTGTCCCCGCTCGATTGGCGCGGGACCGCCCTTTTCTGCGATGCCGGGACCAGACTGCGATCAACGGCTGCAGTCAGATCTCGGCTGACCGGTGCGGCTTCCGCCGTCAACTGGTCCCCGCCGCGATTGATACTTTCGTATGAGTTTGTGCGCGGTCGCGCGTAAACAAGCCGTAAAGCGAGTATGAAGAATTCGCGATATCCCAGGGAATTGCCGCTGCTACCGACAATCTTCCCGAGGACCTGCCAACGACAACTCGAGACGATGGACAACGTGCCAACGCCGACCGAAGGCGTGGGGCCCGCTGGTTTTTGTCCACCTGAAGCCCTGCCTTTCCCAGAAAATGCGCGCCCTTTCGTTGCCGTCGAGAACGCCGAGCAGCAAGCGCGCTGCTCCGCGTGTCCGGGCAAGCCGCTTCACCTCGTCGAGAATCACCTGTCCCAAACCTCTGCCCCGCGCCGCCGGTACCAGGAGGAGCAAGCCGAGATAGGCGTCGTCCGCCTCGGGGTAGCCGAACGCCAGATCGCCGATGGCAACGAGCTCACCCTCGCTGCCACGGACCCCGAACTTCAGCGGCGCATCGCCGCCTGCCGGGGGACGATCGTCGAAGAAGGCGTGCGCAGCCGCTTCGGCCGTCAGGCCGGTTTCGAGAAGGAGATAGTCCGTAGCCTCACGATAGACGGCCACGACGGCATCGAGATCGCCCACGGGATCGAGTACGACGAGAGCGACCGGCGATGAAGCCATGCCGGCGCGTCAACGCAAGGGGAAGACGACCGCCCCGTCGCGACCGGTCTGGGCACGGTGGCGCAGCTTGTGGTCGGCAAGCACCAGGGCCATCATGGCTTCGCCCACCGGAACCGCGCGGATGCCGACACAGGGATCGTGCCTTCCACGGGTCATCACCTCGACATCCTCGCCGCCTGCCGACACCGAGCGACGATCGGTCAGGATGGATGAGGTCGGCTTGACGGCAAAGCGGGCCACCACCGGCTGGCCGGTGGAAATGCCGCCAAGCACGCCGCCGGCGTGGTTCGACGCGTGCAGGATGGCGCCGTCGTTGCCCATGCGCATCTCGTCGGCATTCTCTTCACCGGTGAGTTCGGCAGCGGCAAATCCCTCGCCGATCTCGACGCCCTTTACCGCGTTGATCGACATCAGCGCCGAGGCGAGATCCTGATCGAGCTTGCCATAGATCGGTGCACCCCAGCCGGCCGGCACGCCCTCGGCCACCAGCTCCACCACCGCGCCAACTGACGAGCCGGCCTTGCGCACGCGATCGAGGTAGGCCTCGAAACGCGGCACAGCCTCACGATCCGGACAGAAGAACGGGTTTTCGTCGACCGCGCTCCAGTCCCAGTTGGCGCGATCGATCTTCTCCTTGCCGATCTGAACGAGGGCACCGCGAATGGTGACGCCGTCGATCACCTTGCGAGCGATAGCGCCGGCGGCAACGCGCGCCGCCGTTTCACGCGCCGATGACCTGCCGCCGCCGCGATAATCGCGAACGCCGTACTTGAGGTCGTAGGCGACATCGGCATGGCCGGGCCGATACTTGTCGCGGATGTCGCCGTAATCCTTGGAGCGTTGGTCGGTATTGCGGATGAGGAGCGAGATCGGCGTTCCCGTGGTCACGGGACCGCCGGTGCGCTCATCTTCGAACACACCGGAGAGGATCTCGACCAGATCATCCTCGCGCCGCTGCGTCACGAAGCGCGACTGGCCGGGCTTGCGCCGGTCGAGGAACGCCTGGATGAACTCGGGCGTCAGCGGCAGGCCCGGCGGGCAGCCGTCGACGACCACGCCCAAAGCAGGACCGTGGCTCTCGCCCCAGGTGGTGATGCGGAAGAGATGTCCGAAGCTGTTGTGCGACATCGGTTTGCCCGGAATTTGATGAGCGGCGACAGCCGCGACAGTCTGGGATTTCTATTATGGGGCGCCGAGGCTGACGTCAAATACGGGAGATTTTCTCGGCTGTTCGTGCGATGATTCCGGAGTCGATTCACCCCTCTCTCCAGCTCTCCCCCACAAGGGGGAGACGGTTCGTCGAGCCGAACGGTGCAAACCGATGGGCTCTGGCCGGAAGCAAGCGGTGCTCTCTCCCCCCTGTGTGGGGGAGAGTTGGAGAGAGGGGTAACGCTCACTGAAAGCTCATCAGAAGTCAGCATGTCCCGCGTCGCTCCCTCCCCCGATCTTCTTGCCGGCCTCATCGTCGAGGCTTGCGACCGCCGCATGGAGGAGGACTTCGTGCGCCGCTGGGGTGGCCCCGTTGCCGGGGTAGACGAGGTCGGTCGTGGTCCACTGGCTGGCCCGGTGGTGACCGCGGCGGTGATTCTCACCGATGCGCCGCTGCCCGAAGGGCTTACCGATTCCAAGCAGCTCAAACCGGGCGTTCGCGAGCGGATGTTCGAGGCCATCTGCCGCGATCACATCGTCGCCGTCGCCTCGGCGTCGGCGGCCCGCATCGATGCCATGAACATTCTCGCCGCCAACCTTTGGGCGATGGACCGCGCGGTGCGGTCCCTGGCCGAGCAGCCGGTGGGCGTGCTGGTCGATGGGCGCGACGTTCCCACCGCACTGACCGCTGCCGGCTATCGGGGTGCGGCCATCGTGAAGGGGGATGCCCGTGTCGCCGCCATTGCCGCCGCGTCCATCGTCGCCAAGGTGATGCGGGATCGCATGATGGAGCTTCATGCCGCCGAGTTTCCCGGCTACGGCTTCGAGACCAATGTCGGCTACGGCTCGGCGAGGCATCTGAAGGCGCTCGCCGAACTCGGGCCAACGCCGATCCATCGCCGCAGCTTCCGGCCTGTGCGCGAGTGCATCGAGGCGCGGGCGGGTGGATGGCAGCCATGAAAAAAGGGGCCGCGAGTGGCCCCTTGTTCCCTGTCGGTCAGAGATAAGGTCGCTCAGCCGAAACGGGCCTTCACCTCGTCCACGCCGTTCGAGATCAGATCGGCGGCGACTTTGCCCTGCACCTTCTCGGCGAGCAGGTGCTTCGACGCGGCAATCGCCATGTCGATGGCAACGGCCCGCACCTCGGCAACCGCAGCCGCCTCGGCGTGGGCAATCTTGGCCTCGACGGTGCGCGTCCTCTGCTCGATCAGCTCCTTGAGCGCCACTTCGGCATCGGCCGTCATGCGCTTGGCCTCGGCCTCGGCATGAGCGATGATCTCGGCGGCATCCTGCTCGGCGACGATGCGCTTCTGCTGGTACTCGGCAAGGAGGGCTTCCGCCTCTCTCCGCAGCTGCTGGGCGGCGTCGAGCTCGGCCGTAACTTCCTCGGCCCTCTTGTCGAGCATGCGGTTCACCATGCCGAAGACCCCGTAATAGCCGAGCACGGCAAAGAACAGGATCAGACCGACAAAGGCCCACGTGGTGTTGTCGAACATCGGGCCTCTCCTCAGTGCTTGCTGGCGGACACGGCGGCGACCGCCGCGGCGGCCTCGTCGCGGCTCACCTTGCCGACAAGCGCCTCGACGACCGACTCGGTCGTTTCGGTGGCGATCGCCGAGACATGCTCGAGCGCGATCCGCTTGACGTCCGCAATGTGCTTCTCTGTGTCGGTCAGCTTTGCGGCCAGTTGCGCCTCGGCAGCATGACGCCGCCCGTCGATCTCGTGGGCAACCTTGCTGCGAGTCTCGTGGGCGATGGCATTGGCCTTGTTGCGAGCGGCGGCGAGCGACGCTTCGTAGGAGGCAATGGCAGCGTCCGTATCCGCCTTGGCCTTCTCGGCCTCGACGAGATCGGCAGCGATCTTCGCGGCACGCGCCTCCAGAATGCCGGCAATCTGCGGAATGACCTTCTTGGCCATCAGGACGTAGAGCGCAATGAAGACGATGGCCAGCCAGAACAGCTGTGAAGGGAAGGTCGAGGGATCGAAAGGCGGGAACGTGCCGCCATGCTCACCGCCCTCATGAGCCACCGTCGTGCCGACGGTGTCCATCGGCGCGTGGCCGTCCTCCGCCGGACCGACCGCCGGCTCTTGTGCGTTGGCTTGGCTGATGAACCAGCTCATCGACGCTCAGGCTCCATGGATGATGACGACCAAGCGGCGCCTCAAGGCAGAAACCACCTTGCGAGGCGCCGTCTCGTCACGGCCGATCGAAAACCGACCGGCGGCATGCAGCGGGCCCGGTACGGGCCCGCTTCGACTGTCTCGCGATCAGACGGCGAACAGCAGCAGAAGGGCGATCAGCAGCGAGAAGATGCCGAGCGCTTCGGTCACGGCGAAGCCGAGGATCAGGCGACCGAACTGGCCGTCGGCGGCCGACGGATTGCGGACGGCACTCGACAGATAATTGCCGAAGATGCTGCCGAGGCCGATGGCGGAACCGGCGATGCCGATGGTCGAAAGGCCAGCGCCGATGTACTTGGCGGCTTCAGCTTCCATTGTAACGCTCCTTGAGAAACAAAGACTTGAACGGTTTTGACGGGGTGAACTTCGTCGATCCGGCCTCAGTGCCCCGGATGCAGGGCGTCATTGAGGTACATGCAGGTGAGGATCGTGAAGACGTAGGCCTGGAGGAAAGACACCAGGAATTCGAGGGCGGTCAGCGCCACCACCATGATCAGCGGCAAGAGCGCGCCGAGGAAGCCGAAGGCGCCGAGACCGGTCAGCGTCACCACGAAGCCCGCGAACACCTTGAGGGTGATGTGACCGGCCAGCATGTTCGCAAACAGACGGACGGAGAGGCTGAGTGGCCGTGACAGGAAGGAGATGATCTCGATCATCGTGACCAGGGGAACGATCGCCGCCGGAACGCCAGAGGGAACGAACAGCTTCAGAAAGTGAGTGCCGTTCTTGTAGAAGCCATAGATCGTCACCGTGAAGATGACGAGCAGCGCCAACGCGGCCGTGACGATGATGTGCGAGGTGACCGTGAAGAAATAAGGCACCATGCCGAAGATGTTCGCCGTCAAGACGAACATGAACAGCGAAAACACGAGCGGCATGAAGCGCATGCCACTCTCGCCGGCCGTCGTCCGCAGCGTATTGGCCACGAACTCGTAGGAAAGCTCGGCCACTGTCTGAGCCCGGCCAGGCACCACGGCGCGCGACGAACTGCCCCAGAGGAGCAAAAGCGCGATGGCTGCAAGCACCAGGACCATGAACAGCGAGGAATTGGTGAAGGAGACGTCGTAGCCGTCGATGTTGATGTCCACCAGCTTCTGGATGCCGAACTGATGGATGGGATCGGTTCTTACGTCAGCCACCTTGAGGAGCTCCCTCGCTCGATCTCGCCCGCACTACGGCTCCGGGCCAGCCCGCCCGACCGTTCAAACTCACTTATCGCCGTCAGGCGCCCGACGCGAGGACTTGCTCGCCTTGGCGGCAAAAGGATCTTTTGCCACACCCGTCGCACGCATCACGTTCAGCGTTCCCGCCGCAAAGCCAAGCAACAGAAACACGATCATGCCCCACGGACCAGTCCCGAAAAGGCGATCGATCGTATAGCCGATCACAAAACCAACGATCACCCCGGCCACGAACTCGGAGCCGACCTTCATGGCCTGCCCGAAACCGCTTAGCCCGGACGACCGCGGAGCGTCACTCTCGGGCTCCTGCCGATCCCGCCGAGCCTCCGCCAGTCTCTCTCCCAGCGCCCTGAGGCGGGGATCGCTTCCAGCTTCGTCCGGCCGTTCGTCATCCTGACCCATCGGCGGCATCCTCGAGAACGCAGTCGCCAAGGCCCTGCAAGATCGGGGTAATCCCTGATTTGGCCGGCACCATAGTGTTCACACGGATGCCTGTCAAGATTGGCAACGGCGTATACATTTCATTGATTTATATGCCATTTCCGCTACCGGCACCACCGCCATTCCCAGACTACGACCTTAGTCGAGGTGGGCGTAATCGATTAAGCTGACATCGCTTCGCAGCGCGGGTTGGAAAGCCGCTGCGGCTCAGCTCGCCTCGCGGAAGGATTCGGCGGTTTCAAGGTCGACCGAAACCAGTTGCGACACGCCTCGCTCTGCCATGGTGACGCCGAACAGGCGGTTCATGCGCGCCATGGTGATCGGATTGTGGGTAATGACGACGAAACGCGTCTCGGTCGAGCGGGACATCTCTTCCAGAAGGTCGCAGTATCGTTCGACATTCGCATCGTCGAGCGGCGCGTCCACCTCGTCCAGCACGCAGATCGGCGCGGGGTTGGTGAGGAAGACGGCGAAGATCAGCGCCATGGCGGTCAGCGCCTGCTCGCCGCCGGAGAGCAGCGTCATGGTCTGGGGCTTTTTGCCCGGCGGGCGGGCGAGGATCTCGAGGCCGGCTTCCAGAGGATCCTCGGCGTCGACGAGTTGTAGCTCCGCCGTGCCGCCACCGAACAGGTGGACGAACAGGCGCTGGAAGTGAGCATTGACGATGCCGAAGGCGTTGAGCAGCCGCTCGCGCGCCTCACGGTTGAGATTCTGGATGCCCAGACGCAGCCGGCGGATCGCCTCGATCAGGTCCTCGCGCTCGTTGACGAGAGTATCCAGCCGCTCCTCCAGCTCGGCCTGTTCGGCCTCCGCCTGAAGATTGACGCCTCCGAGCTTGTCGCGCTCGACCTTCAGCCGCTCGAGCCGGGTCTCCACGCCAGCCAGATCCGGCAAGGGCGCGGCATCGTCGATCTCGGCGAGCTGACGCAGCGCATAAAGCGGCGCGTCGAAGCGATCGCGCATCTCGCTGGCGTATTCCTCCAGTCGCTGCTTGGCGGCGGCCAGCCGTTCCTCGGCACGCACACGTCCCTCGCGCATGGTCGACAGGCGGGCGAGCGCGTCGGCGGCGGCGCGATCGGCCTCGCCGGCCTGCATCTCGCCCTCCCGAAGACGATCCGCCGCCTCGGTACTGGCAGCCTCCGCGGTAGCCACTGCCCGCATAAGTCCGCGCCGGGCCTCGACAATCTCGTCGGGCCGATCGATCAGCTCGGCCCGTTCGTCTTCCACCTGGGCGAGCCGGTCGTCCAGTTCGTCAAGATGGGCAGCGGCGTGGCGGACTCGATCGCCCCAACCAGCCCGTTCGCGTTCGATCGCTTCCATGCGCCGCTTGCGCAGTTCCCCCTCGCGGCGGATCATGTCGACGGCGGCGCGCGCCTCCGAGAACCGGGTACGCGTATCGGCCGCCTCGCTCCGAAGGGCCTGCACCCGGGCCGACAGCTCCGAGGCGTCGGCGAGTTCGGCGTATCTCTCCTCGGCCTCCGCCTTGCGAGCGGCCTGATCCTCCGCATCGGCGGCAAGGCGTTCGCGCTGGCCGGCAGCGGCGGCGCGGCGGGCAACGGTTTCGGCTTGCGCCCGCTCCGCGACCAGCAGTCGGTCACGCCCGTTGGCGGCGGAACGCTCGGCGACCTTGACCGCTTCGCGGGCGGCGCGTTCCTCGGCCTCCGCGTCGCGAAGACGCGCCTCGGCTCCGTCCAGCACCTGGCGTCGGGTCGAACAGAGCTCGCCCGCCGTTTCGCGAAGGGCGTCGATCTCGGCAAGCCGATTGCGGGCGGCGAGCCTGCTGGCGGCGACCGTTGGCGCATCCGCCGCGGCGGCATAGCCATCCCAGCGCCAGATTGCACCCTCAAGGGTCACCAGCATCTGCCCGGCAGCGAGCAGCGGCTGCAGTCGGCCGGCATCCTCGCCCTTGACGACACCAATCTGCCGAAGGCGGCGGCCAATGAGGTCGGGACCGTCGACGAACTTGGCGAGCGGCGGCACGCCGTCGGGCAGCGCCGGGTCGTCGGCATCGTCGCCGGGCATCGTCCAGTAGGCCGGAGCGCGATCATCGATCGGCGCCTCGATGTCCTCGCCGAGGGCAGCGGCCAGCGCCGTTTCGAAGCCCTTCTGTGGCGCGAGTCGATCGACCAGCGGCGGGAACAGCTGGCCGTGCTCGATATCCAGCATCTTGGCCAGGGTACGCGCCTCGGTGTCGAGTTTCTGAAGCTCGCGTTCCGCTTCGGCCAGCGGCCCCGTCGCAGCGAGGCGCTCCTCCTCGGCGGCCCGCCGGCTGGCCTCGGCATCGGCCAGAGTCGCCTCCGCCTCGAATACCATGGCGGTTGCCAGTTCGATCTCCTCGCGCGCCTCGGCAATGGCGTCGTCGGCGCCAAGTCGTTCGTCGAGTTCGGCCAGTTCGGCATCCACTCCTTCGAGGTCGCGCAGCAAGCGGTCGAGACGAAGCCCGGCTTCGCGAATTTCGCGTTCGAGCGCCCCCTTCAGCGCGGCCGCCTCGGCCTCGGCGGCGGTGGCCGTGGCAAGCTCCGCATCGATCTCGGACAGACGCGCGGCAATGTCGGAGGCGGATGCCTCCGCTTCCGCCCGGCGCTCTTCCTCGCCAAGCTCCTCGGCGGCCAAGGTCTCGGCCTCGTCGGCAAGGGCGGCCAAGCGCTCGTCGTTTTCGGCCACCAACTCCGCTTCGCGCGCCCGATCGCGAGCGATTTCCTCGGCGCGGCGGGAGAGTTCGGCCAACCGTTCGCGGGCACGCCGCTCCTCGGCCTCGGATTCGGCAAGCGCGATCCGCAGCCTCTGCAGAGCGGCGGCCGTTTCCACCGCCCGATCGCGAAGGCCGGGCAGATCGTGGGCGATGATCGCCTGCCGACGAACGGCCTCGGTCTGGGCGGCCTGGGCGTCGGCCACGGCGCCGAAGCTGTCGGTCATCTGCGCTTCGGCTTCCTCGACCTGTGTCATCAGATCGCCGACGCGCAGGAAGGCGACGGTTGCCTCGGCCTTGCGGATGTCCGCGGAAAGGTTGCGGTAGCGCGCCGCCTGTCGGGCTTGCCTGCGCAAGCCTTCGAGCCGCGTTTCGATCTCCCGCAATACGTCTTCCATGCGGGTGAGATTGGTCTCGGCCCCCTTGAGGCGCAGTTCCGCATCATGGCGCCGGGAATGCAGGCCGGAAATGCCGGCCGCCTCTTCAAGGATGGTGCGACGCTGGGTCGGCTTGGCGGCGATCAGCTCGCCGATCTGTCCCTGTCGAACCATGGCCGGCGACCGGGCACCGGTCGACGCATCGGCGAACAGAAGCTGCACGTCGCGGGCGCGCACGTCCTTGCCGTTGATGCGATAGGACGACCCCGCCTGCCGTTCGATGCGGCGGGTGACCTCGAGAAGATCGGCCTCGTTGAAAGCGGGCGGCGCGGTGCGCTGATCGTTCCTGAGCACCAGCGTCACTTCGGCGGCATTGCGGGCGGGACGCTTGCCGGAGCCGGAAAAGATGACGTCGTCCATGCCGGAGGCGCGCATCGCCTTGTAGGAGCTCTCGCCCATCACCCAGCGCATCGCCTCGACGAGATTGGACTTGCCACAGCCGTTCGGCCCGACCACGCCGGTCAGGCCGGGTTCGATGACGAACTCGGAGAAGTCCACGAAGGACTTGAAGCCCTGTATCTTCAGCCGCTCGAACTGCATTGGCGATCCGCTTCGGCCCCACTCTATTCATAGAGTGTGACCCTACCATGGACCACCATATCATGAAGGCCGCGACGCACGCCCGGCAAGAGGCGTGAGTCGCGGCCCTGTTGATATCCGACGGTTATCACCAGCTGAGAATCAGCCTCAGAGCAGCGGATCGATCTTGGCCGACATCTCCTCGACCGACATGAAGCCGACCTCGCGCTGGCCATTGATGAAGAATGTCGGCGTTCCGGTGATGCCGAACTCGTCGGCACCGCGCTTGCGCGTCGCGTTGAGATCGTCGAGCAGCTTCTGATCGGTCAGCGTCGCCTCGAAGGTCGCGGGCGAATAGCCGAACTGCTTGGAGACGTTGCGCAGGCCGGAAAGCGGATCCTCGACGAAAGCCCATTCGCGCAGCGTCTTGAAAAGGTAGGATACCACCTCGAAATACTTTCCGCCCGGCGCATTGCGCGCCAGCATGAAGCCGGCGGCGGCCAACGGATCCAACGGGAACTCACGGATCACGAAATAGATCTTGCCGGTATCGATGTACTTGGTCTTGATCTCTTCGAAGGTCTTGTTGTGGAAGTCGGCGCAGTGGCTGCAGGTCATCGACATATACTCGACGATCTTGACCTTGGCGTCGGGATTGCCGAGTGCCATCTCCGGCAACACGCCGGGCTTCATCAGCTCGGCCATGTCGACCGTGGCAGCCGGTTCCTGGGCGAAAGCCAGCCCGGGGAGGGACGCGAGCGCGGCAAAACCGGCCGCGGCTACTGCTGTGGTCGTGAGGAAGCGGCGGCGAGTCAACATGTCGTTCCCTTTCGGATAACCGGCCCTACAGGGTCCGTCATTGGCGGCAAATTATGGCAAGGCCACGTCAATGGAAAGAGGATGTGCTTATTCCCTCTTATCGGCGACCACGAACGTCGCCGCTGACCGCCCGCCCCAGCCTTTCCACCGCCGCCTTCAATCCGTCGTCCGAGATGCCGGAGGCAAGCGTCCGCACGCGGGCTTCGGCTTCCGGCGAGAGCTTTTCCGGCCTCGGGCGCGGTGGTGGGCCGATCTTCACGGGAGGAAGCTGCAGCGGCTTCAGGCGTCCGACAAGACGGTAGCCAAAAAAGGTGTTGATGCGCTCGATGAGCTGCGGCGCCTCGAGAGACAGGCGCATGGCCGCCGCTCCGGAGCAGCGGACGGTCAGAACGGCCGGTTCGTGTTCCTCTTCGTCGATCAGCCCCTTCGGCCGACGCGGCCAGGAAAGCTGGTCGGGCGCCGTCGTTTCGGCATAGGCAGGGCCGACGATATCGGGCCAGTGAGCGACGAGGTCGAGTGTGGCGAAGCCGCGCTTTCGGCAGGCGGCATTGAGCGGCGCGGCGATGATGTCGGCAAGCGGCCTCACCCCCTTGTAAGCGAAAGCCGGTTTTCTCAGGCGCGCCATCTGCTATGGAACCTCCAGCATCCCATCGGGACTTATACTCTCAAGCCGCAGGTTATCCCACATGCAGGCGCCGTCCGCCACAGCCCTTCTCGACTGGTACGACGTCCACGCCCGCCGATTGCCCTGGCGGGTGCCGCCGGAGGACCGGGCGTTGGGCGTTTTGCCCGACCCATATCGCGTCTGGCTGTCGGAGGTGATGCTCCAGCAGACGACGGTCGCGGCGGTCAAGAGCTATTTCCTGGACTTTCTGGAACGGTGGCCGACCTTGCAGGCTCTGGCCGCCGCGCCGCGCGACGACGTGATGGCCGCCTGGGCAGGCCTCGGCTACTACTCGCGCGCCCGCAACCTCAAGGCCTGCGCCGAGGCGGTAGACCGCGATCATGATGGCCGCTTTCCCGATACGGTCGAGGGGCTTGCCGCCCTGCCCGGCATCGGGCCCTACACGGCGGCGGCGATCGCCGCCATCGCTTTCGACGTGCCGGCCGCAGTTGTCGACGGCAATGTCGAACGGGTGGTGGCGCGCCTGTTCGCGCTGGAGACGCCCCTGCCCGACGTCAAGCCGGAGATCCGCCGCCTGACGGCGACGCTGACGCCGGAAAGGCGACCGGGCGACTTCGCCCAGGCGATGATGGATCTCGGTGCCACCATCTGCACCCCGAAGCGCCCGGCTTGCGCCTTGTGTCCGTGGTCGGAGCCTTGCCTCGCCCGGCGGCGCGGCGACGCCGAAACCCTGCCTCGCCGGCGGGCCAAGGCGGAGCGGCCAACTCGCCAAGGCGTGGCCTTCGTCGCCCGCCGGTACGATGGAGCGCTCCTTGTGCGCCGCAGGGCGGACAAAGGACTGCTCGGTGGCATGCTGGAGGTGCCCGGAAGCGAATGGCGGGAAGGCCCGGCGGATGAGACCGCCGCTCCGTTCCAGGCTGGTTGGAGGAGTGCGGGCAAGGTCGAGCACACCTTCACCCACTTCCATCTCGTGCTGTCGGTCATGGCGGCCGAGGTCGGAGACCGACCGCCGCCGGCCGACTGCTTCTGGCTCGACGCCGCCGCCGTGGCGGACGAGGCCTTGCCGACGGTCATGCGCAAGGTGGTCGAGGTGACGACAGGAGCGCCAATACGGCGGGCCACCGGACGCCCCTCAACGGCGGCTCGCCCCAAATCATCATCTACAGGTTGAATAATTGCTACTAACTAAGACCATCGTCGCATGAAAACTTACTTGGCGGTTAACGGCTGAGGTGCGATAATTCCTGTCATTGGGGCGTGACCCGACAGTCATTAGGTCGGCCCGCGTCGGGTTGGGCTAATCCGGCGTGAAAGGTCGAGCGACAGAGATTTTCAGGGTAGGCCAACCCCGCATGCCGAATGGCACGGGTTTGAAAAACAGGCGCCAATAAAGAAATGGCTCTCCGAACGATCGGGGAGCCTTCTTTTGTAACTGGACTTCGCCCCGTCAGGCGCCGGCAGAGGCGAGTTCGCTGCGGACACGCCCCCGCAACTCATCGATCAGCACCAGTGCGCCCTGTTTCTCGACGTGCCAGTAGGTCCAACCGTTGCAGGCCTCGAGCCCTTGCACCGAGGCGCCCACCTTGTGGATCGAGCCGGCCACGGCGCCTGTCGCGATCGAGCCGTCGGCCCGAACCGTGGCGACGTGGCGGCGGCGGGCATCGCAAAGCCTGTCGCCCGGCCGGATCAGGCCGGCCTCGATCAGCGAACCGAAGGGGATGCGCGGTTCGGCCCGCTTCGGCGTGACCACGGCAAGTCCGTCGTCCGGCGCGCGCTCGACCGAGGCTATCCGCGCCCTGGCGTAGGTGGCATAGGTGCTGTCGCGCTCGACGCCGACGTAATGGCGCCCGAGCCTCTTCGCCACGGCCGCCGAGGTGCCGGTGCCGAGAAACGGATCGAGCACGACATCGCCGGGTTTCGACGACGACATCAGCACCCGCCACAGCAGCGCTTCCGGTTTCTGCGTCGGATGGACCTTGTCGCCATCGGCCGTCTTCAGCCGCTCGCCGCCGGTGCAGATCGGCAGCAGCCAGTCCGAGCGCATCTGGATATCGTCGTTGAAGGCCTTCATGGCCTCATAGTTGAACGTGATGCCCTTGGCGTCCTTGTCACGCGACGCCCAGATCAGCGTCTCGTGCGCGTTGGTGAAACGCTTGCCCTTGAAGTTGGGCATCGGGTTGGCCTTGCGCCAGATGATGTCGTTGAGCACCCAGAACCCAAGGTCCTGCATGATCGAACCGACGCGGAAGATGTTGTGATAGGAGCCGATCACCCACATGGTGCCCGTCGGCTTCAGCACCCGGCGGCAGGCGAGCAGCCAGGCACGGGTGAAGGCGTCGTAGGCCTCGAAGCTGTCGAAGCGATCCCAGTCGTCGTCCACGGCGTCAACCTTCGACTGATCGGGACGGGTGAGATCACCACCAAGCTGCAGGTTGTAGGGCGGATCGGCAAAAATCAGGTCGACGGAGGCCTTCGGCAAGCGCTCGAGCGCGGCGACGCAGTCGCCGACAATGACGCTGTCGAGCCAGTCCGGAGCGGATGACGCGGCAGGGGAGTGGAAGGAAACCTCGGACGACGACGCGGCCGCCCGCTGACGCAGTACACTCATGGCTCTCCCACTCCGACGCAAAACAAACAGGAGGGGGTCTTCACGCCCCTGCCGGAAACCAATCTGCTCCGGCAGGGTAAATTCGGAGTTAAGCGACGCGACTCGTCATTGATTAATTATTTCAATGGTTTGTTAACCATATCTTGACGAAGGCAACGACCGCGCACACCACCGCTCACTCGCGCCAAAGGAAATCGCGCTTGCCGACGGGCATGCCGAGATGGCGCAGAATGTCGTAGGCGGTGGTCAGGTGAAAATAGAAGTTGGGCAGAGCAAAGCCCTGGAGGTAGTCGAGCGCCGGGAGCTCCAGCGTTTCCTGGCGGAGCTTCAGCATCACGATGGTTTCCTCGCGACCATTGACGGCGACAGCCGGTACCGATGCAACGAATGCGAGTGTCTTGTCGATGCGGGCGTAAAGCTCCGCGAAGGTCTGCTCGGTGTCCGGGAAGGACGGGATCTCGAGGCCGGCGAGACGGGCCATCGCCCCCTTGGCGTGATCCGTGGCGATCTGGACCTGACGCTTCAGGTCGAACATGTCCGGAGCGAGGCGGGCGCCGAGTATCGAGTCCTCCGTGAGGCCACGGGCCGGACCTTCGACCTCGCCGATCTTCAGCACATGGACAAGGGACCTGAGCCGCGCCGTGAAGATGGGCGCGGAGATGGCATGGAGTTCGATGGTCATGAGAGTCCTTCCGGCTGGCGAAGCACCTTCCAATGGTGTCCTTTTTTCTCGCCTGCCTGATTAGCGGGCCGCTACCGCGCGAACCAGTCAACTCTCGGAGAGGACCTCAGACCCGCCGACCGGTGAGCCCTGCGACCATTCCAACCGGCAGGCGGATGGCGAGCAGCAAGGCCGCCAATGCGCCAGCCGCGCCTCCGCCGGTGAGCGCATCGCTCTGCCCGTCAGCGATCACCCGCACGATCGGCGCCCTGAGGCGAAGAAGACGACGACGTCCGACGCGGCGGATAAGGTCGACGCCTGCCAGACCGTCGCGCCGACTGAACCCGCCAAGCTCGCGGAAATACCCCCGCGAGATGATCAGGCCCTGGTCGGGATGGGTCACGCTGGCGCATCGGCCGAACAGGCGCAACAGATAGTGCTTCAAGCTGCCGCCGAGCGTGTCGTCGTCGGAGGCGAGGCGAAAAACGGCCGCGAAGCGGCTGTCGCCATGCCTGAGGCGGCGCTCGACCATAGCCTGGAAGTCACTCTCCCAACCGGGATCGAGCAGCACGCCGGGACGCAGGAACATCAGAAAATCGCCCCTCTGAGCCGCCGCCGCCCCGATGGCGCATCGAGCCCAGGCCCCGCCGGAGCCGGATATCAGGTCGCAGCCCGTTCCCTCGGCGACGAGGTGCGTCTGGTCGTCGGAACCGCCATCCACCACGACCACCTCGCGCACCGTCCCGTCGGCGGCGGCGGTGACCAGCGTCGAGAGCGTGCGAGCGAGGGCTTCCTCGCTGTTCCGAGTGGGTATGACGACCGAGATCATACTTTCGTTCTAGCGGGTTTTCCCGGGAAGTGCGAGCCCGTCCTAACGCTGACGGGCATCTGCCACCTCGGGGCGAATAGCGCCTGCCCATCCGAGCAACGAGGACCGGCAGCGAGCCTCCCGGCACGTTCGGATGTGGACACCACGAGAATGTTCTTGACATGTTCTCGTTCCTGCATAAGATCAAATCATGAACATCGCATGCCATCACCTCATCGAGCCCATCCCGGCGCCGGAGATCGCCGACACGGCGGTTGCTGCCGGTCGTCGGCGTGGCCGGGGTGCGGGCATCAATCCCTCGGGTCGGTTCGAGGCCTATGCCCGCACCGACTTCGACGACGGCTGGGGCGACAGCGAAGAGTTGCCGCCGTTCAAGACGACGGTTCAGATCGAGCCGGCGCGGTCGGTCATCACGCGCAACGAGAGCCCGGATATTGCCTTCGAACGCTCGCTCAACCCCTACAGAGGCTGCGAGCACGGCTGCGTTTACTGCTACGCCCGGCCAAACCACGCCTATCTCGGCCTGTCGCCGGGACTGGACTTCGAAACCCAGCTCTATGCCAAGACCAACGCCGCGGAGGTGTTGGAGCGCCAGCTCGGCGCTCCATCCTACCAGCCGAAGGTGATCGCCATCGGCACGGCCACGGATGCCTATCAGCCGGTCGAGAAAGAACAGCGGATTACCCGGCGCGTGCTGGAAGTGCTGGCGAAGACCCAGCATCCGGCGCTGATCATTACCAAATCGGCGCTCGTGTTGCGCGACATCGACATTCTCCAGCCCATGGCCGCCCAGGGGCTCGTCAAGGTGGCGGTCTCGATCACCACGCTCGACCGCCGTCTGGCGCGCGCCATGGAGCCGCGTGCCTCCAGCCCGCAGCGGCGCCTGGAAGCCATCCAGAAGCTGACGGAGGCCGGGATCCCGGTCGGCGTGATGATGGCGCCGATCATTCCGGCGGTCACCGACAGCGAGATCGAACGCATTCTGGAGGCAGCCCATACCTTTGGCGCCCGCGAGGCTGGTTACGTTCTGCTTCGTCTGCCGTTGGAGGTTTCGGAAATCTTCCGCGAGTTTCTGCTGCGCGAAATGCCGGGTCGCTATCGGCACGTCATGAACGTCCTGAAGTCGATGCGAGGCGGCAAGGATTACGACGCCGAGTGGGGCAAGCGCATGCGCGGTACCGGCCCCTACGCCTGGCAGATCGGCCGCAGGTTCGAGCTGACTGCCAAGCGCCTCGGACTCAACAAGCATCGGCTCAAGCTCGACACGGAGAAGTTCCTGAAGCCGGGCAACGGCGGCGTTCAGCTCAGCCTGTTCTGAAAGAGCGCCTCTCCCCTTGACGCCCTCCCCTGTCGCCGACACTTGTGAGGCAACGGAAGGGGCAAGGGAGAGGATGATGAAACTCTTCGGCGGCAGCGCCAAGTTCGACTGGAAAGACCTGAAGGCGCCCGAGCTCGACGACTTCGAGACGATGGCGGCCGAGGCCTATGCCGCGTTGCCCGCCGATTTTCGGGCGATGACCGGCGAGATAGAGATTCGCGTCGCCGACTTTCCGGACGAAGAGGTCGTCAGGGACATGGAGCTTGAAAGCGATTTCGACATCCTCGGCCTGTTCCACGGCACCGGCCTTGCGCATGACGCGGCCATTCCGGAAACCGGCCGCCTGCCCAACCGTGTCTGGCTCTATCGCCGCCCGATCCTCGACTATTGGGCCGAGCACGAGGAGACCCTGGGCGACATCGTTTCCCATGTTCTGGTCCACGAGATCGGTCACCATTTCGGCCTCAGCGACGAGGACATGTACGGCATCGAGGACAACGAGCCGTGACCGACACGAGCACCTTGCGCATTCTGGAGCCGGCACGGGGTGTGTTCGCCTATTATGATGGGCGCGTGCCGGGCGCCCGGCTGCACTCGCAAACGGAAAACTGGCTCGACGACGGCGCCTACAGTCTCGGCATCGCGTCCTACGCCATCGTCGAGGGCAGCGAAGCGATCGTCTTCGACAGCCACATCTCGCTCGATCATGCCCGCGCCGTCAGGCAGCATCTCGAAGGGCTCGGCGTCACCCGGTTCAAGCTGATGCTCAGTCACTGGCACGACGATCATGTCGCCGGCAACGCCGTCTTTGCAGATGGACCGATCATCGCCCATCATCTGACGCGCGAGGCGCTCGCCGCCAACCGCGACAAGCTGGAAAACGGCGATCCGGCGATACGACCGCTGGTGATGCCGACCGACCTGTTCGACGACGAGATGAAGCTCACGGTCGGAAGCCGCATCGTCCGAGCCTTGCACTTCGACATCCACAGTGCCGACGGCGTCGTGTTGCACGTGCCCGACGCCGGCCTTCTTCTTGCTGGCGACGTGGTCGAGGACACGGTCACCTACATTTCGGAAGCCGATCGCACGCCAACGCATGTTTCAGAGCTGGGCCGTCTCGCCACACTGTCCTTCTCAAGCATCCTGCCAGCGCACGGCGATCCCGAGCGGATCGAGGCGGGTGGATATGACAGCGGCCTCATCGCCGCCAACCGCAGCTATCTGATGCGGCTTCTCGCCGGCGAAGGGCGCGATGGCGCACCGCTTTCCAGCTTTGTCGCCGAGGACATGGCGGCCGGTCGCATCGGCTATTTCGAGCCGTATGAGGCGGTACATCAGGCCAATCTCAAGGCGCTCGCAGCGGTCGAACTGTGAGAGTTCCCGCCGCGAGCGTCAGCACCTCAACCCTTGAGGGTCGCCGCGTTTTCCTTCACCCAATCAGCCACCCGACGCGCCGGGTGTCCTGTCAGCGTTTGCACGTCGTCGGTCACGACCGCCGTCCAGCCCTCGCGCACCGGATAGAAGATCGAAGCGAGGAAGCGGGCGTAGACCTCCGGCACCCCGGCGCCGACCAGGTTGCCGACGAAGGTGTCGTCGTCGACCGCCTGATAGGCAACAGGCTTGCCGATGGCCTCGGAAATCAAGGCGGCGGCCTCGGCGTAACCGAGCGCATCCGGCCCGGTGAGATTGAATGCCTTGCCGTCGAAGCGGTCGGTCGTCAGCGCGGTCGCGGCGCTGTCGGCGATGTCGCGCACGTCGATGAAGCTGGACTTGCCGTCGGCGGCCGGAACCGCGATGACGCCCGCCGCGTCGATGCCGGGCTTCCAGTAGTTGATGAAGTTGTCCGTGAACCAGTTGGGGCGCAGCACGACCCAACGGACACCGAACTTCTCAAGGGCAATTTCCACCTGACGGTAAGGAATGGAATCGTCGGCATCGACACCGAAGACCGACTGCAGCACCACCTTGACCCCACGCGTCGCCGCCGCCTCGATGATCGGCAGAAGCAGCGCCTTCGCCTCCGTGTAGCCACCCGGCAGCATGACGAAGGCGCGATCGACATCTTCGAAGGCGGCAGGGAAAGTCATCGGGTCGGCCACGTCGAAGGCAACGCCCTCGGCCCCTTCTACCGGCTTGCCGGTGCGCGATGCCGCCTTGACGGCCTCGCCCCGAGCCAGGAGAGCCTTCACGAGCGGCCGCCCAACGTTGCCGGTGGCGCCTATGACCAGAATCTTGCCTGCCATATCGAAACTCCTTAGTATCTACAGGAAACCATGTTTCGGAAACGAACGTAGTCAATTCTGGAAACTCAAGAAAGAAGGCAGTTTCCAGTGACCAGGTTTCCTTCGGGAAACCACCCGGAGAGACCAGATGAATCCCGCCTATGACGTCTTCGACGATCGCTGTCCCACTCGTATGGTACTCGATCGTTTGGCCGACAAATGGGCGCTCTTGGTGCTCGACCGGTTGCAGAGCGGTCCGGTGCGCTTCAATCATCTTCGACGCGACATTCGCGGCCTTTCCCAGAAGGTGCTGTCCCAGACGCTGAAGCGCCTCGAACGTGATGGACTGGTAAAACGCACCGTCCATCCCACCGTTCCCATCCGCGTCGATTATGCGCTGACACCGCTCGGCCGGACGCTGACGGAGACGGTCGCCGCTTTTGCCCATTGGGCCGAGCGCAACATGGACGCGGTCCTCGCCGCCCAGACCGCCTATGACGCAGCTTCGGCTGGCTGACGCGGAACAGGCATCGGCAATCTCACGCTTCTTGGAGCGCATCGTCCGTGCTATCGCCGGGGCGGTCGGCCAGTTGCCGTCGGAGAATCAGAATGCGCGCCATGTTTTACGAGCTGTTCGGCCAGCGGCCGGAGATCCGCACCCTGCCCGACCCGACGCCGGAGCCGCACGGACTGGTGCTGAAGGTGGAAGCCTCAGGCATCTGCCGTTCCGACTGGCACGGCTGGATGGGTCACGATCCCGACATCGCGCTACCACACGTACCCGGACACGAGTTCGCCGGCCGAGTCGTCGCCGTCGGTCGTGACGTCCGCCGCTTCCGTGCGGGCGATCGCGTCACCATGCCCTTCGTCGCCGGCTGCGGTGGCTGTCCGGAGTGCAGCTCGGGCAACCAACAGGTCTGTCGCAACCAGACGCAGCCCGGGTTCACCCACTGGGGCTCTTTTGCCGAGTACGTCGGCGTGCATAACGCCGACGACAACGTGGTGGCCCTGCCCGACGGCATCGATTTCCCGACGGCCGCCAGCCTCGGCTGCCGCTTTGCCACCTCCTTCCGGGCGGTGGTCGACCAGGGTCGGGTGCGCGGCGGCGAGTGGGTGGCAGTGCACGGCTGTGGCGGCGTCGGCCTGTCGGCCATCATGATCGCAGCGGCGATGGGCGCCAACGTGATTGCCGTCGATATCGCCGACGACAAGTTGGAGTTTGCCAAGACGATCGGCGCCACGGCGGTCATCAACGGCAGAACGACGTCCGACGTTGCCGGCGCCATCCGCGACCTGACGGGCGGCGGCGCCCATCTTTCCATCGACGCCCTCGGTCATCGGGTCACCGCCCGCAACTCCATCCT
The DNA here is from genome assembly GCA_030603685.1 of Pleomorphomonas sp. Classification (GTDB taxonomy): domain Bacteria; phylum Pseudomonadota; class Alphaproteobacteria; order Rhizobiales; family Pleomorphomonadaceae; genus Pleomorphomonas. Next base: position 21,850 of record JAUVXG010000062.1, read on the forward strand.
CGGACTCAAGCGGCGCGGACGCCACGTGCAGGTCGGCCTGATGCTCGGCGACGATACCGAGGCGCCGATCCCCATGGCGCGGATCATCGGCTGGGAACTCGAGGTCTATGGCAGTCACGGCATGCAGGCCTGGCGCTATGACGACATGCTCGCGATGATCGCCTCGGGCAAGCTGGCGCCGCAGAAGCTGATCAACCGCCACGTCGGACTCGACGAGGCGATCGATCTGCTCATCGGCATGGACCGATCTCAGGAGACCGGCATCAACGTCATCACCAAATTCGGCTGACGTTTACTTGGCCGTGAAGAACGCCGGGTGGAAGGCGATCGACTTCCAGACCGGCGCTTCCTCGAAGGCCAGCGCCTGCACGTAAGCGTCGGGCACACCTTCGCAGGAGAGGCCCGGCCGCGGGGCAAAACCGAAGCGGCCATAGTAGGCCGGATCACCGACCAGCACGACGCCGGCCGCGCCATGGTCCGACAGCTGCGAGAGACCGGAGCGAACCAGCGCCGAGCCGACGCCGGTACGCTGCAGTGCCGGTGCGACCGACAGCGGCCCCAGGCCGAACCAGCGACCGGGCATGTCCGTCTCGATCGGCGAGAAGCCGGCGTGTCCGACGATTTCGCCGGCCGGATCGATGGCGACGAGCGACAGGACCAGCGCGCCGGCAGCACGCAGGTCGCGGACGATTGCCGCCTCGGTGCCGCTGGCGTGGGCAGCGGTCAGAAAGGCGGCGGTGGTCAGCGCGCCAATGGCAGCCTGATCGGCCGCCGTTTCATTGCGGATGATAAAACTCATTTTCTTCGTTTTCCGATTGCAGGACACAGCGGTACGACCACCGCTAGGGTAGCCGCAGCTCGACGTTGCGTCGGAACGAGCCGAACCCGGGCCAGGAAGC
>JAUVXG010000263.1 GCA_030603685.1 Pleomorphomonas sp.
ATGATGTCGTCCGAGTCCGTCCTGTAGCTGTCGCCGAGGCGCAGCGTCGGATAGCTGACCTTGGCAACATGGGGCGCCAGCTCCGCCTTCATGGCGTCTTCTTCCGCGGACGTCCGGCTCTCGTGCAAGGTGACGGTGTCGAGAAGGCCCGCCTCCAGCAGATAGAGGCGGACCTTCAGGCTGAAGGGACAGGTGTGCTTGACGAACAGGACCGGGTTTTCCGAAATGAGCGACATGGCGGCCTCCTGGCTTGGATCTGCCTGAAGAACCCGCTTCTCCGCCGCAAGGTTCCGGCCGCGCCACTCATCCTCCTTCAGCCTTGGAATCCTCGGCGGTCTTCAGGTCGCGCCTTGCGGTCAAGTTTTCCCCAAGCAGAAATCCGGCCCAACGTACGGGTTGCCATGCCCACAGGAATTTTAGGACAATGCTCGACGGGGCAATCGTCATAATCATGATGACTACGTAAAAGTTCTGGGGGCCGGAAATGTTCAAGCGCTTCATCATCAACCCACCGGTCTTCTTCGGCTCGGTCATCATCATCGCCATCTTTCTGGCTGTCGGCGTCATTTTCCCGAACCGCTCGGGGGCGATCTTCAGGGGCTTGCAGACGAACATTCTCGGCGCCTTCGGCTGGCTCTACCTGCTGTCGGTCGGCATCTTCCTGATCGCCGTGCTGCTGCTCTGCCTGGGCCGTTACGGACGGCTGAAACTCGGCCCCGACAACTCGACGCCCGACTTCCGCTTCGTGTCCTGGATCGCCATGCTGTTCGCCGCCGGCATGGGCATCGGCCTGATGTTCTACGCCGTCGGCGAGCCGATGACGCACTTCATGGCGCCGCCCACCGCCGAGCCGCGCTCAATCGCCGCCATGCGCGAGGCGATGAGCGTCACCTTCTTCCACTGGGGCATCCATGCCTGGGCGATCTACGCCGTGGTCGGCCTGTCGCTGGCCTATTTCGGCTACCGCTACAATCTGCCGCTGACCATCCGCTCGGGCCTCTACCCGCTGCTCAAGGAACGCATCAACGGGCCGATCGGCCACGCCGTCGACATCTTCGCCATCGTCGGCACCGTCTTCGGCATCGCCACCTCGCTCGGCCTCGGCGTGTCGCAGATCAACGCCGGCCTCAACTATCTGCTCGGCATCGAGGTGGGCCTCGCCGTCCAGCTGCCGCTGATCGCCGTCATCACCGGTCTGGCGACGGCCTCGGTCGTCAGCGGCCTCGACAGGGGCGTGCGCATCCTCTCGGAGACCAACCTCGTCCTCGCGCTGCTGCTGATGGTCTTCGTGCTGGCGGTCGGCCCGACCAACCTGATCTTCCGCGACTTCGTGCAGAACCTCGGGCTCTATCTCGACACCCTCGTCCTGCGCACCTTCAACATTTACGCCTATGAGCCGACGCCCTGGATCGACGCCTGGACGCTGTTCTACTGGGCATGGTGGATTTCCTGGTCGCCCTTCGTCGGCATGTTCATCGCCCGCATCTCGCGCGGCCGCACCGTGCGCGAGTTCGTCACCGCCGTCCTGTTCATCCCCGCCGGCTTCACCTTCTTCTGGATGACGGTGTTCGGCAACACCGGCATCTTCATCGACACCGGCGTCGCCGCCGGCGATCTCGGCCGGGCGATCGCCGCCGACGTCTCGGTCGGCCTCTTCCACTTCTTCGAGTATCTGCCGTTCTCCGGTCTGACCTCGACGCTCGCCATCCTCCTCGTCGCGGTGTTCTTCGTCACCTCCTCCGACTCCGGCTCGCTGGTCGTGGACTCGATCGCCGCCGGCGGCGAGACGCAGACCACCATCGGCCAGCGCATCTTCTGGTGCGCCATGGAAGGCATCGTCGCCGCCAGCCTGCTCGTGGCGGGCGGGCTCGGGGCGCTGCAGTCGGCCACCGTCGCCAGCGCCCTGCCCTTCACCTTCGTCATGCTGGCGCTGGTCTGGTCGCTGTTCGTCGGCATGCGCGCCGATCTCGCCCAGCAGGCGCACCGGGTGTCCTTCCCCACCGCCCAGCCGGCGGCGGGCGTCACCTGGCAACGCCGCCTCGGCCTCATCCTGCACGCACCGACCGAGACGGAGGTACGCCGCTTCATGGCCAGCGACGTCCGGCAGGCGCTGACCCAGGTGGCCCATGAGCTGTCGGAGCGAGGTCGCGAGACGGTGGTGGTCGACGAGGAGAACGGCGCCATCGCCTTGCGCTCGCCGGCCGAAGGCGTGCGCGACTTCGTCTACGGCGTCAGCCTTCACGCCAAGCGGCTGGCCAGCTTCTCGCCGCTCGATACCAGCAAGCCGGAGTATCGATACGAGGCGCGCACCTACTTCTCCAGCGGCGGCAGCGGCTACAACGTCACCAACATGTCGCGCGACCAGCTGATCGCCGACATCCTGGTGCAGTTCGAGCGCTACCTTCACCTTGTGCGGTCGCCGGAGGTGCAGCTCGTGCAGGGCGCGCCGGAGCACGAGAACGGGCACTGAAGGCGCGCCTCGCGGACGGAGCATGCCGATGGACGCAGAGACGCGCATGCGGCCCGTTTCGAAGGCGCGCAGCCTCATCGGCTCGCAACATGAGTGAACTACTCGTCCGCCCGGCCCGTGCCGAGGACGAGGCCGCCCTCGGCGCCCTCAAGCTCCGGTCGTCACTGGCCTGGGGCGATCACGTCGAGGAACTGCGGGCGCTCCCCGAAGCCCGACAGGTTCCGCTCGCCCATATGCCGCATGTCATCGTCGCGGAACTCGACGGGACGATCGTCGGCTTTGCAACGGTGCTCGCCGGCAAGGACGGCGGCGAGGCCGAGTTGGAGGATCTGTTCGTCGCGCCCGAGCGATGGCGAACGGGCGTTGGCAGCGCGCTGCTCGCGGAAGCCGAGCGGCGTGCCAGGGACGGCGGCGCGCGTGTCCTGCATGTCGTCGCCGGCGAGCGAGCCCGTCCCTTCTACGAGACATCGGGATTTCGTTTTGCCGGAACGGTCGCGACGGCATTCGAGCCGGCGGCCGAACTCCGCAAGCCCCTCGGCGACCGTCGTCACGTCCGCACTCCACGGACCGACCGGCGATGATCTGAACGGGCCTCGGCGTCGACAAGGCGCAGATGATGGCCCCGGTCCCTGGCCACGAGAGAACCGCTCACACCTTCGTCGCAGGCCAGGTCCGCTCCGCGCGCTCATGGAGCCATACCTTTGGAACTCCAAGCAAAAGAGCGTTGGCCGGACCGCGCACGCATGCTAGCGTGCAACAGGATCGCTCCAGTTGTGGAGGTTGCCCGGAACGCCATGGACACACCCCGGTTGGAGGCTCTGATCGGCGCCGCCGTATTCGTCGGAATGTGTTGCGCACCCGCTGCCGCGCATCGTCCCTACTTTTCCCAGCCCGAGGCCATTTCCGCCGAGGGATACTCCACCGTCGAGCTCAAGCTTCTTCACGGCGACGGTGTCCTTTTCGCCGATCCCATTCGGGCGGTTGTCGTCGGGCAGGATGGCGAGCTGCTCGCGGCCTCGCCGCAATCGCCGGCTCTGCAGCTCTCATGCGACGACGAGATGGGTCAGTGCCTCGTCTATGACGAGCTCGCTTTCACGATCTACGAGCCGGCGGCGGACAAGTGGCAAGCCAGGGGACTTGTCGAACAGGACGGCGAAGCTCAGCGCTTCCCCGAGGATATCGACGCCGACTTCGGCTTTGAGGCGCGGCGGGCGACCCTTTCGGAAATCGTCCGGTTCGAGATCGCCGGCCTCGCATCCTCCTGGATGACGACCGCCTTTGCGCTCGCTTGGTGGACGGCGTTCTGCCTTCTCCTGCTGACCGTCGCCCGGGATGCATTCGACAAGACGCGCCGGCTGACGATCCGCGCAATCGTCAGCCTTCTGGCGCGAACCGCCGCGCCCCTCATGATGATACCGCTGGCTACCTATGCCTGGCTGCTGGCGCCCTACTCCATCGTCTATCTGGCCGTCGTCATGGCGGCGGGGGCGGCGGTGGCCCTGCCCATCGCCTTTCGCCGTCGCGAGGTAGCAACCCGATGAGCGTCCACCCCGGCTTGATGCCGGGGCGGACCGTCCAGAGCCCGTCCGGCGAACCCAGGTTCGCCAACGAGCTCCGGCTCTTTGTCTTCACGCAGCTCCGAACGCAAAACCGGCGCCCACTTCTGCTGGATCTGCCCTAGCTCAGCGCTTGGCCGGCTTGTCCTTGATGATCGAGCGAACCA
>JAUVXG010000112.1 GCA_030603685.1 Pleomorphomonas sp.
CACGGCGTGTTGCTCGTCGATGGCGGCGCCGACAACGTCAAGCTGACCACCACGGAGGATTTCGACATGGCCGAACAGCGCCTTGCCGCCGAGGCTTTCCTCGCCTGCCCCGACGTCCGCGTCGGCACGGGCTACGATGTCCATGTGCTGGAGCCCGGTGACGGCGTGACGCTGTGCGGGGTGTTCATTCCGCACGACCAGCGCCTCAAGGGACACTCGGACGCCGACGTCGCCCTGCACGCGCTGACGGACGCCATCCTCGGCGCCCTCGGTGACGGCGACATCGGAAAGCACTTCCCGCCATCCGATGAGCAATGGCGCGGCGCGGCATCCACGCTGTTCCTGAAGGACGCGGTCCGTCGCCTTGCCGAGCGCGGCGGCCTCCTCGCCCATTGCGACGTCACGATCATCGCCGAGGCTCCCAAGGTGGGGCCGCACCGCGACGCCATGCGCTCGGCCATCGCCGAAGCCTGCGGCATTGCCATCGATCGGGTCGGCGTCAAGGCGACCACCAACGAGGGGCTGGGGTTCGCCGGTCGGCGCGAAGGTATTGCCGCCATCGCCACGGCGACGATCAGGCTGCCGCTCGATCGGTGAGATCGAGAGGGCGCCGGCCTTCGGATAAGCGAACGGCGACCTATATGTCCTTCATGCCCGCACGATACCCCACTGCCGAAAAGGAGATCGCCATGACCGACCTTTCGCCCCTGCAGCCTCGCGCCCAGCACCTCCTCGAGAAAGCGCGCGCCAAGGGCGTGACGATCGCCACCGCCGAGAGCTGCACCGGAGGTCTGGTCGCCGGCCTGCTCACCGAGATCGCCGGCTCGTCGGATGTCGTCGAACGCGGCTTCGTCACCTACTCCAACGAAGCCAAGATCGAGATGCTCGGCGTGCCGGAGGCGACGCTGGTCGCCCACGGCGCCGTATCCGAAGCGACGGCTCGCGCCATGGCGGAAGGCGCGCTGGCCCACTCGCGCGCCATCTTTGCCGTATCCATCACAGGCATTGCAGGCCCCGGCGGCGGTACCACCGACAAGCCGGTTGGCCTTGTGCATTTCGCCTGTGCAGGAAAGGGTCGCGCGACCATCCACGCCGAAAGACGCTTCGGCAGCCTCGATCGTGCCGCCGTGCGCTATTCCGCCGTAACTCAGGCGCTCGCCATGCTGGAAGAGGCCGTCGCCGACTGGAGCCTCACCGCCTGATCGGGCGGCGCCACGTTGCGCGCCTTGATGAAATCGATGAACGCACGGAGCGGCGCGGGTACCAGCCGGCGCCCGGGGTAATACAGGAAGGGGCCGGAAAAGCCCGGCCACCACGGCTCCAGGACCGGCTCCAGCGCTCCGCTTGAGAAGTGCGGCCGAATCCAGTCCTCGAAGAGCCCCATGATGCCGACGCCTGCGATAGCGGAGGCCACCATCAGCTCCGATGCTCCGGTCCCGACGACCAGTTGTCCCGTCGCGTCGACGCGGAAGACTTCGCCATCCCGCTCCAACTCCCAAGGCGCGACGGCTCCACTGGCAAAGCGGCTGCGGATACAGTTGTGGACAAGAAGATCGCGCGGATGGATCGGCCGTCCGTGTCCGTCGAGATAGGCAGGCGACGCCGCGAGCGCATACCGCTGGCGGCGCGGCCCGATCGGCACGGCGATCATGTCCTGTTCGAGCCGCTCGTCATAGCGGATGCCGGCATCGCAACCCGACGCCACCAGATCGACGAAGGTGTCCTCGGCAACGATTTCGAGATGGATATCGGGATAGGCGGCAAGGAAGGGTGGCACGATGTCCGGCAGCACCAGCCGCGCCGCGCTGACGGGCACGTTGAGCTTGAGCCGCCCGGCGATCCGCTCGCGATAGCCGTTGACGACGTCGAGCGCCAGGTCCACCTCGGCGATGGCGGGCGCCAGACGGTCGGCAAGCTCCCGGCCGACGGCCGTCAGTTCGACACTGCGTGTGGTACGATGGAGAAGCCGCACCCCCAGCCGCGCTTCAAGCCGCCGCACCGCCTCGCTGAGCCGCGAGGCACTGTCGCCCGTCGCACGCGCCGCGTCGCGGAAACCACCGGCCTTCACGATCGCCAGGAATGCCGAGATATCGCCGAAGTCCACGCTCATTGTTCGGTTATCCGTACAGCTTGTGCCGACATTAGCCCGTTATCCGCACAGCGACCAGGGTTTATCTCTGAGGTCCACCAGCGCAGGAGAAAGTCATGTCATCCATCGACAAATCCGGAACCTACCGCCTCGGCGACCGCACCGTGAAGCGACTCGGCTATGGCGCCATGCAGCTCGCCGGCCCCGGCGTCTTCGGGCCGCCCAAGGATAGGCCGCAGGCCGTAGCCGTGCTCAGGGCGGCGATCGCTGCCGGCGTCGATCACATCGACACCAGCGACTTCTATGGCCCGCATGTCACCAACGAGATCATCCGCGAGGCGCTGCATCCCTACCCTGATAATCTCACCATCGTCACCAAGGTCGGCGGCAAGCGTGGTGCGGACGGCTCGTGGCTCAAGGCCGATGCCCCCGAAGAACTGCGCTCGGCCGTTCACGACAACCTTCGCAATCTCGGCCTAGAGACTCTCGACGTCGTCAACATGCGTTTCATGTTCGATCCGCATCACCCGGCCGAAGGACCGGTCGAACCGCAGATCGAAGTGCTGGCGGAGTTGCAGCGGCAGGGGCTCATCCGCCATATCGGCGTCAGCCACGTCACTTCGGCGCAGGTCAAGGCGGCCCGTCGCATCGTCGACATCGTCTGCGTCCAGAACCTCTACAATCTGGTCCGACGAGACGACGACGCCCTGATCGACGAGTTTGCCGCCGAGGGTATCGCCTATGTGCCCTACTTCCCACTGGGCGGTTTCTCACCGTTGCAGTCGGACACGCTGAGCGCACTGGCAAAACGGCTTGGCGTCACGCCAATGCAGCTGGCGCTCGCCTGGTTGCTCAAGCGCTCGCCCAACATCCTGCTCATTCCGGGCACGTCGTCGCTTGGCCATCTCGAGGAAAACCTCGCGGCGGCGAACATCGAGCTCGACGGCGCGACGCTCGCGGAGCTCGACGCCATCGGCAAGGCGTGACGCACCGGTGAGGCTGCGGCTCAGCCGCGCCTCACCGCCTGAACTGACGATAGAGCGAGATGATTACGACGGCGCCGATGGTGCCGCCGATCAGGTTGGCGATCCAGCCGCGCGGAAAGAAGCCGAGCTGACCGGCCACCCAGCCAAACGCGACGGCGCCGACCACGCCGAGAATGAGATTGGTCAGGAGACCATGATCGGAGCGGGTGAAACGCTCCGCCAGCCAGCCGGCCAGCAACCCGATGATGATGGTTCCAATGATGCCGACGCCTGCCATTCCTGGCCTCCATGATCGATCGTGGCCGTCAATGTAAGATGCGCTCACTGCGTCGGAAAGAGGCATGGCGACGCCAGAACCGGCATCGTCCTTCTCACCGAAGATGCGCCGTCAGGATCTTGAAGCTGGCATAGCCAAAGGCGACCGCCAGCAGTCCGTCGAACGCACGACGGACACGGGCGAAACCGCGGGCCACCGCCGTCGAGGAGAACAACAAGGCATAGGTCAGGAAGATCAGCGTGCTCTGCAAGCCGACGGCTAGGATGACCGCCAGCAGCGTGACCGACGGAGCATCCGGAGGCACGCCAACCGAGTACAAGGCACCGAAGAACAGGATGGCTTTGGGATTGGTGAGATGGAGCAGCAGGCCCTTGCGATAGGCCTCTCCCGGCGTCACCAAGCCCGTCGCGCCCAGTGTCAGCGTCTGGGGGTGTAGCGCGCTCCATGCCGACTTGATGGCGAGATAGAGCAGATAGCCGGCACCGGCGTAGCGGACTGCTTCCAGGATCCAGGCATTGGCCAGCATGACCGCACCAAGGCCGAGCGCGGCGGCGGCCGACCAGGTGAGCGAGCCGGTCACGACGCCAAGCGCCATGGCAACGCCGCGGTGACGGCCGGCACCTGCGGACATCGAGGCAATGCCAAGTGTCGCCGGTCCCGGGCTGGCGGTGGCGATGAAGGCGGCGGACAGGATGATCGGAAGATTGACGACGAGCCCCATGTTCACCTCCCGCTTCGATCAGGCGCTGACGCCGTAAAGCGCATCGGCGCGCCGTTCGAAAGCTTCGGAGAACTTGCGGAAAGCTCGATCGAACATAGACCCCATCAGGGCGCCGAGCATCCGGCTGCGAAACTCATATGAGATCCAGAAGTGGATATCGGAGCCGCCGCCGTCGCGCGGCGTAAAGTTCCACCTGTTGTCGAGGAAACGGAATGGGCCGTCGATATATTCGACCTTGATGGCAAGCGCGGAGCGATCGAGTGTCACCATCGAGGTGAAGGTCTCGCGCACCGGACCATAGCCGGCGGTGAGATCGGCGATCAGCACCTCGTGCTCCGCCTCGTCGACGCGGCGCTGCCGGACGATCAGGCGCTCGCAGAGCGGCACGAACTCGGGGTATTTCTCAACGTCGGCCACCAGATCGAACATCCGCTCCGGGCTATGGTTGACGTGGCGCACGGTCTCGAAGGTCGGCATTGTCCGATAGGGTCCTGTTGGTCAGCAAGAAACAAGGCGGCTGGTTGGGCCGCCTTACGCTTTTCAGACTTCGTGTCGAAACGCAATGCTGAGGGGTTCAGCCCTTTGCCTCGGCAAGCTTCTTCTCGCGGTTGGCGCGAAGCTGCGCGAAATCCTCGCCGGCGTGATGAGACGACCGGGTGAGCGGACTCGACGACACCATGAGGAAACCCTTGGTGTAGGCAATGGTTTCATAGGACTTGAACTCATCCGGCGGCACGAAGCGGATGATAGGGTGATGCTTGGAGGTCGGCTGCAGATACTGGCCGATGGTCAGGAAGTCGACGTCGGCCGAACGCAGGTCGTCCATCAGCTGCAGGACCTCGTTCCGCTCCTCGCCAAGACCGACCATGATGCCGGACTTGGTGAAGATGGTGGGATCGAGTTCCTTCACCCGCTGCAGGAGGCGGATGGAGTGGAAATAGCGGGCGCCGGGACGAACGGTGAGGTAGTTCGAGGGTACCGTCTCGAGATTGTGATTGAAGACGTCGGGCTTGGCCGCCACCACGACTTCCAGGGCGCCTTCCTTCCTGAGGAAGTCGGGCGTCAGCACCTCGATGGTGGTCGACGGAGACCGGGCGCGAATGGCACGGATCACCTGAGCGAAATGTTCGGCGCCGCCGTCCTTGAGATCGTCGCGGTCGACCGACGTGATGACGACGTGCAGGAGCCCCAGCTTCTCGACCGCCAGCGCCACGTTCTCCGGCTCGGTTGGGTCCAGAGGCGCCGGCAGGCCGGTCTTGACGTTGCAGAAGGCGCAGGCGCGCGTGCAGGTGTCGCCCATGATCATCATGGTGGCGTGCTTCTTCGACCAGCATTCACCGATGTTGGGGCAGCCCGCCTCCTCGCAGACCGTGAAGAGACCGTTCTCCTTCACGATGCCCTGCGTTTCCTTGTAGACCGGCGAACCCGGCGCCTTGACGCGGATCCACTCCGGCTTGCGCTGGATCGGATTGTCCGGGCGGTTGGCCTTCTCGGGATGGCGCGCCTTCGGCGCTGTCTTCACGGTATCGAGAATGGTGACCATCGTCCGTCGCTTTCTGCCCGTTCTGGCCGACCCTCAGTCGGTCTTCTATTATCAACTTCCTAGCAAAACTACGGAGAACGGGCCATGCCGCTCCCGTCACATCTGGCCTGCGCCGTCGTCATGCTGGGGCTAGAAGCCGCCGCCGGTCTTGAACCCGCCACCACCCGAGCCGCCGCCCGTTCGGAAGCCGCCGCCGCCTGAGCCGCCGCCCCAGGATCCGCCGCCACCCCAATGGCCGCCACCGAAATCGTCGCGGCGGGGAGACCTGCCGCGTCGATAACCATCGCGGAAAGCCCCTTCCAGCACGGCCGCCGTGATGGCGCCGGAAATGATGCCGCCGATCAGGTTGCCGATCACTTCACCATTGGAGAAGCTGCCGTTGGGTCGATCATAGCCATTGCGGCGGAAGGTGTCGCGCGAGTGCTCCAGTTCCTGCCGCTTGTTGGCGATATCGATCGACGTGCGCCGAAGTTCATCGGCCTGGGCATCGACGCGAACAAGATCGCGCTCGATCTGGCGCAACCGCTTGACGATGCGATCGTCTTCCGGCGTCGGGGTCGCTTCGGCGCGCCGGACCAGATCCACCATGTCGGCGCGCGCCAGCGTGCCGGCCAGATCGTCGATCACCCCGCGCACCGCCGGGTCTCCGTTGTCGTCGAGCGCCGTCGCCGTTTCCTTGTCGATGCTGTCGACGTCGGACCTGACGCGGGCGATGTCGGTTTCCACCTTGGCCAGCGCCCGGTCGGCATCCGCCACGGCGGCTTCGAGCGGCACGATGCCATCGGCCTCCAGCGCTGCCCGTTCGTGAGCCTGGCGGGCCGCGATGGCACTTGCGACATCGGCCTTGAGGCGCTCCGCATGCTCGGCGAGGCGCAAGGGAATCTCGGTGAGCATGAAATAGTTGACGCGCGCCGCGTCATAGCCGGCGAGCCGTGCGACCTTGCCATCGAAGTAGCGCGTCAGCGGCCCCGCCCGGTAGGTGGACGTGCCGTAGCCACGCTGCCAGAGATAGAAGAACAGCCGATCGTCCTCGTAGGGCTTGCCCTTCACGGCGCGAACTTGCTCGGCCTGGCGTCGCTTGTCTTCGGCTGCCGTCGCCGTGGTCTCAGCCGCCTTGATCGCGGCGGTAAGGCTCTGCCACTCGTCTTCGGTTGCAAGGCGCGCCTCGACGGCATCCGTCTTCGCCTCGACCGCATCGATTGCCTCGTCGCGCAGCTTGACGGCCTCTTCGCGCTTGTCTTCCAGCGCATCGAGCTTCAGCAAGGCGCCTTCGCGGCTGGCCTTCAGCTCGGACAGCCGGTCTCTGCGCTTGTCGAGCACGACACGAGCCCGGCGCTCGACGCTGTCCAGTTCGCCGACCACCTCGTCACGGGCGATGGCGTCGAGCCTCAATCGGGCCAGCGCCCGAAAGGCGTCGGCCTTCTCGGTCCGGAGACGGTCGCCCTCGGCCTTGGTGTCGGCCAGCATGGCGACAAGGCGATCTTCGTCGCGCCGAACCCCGAGGATCGCCCGTTCGATGTCGTTGAGCGCCTGCTGCGCGGAAATCATTCTGCTTCCTTGGGTTCTAGAGCAATTTCAGCAAAAGTGGAAAGCGGCTTTGCGTCCGAAATTGCGGCGAAACAAATAGTTAGAGCGTTTTCGGCGAACCAGGGTTTGCCGGAAATGCCCTAGGTGGGCTTACCAGCTGGTGATGGCGCCAGCGAGAACATCCATCTCATAGACGGGCGCGAGGCTGCCGCGCGGCTTCTCGCCGAGAATGTTGTCCTCGACAATGCCATCGTCGCTCTTGTCGGCCGCCACCTTGTCATAGGTCGCCTTGGGAACGCGAACGCCCCATTTGTCGACCGTCTTGACCGTGCCGTCCTCCTCGCTGGAGATTGGCAGCTTGAGGGCGTCGCCGGACGGCGTCACCGCCTCGACGATCAGATAGTAGTTGCGCGCCTGGGTGTTGACGTCGGGAACCCGGAACACGCCCGTCCGCTCGCCGGGCCGCGACACGATCCTGAGTTCGTAGGTCTGGGCCAGCGTCGCCCGGAGATCAGCCAGAGCCGCCACCGCCTGGCGCGCCGCCGCAGCATCCCCGCCGGCGATGGCCGCCCGTGCAGCGGCGACACGCTGATCGGCCTCGGCCTTGGCATCGGAGGTCAACGCTTCGGTCGCCAGCGCGGCCTCGGCCGCGTCGACGGTTTCCGGCAGCGTCACGGACATCTCGATCCGCGCCGCCTCGCTTGCCCGCTCGGTCGACGTGACCCGCCAATAGGTGACGCCGCCCAGGACGATGAGAGCGACGAGCGCGCCGGCCACCACCTTGGCCACCATGGCGCGCCCGACCCAGAGCAGCGCCATCGTCCGGGCAAAGGACGGCGGCGCCGGATCATAGGTGAAGCGGCTCTCCTTCAGGGCCCGAATACCATCATCGAGGATGCGGTCGGAGACCTTTAGCCCCTGCCCTTCGTAGAGCGTCCGGAGCCTTTCCTTCAGCGTGGCGTCGCGGCTGTCCTCGCTGAGCACCTTCTCGACGAGCCCTTCCTGGTGACGAAGCGTGTCGACCACGTCCATCGCCAGCATCAGCTCGTCGAGTTTTGGGGCGGCCGCGCCGCCCTGAGCGATGTCAGCCATTCAGCACCAGCGCGTTGCCCTGCTCGGCAAGACGGGCGATCCGCCGTTTGCCGTCCTCGACGGCGGCCCGGATCTCCTCGGAGTTCTTGGTGGCCAGCGTTCGCATCTCGGCGATGATCTCGGTCGAGCGTTCCTGATAGTTGACCACGCTGTCGACCAGCTTCTTCACCGCGTCGGCGCGGACCGTCGGGCCATAGCCGGCCTTCAGCGCCTCTTCCTGCACCTTGCCGCCGATGTCGGCCAGCACTTCCAGCGACTTCGAGACGCCCTCCTTCATGGAGTTGAGCGTCTGCGTCGACTCGTGAAGGCCGAACACGCCGGTGAACGACGCCTTCAGCGCCGTCAGCACCGACTCGTTGGTCGTGAAGAAGGAAACGGACTGCTGATAGACGCGTTCCTTGGCCGACGTGGTCTGCAGGAGGCGCGCCATGATCACTTCGGACGTGTTGTAGCCGACGGTGAGGTTGTCGGCGAGGTCCTTGGCGATCTGGTATCGGCCTTCCTCGTTCTGCATCGCCCGGAGCTTCTCGTCGCGGACGAGCTCGAGCCGCGCCCGCTCGGAGGCGTCCGTACCCGCGAATCCTGCCACCGCTTCGGACGCCTTGGTAAGCTCGTCCTTGGCAACGGCGAGCTTGGCCTCGCCCGCCTTCAGCACTTCCAGCGCAGCCACCTCGGCCTGCTTCAGCGCGCCGCGGAAATCGCGATAGGCTTCAAGGATCACCTGCTCGCGCTCGATGTTGGTCTTGGTGTCGCGGGCCACTTCTATGTAGGTGTCGCGAATGCTGTCGAAGCGGCTGGCGATGTCGCCACGCGAGATCTTCATCCAGGCGTTCGTCGCCCGCTCGAACAGGTCGAGCTTGCCGTCGGAGATCTGGTCGACCATCGCCTTGGCGTCGTCGCGGATCGAGTTGAAGCCCTGCGTGATCTTCTCGTAGCGCTCGCCGATCGACATTTCGGAGATCTGCTCGCGCACCACCTCGTTGAACACGCTCATCTGGCTGAGCGTCCGGGTAATGACGGCGATCCTGTCGGGGTCGAGATCGGTGATCCGCTCTAGAAGACCGACGATCGGCGCCTCCTCGGTTCTGGCGGGCAAAAGGCCGAGGTCGCGCAAGCCGCCCATCGCCTTGTCGAGATACTGCATGGGCGTTTTCACAATGTCGGTCGTGGTCAAGGCCGTTTCCCCCAGTCACCGGAAGCGCGGATAAACGTCCGCGGGGCGTCGCGGAAAATGTAGTAATCTCTCAAGCCGCCGCAAGCAGACGTTCAGCGAAAATTCAGGCGCCGAACACAGCCTCCAGCGCGCCCCGCATCACCTTGGCGTCAGGTTCGCGCCCCGTCCACAGGCGAATGCCGATGACGCCCTGGTTGACCAGCATGCCGAGACCGTCGAGCGTCAAGGCGCCATGCGTCTCCGCCATCCGGAGAAAGGCGGTGTGCGGCGGGTTCGGAATGACATCCGCCACCACAAGGCCCGGACGAACCGTGGTGAAGTCGACAGCGGGAACATCGCCGACACCCGGGAAAAGACCGATCGACGTCGCGTTGATGAGAATGTCGACATCCTCGGGAACCACATAGTCTCCCTTCCACGACACGAACTCAGCCGCAGCCGGGGTATGCGCCGCCACAAGCTGGACCACGGCTCTGCCGCGCGCCTCGTCGCGGTTGACGACGGTGATCGAGGCCGCGCCGGCCAGCGCCGTCTCCACGGCGATCGCCCGCGACGCGCCGCCGGCGCCGAGCACCACGACATGCTTGCCCTTGGGGTCGCTCACCGTTTTGAGCGAGGCGAGAAAGCCCTTGCCGTCGGTGTTCTCGCCGATCAGCCGGCCATCCTCGTTGATGACGCAGTTGACGGCGCCGATGATCTCGGCCGAAGGCGCCAGCTCGTCGATGAAATCGATCACCGCCACCTTGTGCGGCAGCGAGCAGTTGAAGCCGCGCCAGCCCATGGCGCGAGCACCACGCACCGCATCGCCCAAGTCGGCCGGAGCCACGTCGCAGTTGATGTAGCGCGCGTCGAGGCCCATGGCGCGATAGGCGGCTTCGACCATGGCGACCGTCGGGTTCTCGGCCACCGGTGTCGCAAAGCAGCCCGTGAGAAGGCTGAGAAAGTTGACCTCGACCGGCATGGCGTCATCCTCCAGCGGAGGGCGGATATGCCGCCACGTCCCTCCTCCGAGCGATCTTACCGCCTGGACACCGGATTGAAAACGCTACCGTCGGCCGAGACGGCTAGCGGCGCCCCTTGAGCGGCGTCACCGTTGCCGAGGGCTTGTCGGCGACGAGCCGTTGTTCGATCACACCACGCCAGCCGAGGCCACGGTAGGTTTCATAGCCGGGCGTCGCGTGCTGGGCGACAATCCGTCCGTCGCGCACCTGCCAGCCCGCCGCCGCGTCCGCGAACGCCGCGAGCTTCTCAGTCAACAGGCCGGCCCCGTCCGACGAGGCAATGACGCGATTGTCGCGGTCGACGATCAGCACACGACTCATCGCCCATTCTTCGTCGGTCAGGCGGACACCCTCGACGATGGTCTTTGACTGGGGCTCCCAATCGAAGTGGATGGCGAGAAGGCCGATGGGACGCCCGTCGGTCTCGCCTCCGGTTCGTACTGGCGTGACGAAGGTGGCGACCATGGTGTCGGCCAGAAGTGACTCGCGGGCGATGTCCTCGGCGTGAAAGTCGTCTCCGGTCCTGAGGCCCATGCCCGTGCGAAACCACGGACGCGAGGAGACGTCGGCGCCGGCTACTGGAAAACGACCGCCTCGACCGGTGGCCACGACCTTGCCTTGGGTATCGCAGAGCCAGATATCGAGATAGACGGTGTAGGCGCGAAGAATGACATCGAGACGCCGGGCCGCATAGGCGAAGGCGGCCTCCCCGGGCTCTGTCATGGCATCGACGAAGGCGGAGTCGGTGGCCCACCAGCGGACGTCGCAGGTGCGTTCGTAAAGGTTGCGATCGACGATCTCGATGGCGTTGAGCGCCAGATCGACCAGCCGTTGTCCTTGCGACGACTGGCTCATCTCCTGGACCAGAGAGGAAATCTCGCCGATTTCGGAGGCGAGTTCGGCTTCGAGCGCAGTCGACAGCTTCTCCACCTCTTCCGAAATGCCGCGCACTTCCTGGCTGACCACCGCAAAGCCGCGTCCGGCCTCCCCGGCCCGCTCGGCCTCGATCAACGCGTTGAGGGCAAGGATCCGCATGCGACGATTGATCGCCCTGATCTGGCCCACCTTGTTGAAGGCGATTTCCTGGACGGAGGCCGACTTTGACGAGATATCGCGAATGGATACAACCGAAGCTGTCATCCGATCCCCCGATCGCTGCATTTGCTTTGCGAAGAGTCGCATCGACCCCCTTAACAAAGTAAAAACAACAATCGAGGAACTACATAAAGAACTGCTGCTTTTATTTGCAGAATGGCTCTGCAAGGCAAGCGCCGCGCATAGAAACCGCTCAGACGACCATGCGCGCCAGAAAAACGAAGATGATCGCACCGATCGTCGCGACGGCGACTTCGTGCAGGAAGGGACTGGCGATGGGAAGATTGATGCCGGTCCATTGCAGCACCAGACCGCCCACGAAAGAACCGATCAGGCCCGACACGAGGTAGCGGATGAGACCACCACCGCCGACCACGAAGCTGGCAAGCCAGCCGGCCAGAAGCCCGATGGCGCCCCAGACGAGAAAGGCATGACCCTGCATCGGATGTCTCCTGCATATGAAAAGGCCGGCGGGATTGCCGCCGGCCCGACATTAAGTTGCGACTCGCGGCTTAAATATGGATGGCCCGGCCATAGGCGGCAAGCACGCTCTCATGCATGGTCTCGCTGACGGTCGGGTGCGGGAACACCGTGTGCATCAGCTCTTCCTCGGTGGTCTCGAGCTGCATGGCGACGACGAAGCCCTGGATCATCTCCGTCACTTCGGCGCCAACCAGATGCGCGCCGAGCAGACGGCCGGTCTTGGCGTCGAAGATCGTCTTCACGAGGCCCTCGGGCTCGCCGAGCGCCACCGCCTTGCCGTTGCCGATGAACGGGAAGCGGCCGATCTTCAGCTCGAAACCGGCTTCCTTGGCCTTCTTCTCGGTCAGGCCGACGGAGGCCACCTGCGGGTGGCAGTAGGTGCAACCGGGGATCTGCAGCTTGTCCATCGGGTGGGGATGCAGGCCGGCGATCGCCTCGACGCACAGCGTGCCCTCATGCTCGGCCTTGTGGGCCAGCATCGGCGGACCGGCTACGTCGCCGATGGCATAGATGCCCGGCACGTTGGTGCGGCCAAGACCGTCGGTGGCGATCGTGCCGCGATCAAGCTTCACGCCAAGCGCCTCGAGCCCAAGGTTCTCGACGTTGCCGACAACGCCCACCGCCGAGATGACGCGGTCGGCGACGATCTCCTGCTTGGACCCATCCTTGAGTTCGATGGTGGCCGTCACCTCGTTTGAGCCCTTCTTCAGCGAGGCGACCTTGGCCTCCAGAAGGATCTTCATGCCGGCCTTCTCGAAGCGCTTCTTGGCGAGCTCGGCAATCTCATGGTCTTCGACCGGCATCACCTGGCTCATCACCTCGACGACGGTCACATCCGAGCCGAGCGCCCGGTAGAAGCTCGCGAACTCGATGCCGATGGCGCCGGAGCCGACCACCAGAAGACGCTTCGGCAGCTCTTCGGGAACCATCGACTCGAAATAGGTCCAGACCAGCTTCTTGTCGGGCTCGAGCCCCGGCAGCACGCGCGGACGGGCGCCGGTCGCCCCGATGATGTGCTTGGCCTCGTAGTCGCCGGCCGGCAGCCAGCCCTTGGGCGCGCCATCGACGGCCTTCACCTTGACCTTGCCGGGGGCGGCAATCGTCGCCTCGCCCCAGATCAGGTCGACCTTATTCTTCTTCAAGAGGAAACCGACGCCCTGGCTCATCTGCTGGGCGATGCCGCGCGACCGTTTGACGATGCCGGCGACATCGGCGCCCGGCTTCTCTGCCTTGATGCCATAGTCGGCCGCGTGCTCGATGTAGTGGAAGATCTCGGCCGAGCGCAGCAGCGCCTTGGCCGGAATGCAGCCCCAGTTGGGGCAGATGCCGCCGACGTAGGCGCGTTCGACGACGCCGACCTTGAGGCCGAGCTGGGCGGCACGGATGGCGGCGACATAGCCGCCGGGGCCGGAGCCGATGATCAGGATGTCATACTGGGACATGGGTCTATGCCTTCAATCTTGGGTCGGCGCGGGCCGGGCCTCGCGCCGGAAGCAGGCGGCGCCGGCAGAGCCGGCGACCGCCTCCCGAAACGCACGACGGAGGTGTTCCGTCACACCAGCATCGACATCGGCTTCTCGATGAAACCCTTGAACGCCTTCAGCAACTCGGCGCCGAGCGCGCCGTCGACGGCGCGGTGATCGGTGGAGAGCGTGACGCTCATCACGGTGGCGACGGCCAGCTGGCCACCCTTGACCACCGCCCTTTGCTCACCCGCGCCGACCGCCAGGATCGTGGCGTGCGGCGGGTTGATGACGGCGGCGAAGTCCTTGACGCCGAACATGCCGAGGTTGGACACCGAGGTGGTGCCACCCTGGTATTCTTCGGGCTTCAGCTTGCGATCCTTGGCGCGCCTGGCCAGATCCTTCACCTCGTTGGAGATGGTGGACAGGCCCTTCTCGTCGGCCCTGCGGACGATCGGCGTGATCAGGCCGCCGGGGATCGACACGGCGACGCCGACATCGGCGTGCTTGTGCTTCAACATGCCGCCATCGGTCCAGGACACGTGGGCGTCCGGCACGGCCTTCAGCGCCAGCGCATAGGCCTTGATGACCATGTCGTTGACCGACACCTTGTAGGTCGGCTTGCCGTCGACGGTTGGCGCGGCGTCGTTGATGTCCTTGCGAAGGGCGAGCAGCGCATCGAGCTCCACATCGACGGTGACGTAGAAGTGAGGCACCGTCTGCTTGGACTCGGTGAGGCGGCGCGCGATCGTCTTGCGCATGCCGTCGTGCGGGATCAGCTCGTAACTGTCCGGATCGAACAGCTTCAACGTCGTCTCGTCGCTGGCGCCGGCCGGCTTCGGGGCTGGCGCGGCAGCCTGAGCCTGAGGAGCGGGAGCCGCTGCCTTCGGTGCCGCTTCGGCGCCCTCGACGTCGCGCAGGATGATGCGGCCCTTTGGCCCCGAGCCCTTGACGGACTTGAGGTCCAGCCCCTTCTCCTTGGCGACACGGCGAGCCAGTGGCGACGCGAAGATACGCTCGCCGTCGCTTGCCTTGACAGCCTCAGCCTTGGGAGCTTCGGGCTTGGCAGCGTCAGCCTTCGGCGCATCCGCCGGCTTTGCCTTGTCTTCTGCCTTAGGCGCATCGGCCTTGGCCGGGGCGGGAGCCGCCCCTTCGGCCGCCGAGGCAGCGGCTTCGACGTCCTCGCCCTCTTCGGCCAGAATGGCGATCACGGCATTGACCGGCACGTCGGCAGCGCCTTCGGCCACAACCAGCTTGGCGACGGTGCCCTCGTCGACCGCCTCGACCTCCATGGTCGCCTTGTCGGTCTCGATCTCGGCGAGGATCGTGCCGGATTTCACGGCATCCCCCACCTTGACGTTCCACTTGGTCAGGTTGCCCGTCTCCATCGTGGGAGAGAGCGCCGGCATCAGGATCTTGATCGGCATTTCATCTCTCCTCAGCGATAGGTGACGGCGCGCACCGCCTCGACCACCTCGCCGACGTTCGGCAGGGCAAGCTTCTCAAGGTTGGCCGCGTAGGGCATCGGCACATCCTTGCCGGTAACGCGGGCCACCGGCGCGTCGAGATAGTCGAAGACGTTGGCCTGGATCTGATAGGCGATCTCCGAGCCCACCGAGCCCTGCGGCCAGCCCTCTTCGACCGTCACGCAGCGGCCAGTCTTCTTCACCGAGTTGACCACGGTCTCGATGTCCATCGGGCGGATGGTACGGAGATCGATCACCTCGGCGTCGATGCCGAGACCGCTGAGTTCCTCCGCCGCCTTGGTGGCATAGGTCATGCCCATGCCGAAGGAGACGATGGTCACGTCCTTGCCGGCCTTGTGGATACGCGCCTTGCCGATCGGCAGCACGTAGTCATCGAGCTTCGGAACATCGAAGTGATGGCCGTACAGGATCTCGTTCTCGAGGAAGATCACCGGATTGGGGTCGCGGATCGCGGCCTTGAGGAGGCCCTTGGCGTCGGCGGCCGTATAGGGCATCACCACCTTGAGACCGGGGATCATGCCGTACCAGGCGGCATAGTCCTGGCTGTGCTGGGCGCCGACGCGGGCGGCAGCGCCGTTGGGACCGCGGAACACGATCGGACAGCCCATCTGGCCACCGGACATGTAGAGCGTCTTGGCCGCCGAGTTGATGATCTGGTCGATCGCCTGCATGGCGAAGTTGAACGTCATGAACTCGACGATCGGCTTCAGCCCGGCGAAGGCCGCGCCAACGCCGATGCCGGCAAAGCCGTGCTCGGTGATCGGCGTGTCGATGACGCGCCGGGCGCCGAACTCGTCCAGAAGCCCCTGCGAGATCTTGTAGGCGCCCTGATACTCGGCGACTTCCTCGCCCATCAGGAACACGTCTTCGTCGCGGCGCATTTCCTCGGCCATGGCCTCGCGCAACGCCTCGCGCACCGTCTTGCTCTCGAACTCGGTTCCGGCGGGGATGTCCGGATCGGCCTCGGCCTTGACGGCCGGCGCTGCCGGCACCGTACTCGATGCCTGCGCCATCGGCTGCTTCTTTTCGGCCGGAGCGGCCTCGGCGGGGGGCTGAGGCGCCTCACCGGCTTCCGGCTTGCCCGTGGCGGCCTCGCCCTCCTCGCAGACCCGGGCGATCACAGCATTGACCTTCACGCCCTCGGTGGCCTCGGCAACCAGGATTTAAAGCAGCTTGCCCTCGTCGACGGC
>JAUVXG010000152.1 GCA_030603685.1 Pleomorphomonas sp.
CTCCTTGGGGTAGCGAATCAGCCATGTCCCGTCTCTCCAGCGTCGATCATGGGTGTGCGGCAGTGACGCGGCCATGGCAACCGGCGGCTTTCCGAAAATGACAGCTTCCTTGCTTGAGGGAGAGGAAGGCGGTCTCGCCAGTCGATTCCATCTGGGAAGCGACACGCTGGTCGTGGTCTTCAGTCAGGTACGTGTCCCCAGTGGAAAGTTCGGGCTGGAGCGCCTGTTTGCGACCACCACGCACAGCCGGCTGTTCATCAACGAGCCGAAGAACAACTGGTATCGAAGTCGCGACGCGTCCATCGATCGATTGATCGGCGAGGCGGCATCGGCTGCAAGGACCGCGCGCATCATTCTCTACGGCAGTTCGATGGGCGCCTTCGGCGCTGCCGCAGCGGCGGCCAGGTATCCCGAGGCCGAGCTTTACGCGTTCGCGCCGGACTTCCGGATCGGCGAGCCTGGCAGTCAGTCGGCCGCGGCCGGCCTCTCGATGAGACAAGGAGAGGCCGATCTCGGGGAGTTGCTGGCGGTTCCACGAAGGGGCGCTGCGCGGGTGATCGTGCCCCTTTACGATCCTTACGACACCGGTGTCGGTGCCCGCCTCGCCGCTCAGAAGCTGCCAGACAACGTGACCCTGGTGCCGCTTCGCTCAAGTCACGAGGTGCATGACCACCTCTACAGCCTGAACATCATTCGCAAGGTCATAGCGACGTTCCGTCGCGACATTGCGGTCGAAGCCGCCGCGCGCGGCTTGTTCGTTCCTTCGGTCGACTGGTCGGCTCACGCCCGGTTCGCCGCCGCCCGAGCCGCCTTCGACGACGGAGCGGCGCTTGATGCGGATGCCGTGATGGGACTCTTGCCGGAGATCAATCCGGGCCTTGCGATGCTTGCGGCCGAGGCGGCGGCACGGGCGGGCGACCTTGTCCATGCGGAGGCTTTGCTTGCCGGGCTCGACGCAGCCATCGCTGCCGACGCCATCCTGTCGAGCCTTGTCAAACGCTACCTCAAGGAGGTGCCGCGTCGGCGCATCCGGCTTCTAAGAGACGCTGGCGACACCGCTGCGGCACGTCGCATCGCAGCCGAGGCAGCAACGCGGTTTCCGACCGACGAGGGCTTCGCCGCCCTCGCCATCGGTTCGGACTAGATCCGATCAGTGCACCATCATCGGCGTGAGGTCGGCCTCGGTGGCGTTGGCGATGGCCGCCTCGCGGCTGTCCGTCAGCATGATCGGCTGTCCATCGGCCGAATGCAGCGCCCACAGCTTCATGCCGGGCCTGAGATCAAGATACCCTGGGTGGGCAGCGATCACATCATCGGAGGAGACGAGGCGTAGATAGGCAACGCTGCCACCACCGAGTTGCCGGAAGGCGGCATCGGGCATGATCTTCCGATCGTCGGCGGAAGTGGTCTTGGTGAAAGTAGCCATCGCTTTACTCCTTTCCCCTTGCCGGTCTTGACCGGACAGGGGGAGGGACACCGTTCGCCGGCGAAGGGCGATCGGGTCTGAAACGCAGTCTAGTGGGAAAAGGTGACCGGCGCGTTTATCGTCAATCCTCGGCGTTGATCTCGATTCGCCGAATGACGCGTTCGAGCGGCGGGCGCACCAGATCGATCGACAACAGGCCGTTTCGGAGGTCGGCCCCAAGGATTTCGATGCCTTCGGCAAGGACGAAGGTGCGCTGAAACTGCCGCGCTGCGATACCTCGGTGGAGATAGAGGCGCGACTTGTCGTCCGCCTGTCGACCCCGAATTACGAGTTGGTTCTCTTCGACGGAAACGTCGAGTTGCTCACGCGTGAACCCGGCGACGGCCAACGTGATGCGCAACACGTCGCCTTCAGGACCTTCGCGCTCGATTCGCTCGATGTTGTACGGAGGATAACCATCGTTCGCGGCCTTCGACACGCGGTCGAGCGCACGCTCGATCTCATCGAAGCCCAGAAGGAACGGGCTCGAGAAGCCTGCCAATCTCGTCATTGTTCAAAGTCCTCGCAAGGAAGCGACCTTGACCGGGCCCCTGAGGCACCCGGTGATCAGAGTTCTATATGGCCTTGCCGTCTACGCCGTTCAAGATCGCCCGACCTCACCGAGCCGAAAGCGCGCCTCGCGTGCGAGTTGGGCGGCGAGCGGGTGGGCCATTGTCCCGAGGCGGCGGTCGAGCTCGCTCGCCGAGGCCTCGTCGAGCCGGGCGAGCTGATGGACGAAGTAGATGCCTTCCCGGTTGAGCCGGCCAACAAGTGCAGGGGTGAGCCCGGACAGCTTGAGAAGATCCTCGACCTTGCAGGGCTTCGAACGTCCTGGCGGATCGGCGTGATTGGATATGAAGTCGGCGACACGCGGAAACACCGAAGCACGCCAGCGCGCGCCGCTGAAGAGAGCGAACCGGCCAGCCTCATCCTCGGTATGGCGACATCCTCCTTGCGGCGAACCGGTCATCAGGTGAGCCGCATGCGTTTGGCCGCCGCCGCCGAAAACATCGCGTCCCGCCTCTACCGTCATCAAGGGGATGCCGGAGAGCGGCGGCGCGGCAATGGGCGGGAACGCCTTGCCAAGATCCGGGGTGAAGGGACGATCGATCAGGACTGCCTCTATCCATTGCAACACGAACTCGGCAGGCACGTCCATGACGGCCAGAAACTCCTCGAAGAAGCCGCGGTGGCCATCGGCGCCGTCGCCATCGCCGGAAACAAGCCCCAGGAACAGTTCCTTGTGGTCGATGGCGGAGCGGTCGAGGTTGCGCGTCAGGAAGCCTGTGAGGGCGAAGAACCCTGGAAACACTTCGCGATAGGCGCCTTCGAAGGGAGGCGGGACCGGAGCAATCACCGCTCGCACGAGCCAATCGAGCCCACGTGCGGCCGCCTCGGCGGCAAGCCCGGCATGATCGGACCGGCAATCGATTGGCCCGCCGATCAGCGTCAACGAGGCCGGGGAACGATTGCTCCGTCCAAGCAAGGCCGCGGCTGCAACGCCAACGACGCCGGCTTCGGTGATTGCGACCACATGTACCGGCCCTCCGATCTCCATGATCATTTCGGCGACGGCCTCGACCGCCTCGCCAAGTCCGAAGGCGCCGGCCGAAAGCGGCACGCGCCGGGCATCGGCCCAGCCGGCGACATGCACCGAATGATCGGGCAGGAAGGCAGCTACCGTATCGCGGACAAGGGTCGGACAGTGCCCGGCGTAGGGCGGCAGCACCAACACGGAGGGAACGGTGCCGTCAGTTCCGGGCGCCAGACGGTCGAAGGCGACAAGCTTCCAGAAAGGCGTCGCTCGTCGCACTCGCTCGAAGACGGGACCGCGTACCCCGGAGAAAAAGGCGGTGCCGAGATCGAACGTCGGGGGGCAATAGCGACGCGCAACGCGAGCATACAGGTCGGCCGAAGGGCCGGACGCCTCCGGCGGCCGACGACTGGATGGCAGCGGCGGTTTGGCCGCTTCGGACCCGGAGTAGCTATGATAATACGGCACGCCGTCCTCCAGGCGGTTGTGACCGCCCCCTTGCGATGTCCTCCGCCGCCCCGTTGTCAGTGAAGAAAAGGATAGCGCCCGTACGCGCCGCGGCAAGCGGCGACACCCCCGCTCTTAGTCGCGAACAGGCGCTGGAAGTCGCCTTTTCGGCATAGACTTCAGTCTGTTCGCCCTTTGGCCCAGCGCCCAGAGCAAGAAGCTCTGCCGATTTCGACCCGCTTGGCGAGCGTTCTAGAAGGCGCCCATGTCGGGTAGTTGCGGATCGATCAGTTGCTGAATGCGACGCGCCGCCACCTGGGCGAAGCGCAGGGTCATTGCCCGACGCGTCGCGGCGGCGAGTCGATGGCTGGGGGCCTCCCGGAGGATCGCTCCACCATAACCGTCGGCGACGATCAGGCCCGCATCTTCCGGAAAGATATCTGCGGGCACGCCGGCGTGGGTGGCAAAGAACAGGTGGTCGCAGTGGAGTCGATAGTCGGGCCATTTGCGGTCGGCGCGAAAATCTTCCACCGACGACTTGATCTCGACGATGAAAATGTCACCGTTTCCGCCGAGGGCCACGACGTCGGCCCGCCGCCCCGATGCGAGCGGCAGTTCGTAAAGAACGGAAAATCCATGACCCGCCAACAGACGGCCAACGCCGCGTTGCACGAGGCGCGCGGCTTCCGATTGCCGCCCGTCGTTGACGAAGCTTTCGATCGGGGAGGAAAACGCGGCGGTCGGCAGGGGCATCATCGAGTCTCCACCTGCCATTGTTCATGATTTGTTTTCAGAAATCAACCGCTGTGACGTCAATCAGCAGTGCGCCGCGCCGGACCTTCCGAAGGAGGACTAGTAACCTCAGGCGGCGTCCGAGCGAACGTTCTCGGTGAGAAGCGCATACATCGCCGTGGCATCGTCGGCAGCACGGAGTTTCGCCGCCGTCTCGTCGTCGCGCAGGACACGAGCTATGCGGGCCAATGCCTTGAGATGATCTGCACCGGCGCTTTCCGGCGCAAGCAGCAGGAACACCACGTCGACCGGTTCGCCGTCGAGCGAATCGAAGTCGATTGGCCGGTCGAGAAGGGCAAAGACGCCGACCAGCCGTTCGAGGCCCACCAGCTTGCCGTGAGGAATGGCAACGCCGTGTCCCACGCCGGTCGAACCCAGCTTCTCTCGCTGCATCAGCGTCTCGAAGATGTCGCGCTCGTCCCGTCCGGTAAGAGCGGCAGCCTTGGCGGCCATCTCCTGAAGCGCCTGCTTCTTGTTGGCGGTCTTGAGCCGCGGCAGGATTGCATCGATCACAAGGAGGTCGCTCAGATCCATCGTCTTGTTCCAAGTTTGGCAGAGGGCCGGGTAAGCCCGACCCTCGCCTTCATATAGGTCTGAACCGAGAAAGGACAGATGGGATGAGCCCCGTCAGCCGGCGATTTCGTTGAGCGAGGGGTCTACCCAGCCGATATTCCCGTCGTTGCGGCGGTAGACGACATTGACGCCGCCATTGCCGGCATTGCGGAAAATCACTAGGGGCGCACCGGTGAAGTCGAGTTCGCTGACTGCCGATCCGACACTCATCGTACGGATTTTCTGGGTTGTTTCCGCCACGACGGTTGGCGCGAAGTCCTCGCCGAGCTCCTCGTCGTCGAAGGCGGCGAACACCGTCGCCTGGGCATCGATATCGCCCCAGGACCGGCCGCCGGGCGTCTGGTCGCCGGCTGCCGATTCACCGCCCTTGAAGTTCTTCAGCTTGCGCTTGTGGCGCCGCATCCGCTTGCCGATTCGCTCGACCGCTTTCTCGGCCGCCGGATAAACCTCGAAATCCTCGCCTCGCGATTGCAGCGTCGTGCCGGAGGCGAGCTGGATCGAGCAGTCGACAATGTAGGCCTTGCCCTCCTTCTGCACCACGACATGCCCGGTGAAGGCTTCGTCGTAATACTTGCCGAGTTCCTCGGTGGTGCGTGTGGTGATGTGCTCGCGAAGCGCCTGGCCGATGTCGACGTTCTTTCCGGTAATGCGAAGCGGCATCAGAGTCCTCGTTTCTCGCGCCTTTATGAACCGACCGGGTTACTGGCGATGTCTCGTCCAGCACCTGGGTCTCCGGCCGTCCGCGCTTGGCGGGTCTCGGCCGGCGCCGGCGAGCGGGGGCGCGGCTTTCCGTCTCGTCGGTGGGTGGTGTTGCCGCTTCCCCCTTGCTCCGCAGCTCTTGGCTGGGGCAAGCGCCGATCGGGGATTTGGAAGCGGAAAAGCCGAAAACCTCCCCTGAGCTGGCGTTGCCGGGCGACGCGCCCGCATGCATCAGATGTGGCGTCGGCCGGAGGCGATATCAATCCGCCTTCCGGATGACCCCTGATTTCCGAAAGGTTACCGCGATTCTACGCCCCGGCAAGCTGCTTCAGACGCCGACGCTGAACGGAGGAGGGAATGCGTAACGCTTCCCGGTACTTGGCCACCGTACGACGGGCGATGTCGATGCCGTCATCACGCAGCATCTTGACGAGCGTGTCGTCGGAAAGCACGTCGTCGGCAGTTTCGGCGTCGATCAGTTGCCGGATGCGATGGCGCACGGCTTCGGCCGAATGGGCGTCGCCGCCTTCGGAGGAGGCGATCGAGGAGGTGAAGAAGTACTTGAGCTCGAAGATGCCGCGTGTCGTCGCCATGTACTTGTTCGAGGTGACGCGCGACACCGTCGACTCGTGCATGCCGATGGCGTCGGCGATCATCCGGAGATTGAGGGGCCTCAGGGGGGCGACGCCGTGGGTCAGGAAACCGTCCTGCTGGCGGACGATCTCGGTTGCCACCTTCAGGATGGTCTTGGCGCGTTGATCCAGGCTCTTGGTCAGCCAGTTGGCCGACTGGAAGCACTCGCCGAGATAAGTCTTTTCTTCCTCGCGGGCCGTTTTCGACACTTCGGCATAATAGGTCTGGTTGACCAGCACCTTCGGCAGCGTGTCGGTGTTGAGTTCCACCGTCCAGCCTCCATCGGCGGCAGACTGGACCATCACGTCGGGCACCACCGTCTGCACCTGCGTCGAACCGAAGGCATGGCCCGGCTTGGGGTCGAGCGCCAGGATTTCCTTGATCATGTCGCCCAGATCGTCGTCATCGACGCCGCAAAGGCGCTTGAGCGCGGCGAGATCGCGCCGCGCGAGAAGGTCGAGATGGGCGATCAGCGCCTGCATTGCCGGGTCGAGCCGGTCCTTTTCGGCAAGCTGCAAGGCCAGGCATTCGGCAAGGTTGCGGGCGCAGATCCCTGTCGGCTCGAAGGTTTGGAGCACGGCAACCACTTTCTCGACGTCCGAAAGCGGAGCGCCCAGCCGTTCGGCGGTGGCGGCGAGATCCGCCCTGAGGTAGCCGGCTTCGTCCACCTGGTCGATGAGATCATGGCCTATGAGACGTAGCGCCGGGTCCGTTATCGCAACGGCCAACTGCTCGGCGAGATGATCGCCAAGGCTGATTTCGCCGGCCACGAAGCTCTCGAGGCTGTAGTCCTCGCCGGTGCCGCCGCGGCCCACCGACGCCCAGTCTCCCCCGGCAAGCGCGCCGACGTCGAGAGGCTGGCGTTCGGGCTGGCCGGCGTCGTCGGGGTAGACATTGCCGATATCGGTGTCGAGAACGCTGGAAACCCGTTCCGAACTCGGGGCGCCCTCGGTCTCGAACCAGTCGGGCGCATCGGCCCGCGTCGGCACATCCGCGTCGGCCGGTTCGGCGACAGGCGCCTCGCCGTCACCGCCGTCGTCAGCGCGTTCGAGCAGCGGATTGCGCTCAAGCTCCTGCTCGATATAGGTGACGAGATCCATGTTGGACAGCTGAAGCAGCTTGATGGCCTGCATCAGCTGCGGCGTCATCACCAGCGACTGGCTTTGCCTGAGTTCGAGCCGCGCCGACAGCGCCATCGAGCAACCCCCGTCCATCCCGCGCCGACGCGGAAGCCATGAAATCAGTGAGGCGGCCGAAGGTGGTCCGCTTCTTGCTTCATAACCTAGGCAGAGGGCAGCTTCAAAGGGTAAATTGCTCGCCGAGGTAAACGCGCCGCGCGTCGGCGTCGGCGATGATGTCGTCGGGCGTTCCTTCCACCAGCAGCATGCCGGAGTGCAGGATATAGGCGCGGTCGATGAGGCCGAGCGTCTCGCGAACGTTGTGGTCGGTGATCAGCACGCCGATGCCGCGTCCGGTCAGGTGGCGCACCAGCGCCTGGATGTCGCCGACGGCGATCGGGTCGACACCGGCGAACGGCTCGTCGAGCAGCATGAAGATCGGCCGGCTGGCCAGCGCTCGGGCGATTTCGGCGCGTCGCCGCTCGCCGCCGGAAAGGGCGATGGCCGGCTGGCGGCGCAGGTGGGCGAGATGGAACTCGTCGAGCAGCGCATCGAGCTCAGCCTCGCGGGCATCGCGATTCGGTTCGACCAGTTCCAGAACGGCGCGAATGTTGTTTTCGACCGTGAGGCCTCGAAAGATGGACGCTTCCTGCGGGAGATAGCCGATGCCCAGTCGGGCGCGACGGAACATCGGATAGCCGGTGATGTCGTGCCCGTCGAGGAAGATACTGCCGCCGTTGGCCGGGATCAGCCCGGTGATCATGTAGAACAGCGTGGTCTTGCCGGCGCCGTTGGGGCCGAGAAGGCCGACGGCTTCGCCGCGTCGCACCTGCATGGAAACGCCGCGCACCACCGGCCGCTGGCCGAAGGTCTTGACGAGGTCGAAGACGGCAAGATCGGATGTGTCTGCCGCCTCGGGCGGCGGCGGGGTCTCGGTCTGGGCGAAGCGCTTCAGCAAGGCTCTGGTATCCGGCGGAAAGGGGGCATCAGCCCTTGGCGTCGAGCGATTTCGGAGCGATCAGCATCTGCACCCGGCCGCCCAGCATCTTCGCCTGGCTGGTGTTGATGTCGATCAGCAGCTTCGAACCGCGGATAACATTGTCGCCCTGGGTCAGCACGACGTTACCGGTGAGCATGATCGTATTGGCTGCGGTGTCGAAGGTGGCCGCATCGCCGCTTGCCGTCTGGTTGGCCGAAGTCACCAGCACGCTGCCCTTCGCCTCGAGGCGACTGACCTGCTGGGGGCCCTCCCCGGTGGGCGAGCCCTGGTAGAACACCATGAGGCGATCGGTCTTCAGAACGGTCGCCCCCTGCCGGACGATGACGTGGCCGATGAACGTCGCCGTCTTGTCCTGGTCATGGACCTCAAGCTGTTCCGATTCGAACTGGATCGGCTGGTCGGAGGACATGCCGAGACCCTGGTAGGCATTCGGCGGTAGCTTTCCCGTCTGCTCGGCCGCGAGGGCCGGGGTGAGCGCGAGGGCGACCAGCAGGCCGGCGGCTGCGGCCCGGCTGAAAAGGCTGGTGCGAGGCATGCGGGTCATCTTGAGTTGCCTTCTGCCTTCTTGAGGCGGCTAGAACGTCGTGGACTCGGGTGAAGCGCGCCGAGCCGTCTGATTGTTGTCACGGAGCCGCGTCCGAAGCGCCTTCGGCGCCATGTTCGGTTCGGCTGGAAAGTGCTTTGTCGCCGCCGCCCGGGCGGACGGTCGGATCGACGGTCATGCGAACGCCTCCCGAGAAGGTCACGGTGCCCGCTTTCTTTTCGACACCCATCTTCTCGGCGCTGATCTCGCCGAGGCGTGAGGAGAACGCCACCGGGCTGTCGGACGTCAGCGATCCGGTGGAAAGGTTGATCTCCGCCCGCTCCAGAGCGCCACCCGAGCCGTCGGAGTTGCTCAGCCGGATGTTTTCCTTGAGCACCACCGTCTGCGCTGCGGAATCGTAAACGCCACTGTCGGCAAGAAGGCGGGCGCGGCTGCCGTCGGCCTGGGTCACCGTCGCCTCGATCCCCTTGAGGCGGATGATCCTGGTGTCGCCGAGGTCCTGCACGGCGCTTTCGGCGCTGACGGCATAGGTGCGGCCCTTGCCGTCGCTGCCCGACAGATGAGGCGCATCCATGGCGAGCCCCTCGGTCGTGATCTTCAGATCGCCGATGCTGAGGCTGATGCTGATGCGGGTGATGACCGTTGCGGCCACCACGATCAGGCAAAGCAAAGCGCCGACCGCCGGCAGGATGATGCGCAGGCGGCGAACGCGTTTGCTTTCCCGCGCCGCGATGGCGAACTGCCGCGCCCGCTCGGCGGTGTCTCCGAACGGTCCCAGATCATTCCCATCGAAAGCGCGGTTCGCCGCGATGCCGCTCATCCCCTGTTCCCGTTTTGTCGACGGTACCCTAGTCTTCGGTCTTGATCGAGCCTGGATCACCCTCTCGGGCCGGACTGATCGATCGTTGCCCGGCAGACCTTAAGCATAAAAGATAAACCAACGCTTGCCGTGTCGCGAGGGGCTTGCGATCACTTTACGGCAATCGCCTGACGGCGATCGCCTCGATTTTCCGTCACTTCGATGGCCGACCGACCTCCGTCTGCCGCTCTCCCCCACAAGCGGACTCAACTGTGGGCGAAAATGTCCTCTTCTGCCCAGCCGGCCAGATCGAGGTCGGCACGGGTCGGCAGGAAGCGGAAGCAGGCCTCCGCCATGTCCATCCGCCCCTCGCGTTCGAGCATCGCCAGAAGCCGCTCGCGTAGCGCATGAAGATTGAGCACGTCCGAAGCGGCGTAATCGAGCTGCGCCTGGCTCAGAGTCGCGGCACCCCAGTCCGACGACTGTTGCGCCTTGGAAATGTCGATACCCAGAAGCTCCTTGGTGACATCCTTCAGGCCGTGCCGGTCCGTATAGGTGCGCGTGAGTCTTGACGCGATCTTCGTGCAGAAAAGCGGCGTTACGGTGATGCCGAAAGTGCGCTTGAGAACGGCGATGTCGAAGCGGGCGAAGTGAAAGACCTTGATGCGCCGGGGGTCGGTGAGCAGGCGGACAAGGTTCGGCGCGGCGGTCTGGCCCTTGGCGATCTGCACGACGTCGGCCGATCCGTCACCCGGCGACAGCTGCACGACGCACAGCCGGTCGCGATGCGGGTTGAGGCCGAGCGTTTCGGTGTCGATGGCGACAACGTCGCCGTAGGCGTCGAGATCGGGAAGGTCGCCGGTGTGAAGGCGAATGGTCATGTTAAACTCTGCAGGTTGGCGCTCCACCCCGAAGGTCGCAGGACATTGCGGCAAATGGATACGCAAAAGCGACCGGTGGCATGGCCACCGGTCTCAGGAAACGATTTTCCGTATATGCGGACGCCGACCGGACAAGCGCAAGAAAATTGTGCGCCGGACCGACCGACAATCAGGCCGCTGCCGCCTCTGTGACACGGAGTCTGGCGATATCGTCGGCGAGCCGGCCGATCTCCTCGACGGTCTCCGCCCGTGGCAGTCCCTTGGTCATGACCGGCTCCAGAACCTCGGCCTTGAGGCGAGGGAGAAGGGCGATCACCTGGTCCGGCAGGTTGCCCTCCCAGCCAAAGGAGCCCATGACCGCCACCTTGGCCGTTTTCGGAGACAGGGCGTTGATGAGGATGGCCGCCGCCGCAAGACTCGGATGCGGGCCCGACAGTACGGTGGGGGAGGCGAAGACGATGGTTGAGGCGTCGACGATGCTCATGGCGAGAGCGCCGCTATCGAGATCGACCACGTTGATCGGCTGGGCGGCGATACCGCGCTCGGTCAGGCTGTCGACGAGAATGGCGACCATCTTCGCCGTGCTCTCGTACATCGACACGTAGGGAATGACGACCAGCGGCTTGACCTCATCGGACGTCCAGCCCCGATAGAGATCGAAGATGAAGGACGGGCGATCGTGAACCGGGCCATGGCTGGGCGCCACGAACAGCGGCGCGAGCGCCTCGACCTTGCCGAGCGCTTCGGCCGAGAAGCTTCGGTAGGGCATCATGATCTCGGCGTAATAGCGCTTGGCGGAGATGGCGACCTGCGCCTCGTCGCGCGCAAACAGCTCGGTGGTGGCGAGGTGAGCGCCGAGGAAGTCGCAGGTGAAGGCGATTCGATCCTCGATAGCGAAAGTCACCATCGTGTCCGGCCAGTGCACCCACGGCGTCAGGTGGA
>JAUVXG010000293.1 GCA_030603685.1 Pleomorphomonas sp.
CCGCAGCGCAGGATGGCGCGCAGCGTCGCGTCGACGCGCTTGAGCGGCCAGTCCTCGACCAGCGCGGTATGCACCATGGGATCGACCGTTCGCTGGTCGGCAACGACGCCGCCGACGATGTCGCGGAACCAGCCGGCATCGGCCTGCCTATACTCGAAGCCGTCGAGCTCCTTGCCCAGACGGAAGGCCTCGAACTCCTGCACCACTTCCATGAGGTCGCCGCCGCCGATCTCAAGCTGATAGAGCGCCTGCACGGCGGCGAGGCGGGCAGCCCCGCGCTGGTTGGCCGGACGCGGCTCGGATCTGGCGCCGGATCGGTCGTCGTTCATGGTCCCACTGTCTCCCAGGCGGCAGGATCGACCGGCATTCAATCCGGGTTCACATCCGCGCTGAATCGTCGTTTCGGAACGCCGCCACGCTCCGGAGAGAGCGGCGCGTAAGGCGCCGCCGGCCGGCGGCTGGTCCTGATAATGCTGTGGCGGCGCAAAGACCACGGAACGACCGGTTTGTCCAGCGGAAAACGGCACTTCCCGCGCCCTTGGTTTCAGCCGAGTCCCTTTTCCTTCTTCCAGCGCCGAAGCCGCTTGCGGGCGTTGTCGAAGGGCGACGCGGTGTTCAGCTGGATCATGCGACCGAGCGTGTAGGTCTCGTACCATGGCTTGCCGTAGAGGTCGTGGTCGTCGGTGCCGTCGATGACGGCAAGGATGCGATCCTTCGTCGCGGCGAAACGGTCGAGCAGCCCCGGATAGGTCAGATCCGCATGGTCGGCATAGAACTTCCCGGCCAGTCGGCCGAGTTCGTTCCACTTGTAGCCGGTCTCCGGAAAGTCCACCTGTCGGCCGGCGTTTCGGCCGGCATGCCATTTCAGAACCAACTCTCCCCAGCCGACGAGATCGGCAACGAGATCATGCACGCTCATGACCGTACCCTTGGCGTGACCTTCGAGTGTCGGCTCGCGGGTAAGCGCCTCGGGCACTCCATCCAGATCGCTACGGAGTTTCAAGTAGTTGCCGCGAATGGCTTCGGCGAGTTCGGTCTTGTTTGTGGGAACAGTCACGTCTTTTCCCTATAATCACGGCCAACAGGTTGCCCGCCCCTATCGGCGCTATCGCTTTTCTGGCAGAGCAGCAGGCAACTTCCGAAACGGCGGATGGGCCATGCCGATCGACTATATCCTCAATGCCTTCGCGACACTTTTTGTCACCATCGATCCGGTGGGCCTCGCGCCGCTGGTGCTGGCACTGACGGCCGGCGCCCGCCCCGAGATGCGACGCGCCATGGCCGTGCGCGCCTCGGTCATCGCCTTTCTGGTTCTGATCGCCTTCGCCTTCGTCGGCGCCGGCATCCTGACCTTCCTCGGCATATCCATGCCGGCTTTCCGCATCGCCGGCGGTCTCTTGCTGTTCTGGATCGCCTTCGAAATGGTGTTCGAGAAGCCCAAGTCGAGCGGTTCCGACAAGGGCGGCCACGCCGACGTAGCGGTCGGTCATCCGCAGCCGATCGGCGAGGACATCCGGCATCTCGCCGTCTTCCCGATCGCCATTCCCTTTCTTGCCGGCCCCGGCGCCATATCCGCCACCATTCTGCTGGCGGCGGACGCGCACGATCCGCTGACCATGGCGACGCTGGTGCTGATCATCGCCGCGATCATCGCCCTGTCGTTCGCCATCTTCATCGCCGCCGACCGCATCGACCGCTATCTGGGCGACACCGGCCGCAATGTGCTGACGCGACTTCTCGGCGTCCTGCTCGCCTCGCTCGCCGTTCAGTTCGTCGCTGACGGTATCAAGGCGATCATGGCATAAGCATTCGCCCGTCGGGCGGAGAGCCAGACCGAGAAAGCGTCCAGCCAGACGAGGAGGAGACTTACTTCTTGGCGAAGGCAGCAGCAACGGCGGCGCGAATTGCCTTGTCCTGCTCGGCCGTGAGCTTCGCACGCGACGGTGCGTCGAAGCTGTCGCCCTCGAACTGAGCCATCGCGGCCACGGAGGCCTTGCGGCATTTGTCGACCATGGAGCTTCGGTCGATGCCTTCGACGCGGTACTGGGTATTGACGCAGTAGTCGAGGAACTTGCGCGACAGAGTGTCGCGGGAAATCGTGTCGGCGCTTGCCGGCAACGCGCTGACCAGACCGACGGCAAGCGCAACGGCGGCAACAGAACCGGAAACAACCCGCATCATGGCCTCATTTTGAAAGAATCGTCGGGCCGCGCCGCGCGGCCCCGAAACGGCGGTTTCATAGAGCATTTTCCGAAGGGATGGAATCACCTCAATGCAAAGGAAACCCATCGGGTTCGGAATCTTGGCCTGCCCTTTCGGCGTCACAGCTTCATGAGCCAAACCTTGGTGTCGTGAAAGGCAGCGCCGCCAAACGGCGCGATCTCATCCGACCCCGTCAGCGTGTTGATGCCCACTCCGCCGCCGTGCGCCCGGTTCGCCCAGATACCCTCGGCGACAACGACGCCGGCCTGCAGCCCCTCGAAGAGTTCGGCGTGAAGCTCAACCCGGCCACGATGGTTGCCGATCACGACCGTGTCGCCCTGGGTTATGCCGAGTCGGGCCGCATCGTCCGGTCGCACCTTGAGCGTCGGCCGTCCC